>CAYRFC010000130.1:0-7273 GCA_964423365.1 uncultured Oscillospiraceae bacterium
AAGACGTTCAGGCTGGCCCCATGCAGCGCCGCGCGGCACATCACCACGCCCACCCCCACGTCACTGATGGCGATGGCGGTTCCCTTCTTCTCAAACTCCTCGTGCAGACGAATGGCCTCGCAGCATTTTTCCATTATCTGCAAAGGTACGTCACAGCACTCTTTCAAAGCGGCTTCCATCACCCGCTCCTTCTCCTGCTTCTCCTCCTCGGTCTCCTTGGGCATGCCGTAGGCGCGGCTCAGCGGCTCAAACACCTCTGCATCACGCTTCACCAGCGCCAGAAGCTCCTCCTGCAAAGCGTCGGCCTTGGCCTTCAGCGCCAGAATATCCTCCTGTACATCGGCATATTTCTTCTTGCCCACCGTGAGGCTGCCCACCATGTTGCCCAGGGCCATGCCGATGGCACCCACCAGCGCCGAGGCGCCGCCGCCGCCCGGAACCGGGTCTTTCCCGGCCAACACCGTCACAAAATCCCGGCAGCTCTGCTGTGTAAAATCCATTGTTTGCTCCCTCCGAAATCTTTGTATTTTTCCGCCTCCCGGTAACGCACCACAGAAAGCAGCAGTATCCCTAATTTTAAGCCGTCCTATGTGAAACGGCATTTTTCTCTTGGCAGGGCGGGGCCAAAAGAGTATACTTGTGTGGAAATAGAAAACGCTTGTGCTTTATCGTAGCGCCCCGAAAAAAACAAGTCCCTTCTATTATACATTTTTTGTTTTCAGATATCCACCCCTTTGTCAAGCCTTTTTTTAAAATAACCCCGGAACCGGGCTTCCCGGGCCAATATCATCTGCGGCACGGCCGCAGGAAGGAAAGGAAAGATGCAGCATGGCCAATTTTTATCAGTGTGAGGACTGCGGCGAAATTGTACTGGAGATGGGGGCGGCCGGGCAGACCTGCCCCAGCCAGGCAAAGCACCTCATCACCCCCAACAGCACCGATGCCGCCGCGGAAAAGCATGTGCCGGTGGTGCGTGCGGAGGGCGAGTGCGTAAAGGTACAGGTTGGCTCAGCCTTGCACCCTATGACGGACGAGCACCATATTTCTTGGATTTTTGTGAAAACTTCATTTGGCGGCAGCTACTGCAACCTCTGCGCGGGCGACCCGCCCGAGGCCCTTTTACATGTGAAGCCCAGCGAGGTGCTGGAGGTGTATGCCTACTGCAACCTGCACGGGCTGTGGAAAGCCCCCAGCCCGGTGTTTGAGCTGGACTTTGGGCAGAACGACGTGGCCTGCTCGGCCGAGTTTCCGGATGGCTGCGTGAATCCCTCGGCCCACTGAAGCTTTCCCCATACTGTAGTGGAGGGAAAACGGATGGCTGAGATGCTGGAATTTCCGAACCGGGCCGCGTTTCGCGCATGGCTGCAGGAAAATGGCCGCAGCAGCGAGGGGGTGTGGCTGCTGCTTGGCAAAAAAGGCGGGCCCGCCACCCTCACAGCGGCAGAGGCACTGGAGGAAGCCCTGTGCCACGGCTGGATTGACGGACAGATGCAAAGCCTGGATGACACAAGCTACAAAAAGTATTTTGCCTGCCGCCGGGAAAACAGCAAATGGTCCAGCAAAAACAAGGCGCTGGCCGAAAAGCTGGAAGAACGTGGGCTGATGACCGATTTTGGCCGGGAGAAGATAGCCGAGGCCAAGAAAAACGGCCAGTGGGGCGCCGCCCCCTCCCCGGCTGTTTCCGAGGAACAAATTGCCCTTGTGGCCGGTTTGCTCAAGGCCCATGAGCCGGCCCACAGCCACTTTTTGGCCATGCCCCCCTCTGTGAAAAGAACCTATACACGGGCATATTTTGACGCAAAAACAGAGGCCGGGCGGAAAAAACGCCTGGCCTGGATGGTAGACCGCCTAAACCAGAATTTGAAACCCATGTAAAAAAACCAGCGCGGGCTTCCCGTGCTGGTTTTTGTTTACACGCCCAATATTTGAATGCAGAACTGGCGGCGGCGGGGGCCGTCAAACTCACAGAAATAGATGCCCTGCCAGCGCCCCAGCACCAGCTCCCCCTCCTGTATGGGCACCGTTACCGAGGAACCCACCGCGCAGGCCCGGGCATGGGCGGCGCTGTTTCCCTCGGCATGGCGGAAGGCCGGGCGGTCCGGGTAAGCCTCTTTCAGGGCCAGCAGCAGGTCTATGGCCACATCCGGGTCGGCGTTTTCGTTGATGGTGACCCCGGCGGTGGTGTGGGGGCAGTACACCAGGCAGAGCCCCTTCTGCACCCCCGAGGTCTCCACCGCGTCGGCCACCTGCTGTGTGATGGCATGAAAGCCCTCTTTTGCCGTATCGATGCGTACACTCGTCATACTCTCACTCCCATATCTGCCATATTTCTTCTAGCGGGCGCCGTTTGGTGGGCTTTGGGCGGCGGGCGGCGTAGCCCAGGGGGCTCATCACCACCACCACGGCCTCGGGCGGCAGGCCCAAAATCTCCTTCACCCTGTCGGCCTTAAAATGCCCCAGCCAGCAGCCGTCCAGCCCCAGCTCGGTGGCCTTCAGCATCATAAAGCTCATGGCTATGGCCCCGTCCACCGTGGCGGCGCTGCGCCCACAGTCCATAATCCGCTCGTTCTCGGCCCACACCACCAGGCAGGCCGGGGCACTGCCCACCTGCTTCTGCCCATAGGCCGCCTCCTGCAGCCGCTCTATCAGCGCCCGGTTTGTCACCACGCCAATGTGCCGGTTTTCCACATTTTTGCCGCTGGGGGCCAGCCGCCCGGCCTGTGCAATGGCGTGCAGAGCCTCCGGCGGCACCGGGTCTGCCTTAAATTGCCGTACGCTGCGCCGGTTTTGCAAAATCTCATCCAGCGTCATGCTTCCTCCGCCTCCTCTGTCTCCGCCTCGTGGCCCAGCAGGCTCTCTATGCGCTTCTCCGCCACCCAGGTGTGCCCGTTTGGGCCGATGCGGTAGAAGGTCATGCGGCGGTTCACCGCCGTTTTTCTGTCGAATTTCAGCCGCCCCTTCTCATCGGGGCTGGGGTAATAAAACTGCCGCTGGGCGGTGCTGGCGTAGGCCACGGGGCTGGAAAGGATGTAGCAAAGGGTGCTGCGGGAGAGCTGCTCCCCCGTGAAGGGCCCCGGTATCAGGGCCTCGTCCCCGTCCCACATTTGAATCTCCCCGCCCTCCAGCGAAAGCTGCACCATTCTGCGCACAGGCTTATGGCTCTTGAGGCCGTGCAGGGCCCGGTGCAGGGTCAGGTACACGCCGGTATACATCCTCTCAAACAGCTCCAGCGGCACCTGCTGGGCCACCGCGTCATTGCTGGGGGCCAAGGGGTCGTTCAGCAGCACAAACTCCTCGCCCGCCTCGCTGCCAAAGCCACGCACCACCACCAGATGGCCCTGGCTGTCCACCGTGGCGCCGGGCAGGATGGGCCGGGTATCCCGCGCCACCTCGCCGCCTGCCGCCTCGCCCCCCTCGGCCAGGGCCGGGGTTTTGTAGCGCAGCCGCGCCGCAATGCCCTGCCCCTGCCACACCTCCCGCCGCAGGGCCGACACCCCGCCAAAGCCCACATAGCTTTCGAAGCCGTAAATGCCGCCCGCGGCGCTTAAAAAGGCCAGGTTTTCATACTTGCCCGCCCCCGCGTCATAGATGCTGCGGGCCAGCTCCTCGGGCAGCACGTCGGCCCCCCAGCGGTTCATCAGCATGGCAAGGCTGGTGGCCCCGCCTATCCGCGCGGCAATGGAGGGGTCTCGCACCAGGGCGGAATAGGCCGGTACCTCCAGCTGCCGCTCCCCGGCATAGAGCTTGGTCTCGGGCAGTGCCTCGGGGCGCACCGCCGCCGCCATCAGCAGCACGGTGGGGGTCAGCTTTTCATCCTCGGCGTGCAGATGCACCCGCATCTGGGCCGCCTCCGCCGCCGGCAGGGCGGGCAGCACCCGCAGCACCTCGGCCTCCACCAGCGCCAGCTCGTCGCCGTGGGCCGGGGGGGAGCTGCGCTCCTGCGAGACGCTCCACACCCCAAAGCTAAACCACTGGCTCCACCGCCCCAGCACCTGCACCCGCACCTGCAGCTCAATGGAGGTGCCCGGCGGGGTATCGGCGTTCCAGCTGGGTATCAGCTCACGGAATTTTTCCGCTGTAAACGGGGGGCTGGTGTAGCTTCCCTCGGGCAAAAAGCCCGTTCCCATCCGCCCCAGCTGAATGCCGCCCTCGTCTACGGCGGTGTTTTCAAAGGCCCCCGCCGCAAAGTTGGCCACATCCCGCAGCACAAACAGGTTTTTCGTCATCTTGCACCACCTAGCACACTGTGATATTCTTTATGTGTATGGAAACAAAAGCCGCTGCCATCCACCACGCGGCCTTTCGTATATTCTTCTTTTTGCCCTGCCTTCAGTATAGCACACTTTTTTACAAGGAGAAACTCTCATGGAATTTTTTGCCGCCCTGCCCCCACTGGCGCTGGCCGCCCTGGGCACAGGCTTCACCTTCCTGATGACCGCGCTGGGGGCGGGCACGGTGTTCTTTGTGCGCGGGGAGCCAAAACCAGCCATGATGCGGGTGTTTTTGGGCTTTGCCGCCGGGGTGATGATAGCCGCCAGCGTGTGGAGCCTCATCATACCCGCCATAGAGCTGGCCGAGGCGCAGGGCCAAATTGGCTGGCTGCCCGCCGCGGGCGGCTTCATTCTGGGGGTGGGCTTCCTGCTGCTGCTGGACGTCATCATCCCCCACCTGCACCCCGGCAGCACCAAGGCTGAAGGCCCCCACACCAAGCTCCCCAGCTCCTTTTTGCTGGTGCTGGCCGTCACCCTGCACAACATCCCCGAGGGCATGGCCGTGGGCCTGGCCTGCGCCATGGTGGCCAGCGGCCACGGCACGGCCGCCGCGGCACTGGCGCTCTGCATCGGCATGGGGCTGCAAAACTTTCCCGAGGGGGCCGCCGTCTCTCTGCCACTGAAAAAGGATGGCTTTTCAAACCCAAAATCCTTCGCCTTTGGGGCCTTTTCCGGCTTTGTAGAGCCGGTGGGCGGCATTTTGGCCGTGCTGGTGGCCGGGGGCATCACCCCACTGATGCCCTGGTTCCTCACCTTTGCGGCGGGGGCCATGATGTATGTTGTGGTGGAGGAGCTGATTCCCGAGGCGCACCTGGGCGAGCACAGCAACACCGGCACCCTGGGCGCTTTGGCGGGTTTTTTGGTGATGATGGTGCTGGACGTAGCTCTGGGCTAGAGGAGCTTTGCCGGAAAGGAAAAACACATGAACGGACGGATGGAAGCCGATAGTTTTGCCCACTTGCAGGCGCCAAGCAAGATGCGCGCACAGTTTGGGCAGCTGGCCCTGCTGCTGCGCCAGGCCGACCTTGCGGAAAACCGCTACAACCAAAGCCTGTGGCTGTGGAATGGCGAGGCGCTGGCCCCACTGGAAACGGGGGGCCGGGTGGCGGATTTTTGGTGGATGGACAAAGACCATATTCTTTTCACGCGCCCCGGCGAAGGCGAAGGGGGCGGAAAGGGGCGCACCCGGCTGCACCTGCTGCCCCTGGCCCCCGGCGAGGAGCCGCGCGAGGCCCTCACCCTGCCCGGCGTGGCCGAGATGCTGTACTCCCTGCCCGGCGGGCGGCTGCTGTACCTGGCGGCGGATGTGGAGGGCGCGCTGCCCCATGGCGCGCAGGAGCAAGACCGAGGCGACTACGAGGTGATGGAGCGCCTGCCCTTCTGGGCCGATGGCGGCGGCTTTCTGCGCAGGCGGCGGCTCTGGCTTTGGGAAAACGGCGCGCTGCGCAGCCTGGGCCCCGGCGGGCAGGACGTGGAGGAAATGCGCCTTTCGCAGGACGGCAGCCAGCTCTTTTTCCTCACCAGCCTGCCGGGCGGCACCCTGCCCTACCACCAGCTTTACCGGCTGGACACCGAGACCCTGCTCTATGAAAGCCTGCCCCTGCCCAGCCCCCTGTTTTCCTTCATCGCCCTCTGCGAGGCCCCCCCGGGACGGCTGCTGGTGTTTGGCAACAACATGGAGGACTATGGCATCTACCAAAACGGCAATTTCTACCTGCTGGATTTGGACAGCCTTTGCTACCAAACCCTGTACAGCGGCGGTATGCACACCTGCTGGAGCTCGGTTATCAGCGATGTGATGGCGGATGCCGGGGGGCAGCTGGTATACCACCACGCCCGCGCCTGGTTTGTGAGCACCCAGCACGGGGACGCACGGCTGTTCTCGCTGGGCCTCGGCGAGGGGGATATCCGGCCCGAGGGCACCGGGCAGGGGAACATCACCCTGCTGGAGAGGGTGGAAAACAGCCTGTTTTATGTGGCCCAATACGGCCAAAATGGGCCGGAGCTCTACCGCCTGGCGGAGGATGGCCGCGGGGAGTGCCTGAGCGGCTGGAACCGGGACTTTGCGGCCCACCATAGCCCCCTGGAGCCCGAGGCGCTGCCCGCGCGGCTGCCCACCGGGCTGGAGCTGGACGGCTGGCTGCTGCGCCCCGCGGGCTGGCAGGCCGGGCGGCAATACCCCGCCGTGCTGGTGATTCACGGCGGGCCTAAAAATGTGTGGGGTCCGGCCCTGAACCACGAGCTGCAGTTTTTGGCCGCACGGGGCTACGCCGTGCTGTTTTGCAACCCACGCGGCTCCTGCGGGCGGGGGAACACCTTTGCCGATATTCGGGGGCGCTATGCCAGCGTGGACTGCGACGACCTGCTGGCCTTTTTGGACACAGCCCTGGCCCGGCACGGCTGGATAGACCCCGCCCGTGTGGGGGTGTATGGCGGCTCCTATGGCGGCTTTATGGTGAACTGGCTGCTGGGCCACAGCACCCGCTTTGCCGCCGCCGTCTCCTCCCGGGGCATCTCCCATTGGCTCAGCATGGCCGCACTTTCCGACATCGGCCTGTGGTTTGTGCCCGACCAAGTGACCGACCCCTGGCAAAACCCCGAGGCCGCCTTTGCGCTTTCGCCGCTGAAATATGCCGCCGAGGTGCAAACCCCCACCCTGTTTTTGCATGGGGCCGACGATTTACGCTGCCCCGCCGCCGAGAGCCTGCAAATGTATGCCGCGCTAAAGCGCCGGGGGGTACCCTGCCGCTTCTGCCTCTTTAAAAACGAGGGGCACAGTGTGAACCGCAGCGGCCTGCCCCGCCACCGGGTAACCTGGCTGGAGGAGACCGCCGCCTGGCTGGACGCCTGGCTGGGGAAACCCACAGGGGAAAGTTGAAAGTGGAAGGTGGAAAGCGAAGGGCAATACCACGGGCAGGGCCATTTGCAGAAGAAGGACCATGGCTTTTGTGTCTTCGCTTTAGGCAGCTATAGGCAACAAAAAAGCCCTGGAAACCAGGGCT
>CAYRFC010000131.1:0-7188 GCA_964423365.1 uncultured Oscillospiraceae bacterium
TACTCCTCCATCTGCCGTCCCTCCTTTACCATCTCCCCAAAATTGTCCCAAATCTGTTCAGCCCCTGCCGCAGCCACAGGGAATTGGCTCTATTATTTTCTGTTTATTTTCTATTTTCTGTATCAGTTGATTTTCGTATTTGTTTCCATATTCCCGGCTGGCAAAAAAGCCCTGGGCTGGGCGGCAAAGCCGCTTTGGGGTGGTGGCAGCCCGGTGTGTCTCCGCTTCTGCTTGGAGCATCAAAACAGCCTCTTGCCGTCAGATATATCGATTCCACACTCTTTTGCACGGTTTGTTTGCTGGAAGGGATTGATTTTTTCCGTCACACCATGCCGCCGGAACAGAGAGCCTGTGTTTTTAAACCAAAAGGTGGTGTTGGCCTGCAGGCATTGCTCCCGAAGGCGAAGCACCCAGTCATAGTCGCAAACACGGGCCTCCCGCCCTGTCTCGCCGCCCACCGTGAGGTGCTGTACCCCGGGCAGGTAGGCCGCTATATCTATTTCCTCCAAAAGGGGCGCACAGGCAATAAAGCGCCTTTTGATGGGGAACGAGAGAAACAGCGGCAGCCTTTCGTCGGCCAGATGCTGGTTTTCCACGGTACAGCCAAGATTCACGTTCTCATAGCCCTCTCCCCAGTCGGCCGGGAGGGCGACGGGAAAACGGTCAATTCGTTTGGTCAAAATCAAAAATTCTATGTCCTGTCTCTCTTGTATCATAGCCCAGGCCTCCGCCCGCCACGCGTCCGCTTCGGGCAGAAAAAAATCGGTGGCAAAGCAGGTGGCCAGAATTTTATTCCCTTTAATATTGTATTCGCCCTTCGCGTTTTTCCGGATGGGCCAATTGAATTTATCCGTTTTTTCTATGGTATTTTGCCCATAGCGTTTCGCATGCGGCCCATAAAAATAGCAATGGTCACAGCCCTCGCTGGTGGGGTAACAGCCCGTCCACGGTTCCCAGTTCATTGTTTTCTCCCTATTTTTCTCCCTATTTTTTTGCATTTACTTTGTTTATCTACAGAGAGAGGCCCATTGCCCTTTGGCAATCGGCCTCTTTTCAATTATTTCACAAACCAATGCATACTTCTCGCTTGTTCGCCCGCAATTTAAGTTGATTTTTACTCGCTGGAAAATCTTTATTCGTAGCTTCTCTCCACCATAAAGTCGTGCTGCTGGCAGCTGTTCAAATTGAGGAAGGCGTAAAACTGCTCGGCCCATTCCCCCGCCTTGCCAGAGTTATCTACAAAGCGTTTTAGGTCGTCCATGGTTTCAAAGGTGATGACGTCCGCCCAGGTATCTCCGGCCACCAGTTGTTTCCAAGAGAGATACCCCGGCTGCTTTGAGATATATAAATCATTCAGATTTTTGGCCGCCTGCAAAAAGTCGGCCACCGAAGCTCCCTGTTTTAGCTTAAAAGAACAATAAAATACTGCGTGGGCCATAGAGTAAACGCTCCTTTGCAAAATGATGTAGCGGCATTATACCGCAAAATATAGGACACAAGCTGTCCTATTAGACAAGGCCTGCCCTTCCACAGGCAGGTGGCATCATTTTTTGGGTTTTTTGGGGGTTTTTTGCATATTTAATGCCCACTGAACAAATCAATAAACGCGATTACCCATAATAAATAGCGTTTATTGATTTGGCAAAGCGCAAGGTTTTTGCAAAGGCTACAAGAAAAACCTTGCACTTTGGTTTGCACGGCATCCCTTCGCTGGGCAAACACAGAGAGGCATCAAGAACTGTCGCAAAATAAAATATCGTCTCTTTACTATTATATTTTACGTGGTGCGCATGCACCTACTGAATCATCCGCTTTGCGGTTTATTCAGTAGACATTATTGATAAGCGGCGGCTTATTCCAGCGGTAAATTGTGCTGCTTTAAAAAAGTGAGCTTGTCCCAATACCCGCGCTGGAACAAAATTTTCCCGTTTACCACCTGAAAGAACCCGCATCCACGCAGGCCCAGCTGGTCCCGCCATTCCAGTATGGCCCATTGTCCGTCCTCAAAAATATTCTCCACAATGGTCACCATCTCCGCCGTGGCAAATTCCCGGGTAAACATTTCTTCTATGGCTTCAATGCCCACCACAGGCGCATTCGCCACCTGATGATTGGTTGCATTTTCATGATACAAGGCCAGCAGCGACGGTACATCCGCACTGTTAAAGGCATCCACCCATCTGCTCACCACCTCTTTGGGCCGCATCATTTTTCGCCCTCCTCTCTTTTCACTGGTTGAACCGCCAAAGTGTCTTTTTGTGGCGCTGGCTGTACAAATGCCTTTGCGGTAACGGGGGAAAACCGTTGGCAGGCTATGGGGCAGCCAGCAGCCTAAAGTCCTGCGTCGCCTGTTCTATACCATTCACAATCAGCGTGATGGAGTGAAGGCCCGGGTAATGCTTTCTCACGCTTGCATCGGCAAAGGAATGGTTTTTTTGGTACTGCTTTCTTTCGTTTTCCCGCAGCGTGGTTTGGGATATCTGAAATATTTTGCGGTTTCGCCTGCCGTTCGCCTTCACATAGTCTATGCCATATTCCAGCCGCAGCTTGGCCGGGGCCTTTGTCTCCAGCTGGAAGGAAAAGCGCAGGCTATCCCCCAGATAAATAGAGGCCGCGTCCAGTGCAAAATCCTGCACCTGCACACAAGCGGTGTCTGTAAACCCAAAGAGGTCCAGCAGCTCCCGGTTCCCCTTTTTTAGCAGCGTCCTGCACCCGTGCTTTAGAATCCAGTCGCTATACTCGTGCTCCCCATACCAGGTCTTTGCCAGTTTCACAACCCGCTCGGGATGTGTTTTGGAGATGTCGTTCAGGTTGTTGGCCACGCTCTTGCGCACATACAGCGACGGGTCGGTTTTCAGCCGCTCCAATATGGCAAGAACCGGTGACGGGTCCTTTTTAAAGCAGGGCAGCGCCTGCCCCCATGGCAGGGCCGGGCGGCAGCCCTCGCTGGCCAGCCGCCGCACATGCTCATTCTCATGCCCGGCCCAGGCGGCCATCTGGGCCATCATGCGCGCTTCGTGGCGCAGGATAAACGGCCGCACGGCAAACTCGGCGGTGCAAAAGGGGGTATAGCGTTCCAGCGCCGCCATGGACAACTCCCAATAGCGCTCCTCCTGCCCATAAACCTCCACAAAATCCGGAAAATATAGCAAGCCGGAATCAACATCCCCCGCCGGATAGGCCACAATCACCCTATCCAATATACCAAGGGCCTGCTCATAATCGGCCGGCAAATATTTACCCAGCTGCAGCGTAATATGCCGCATGCGGGCCTTGAGCTCCAGCGCGGGCCATGCTTCGTCCATAAGGTCGCGCAGAAAGGCTTCCACCGGAAACCCGGGGCACACCGCACCCAGATGCGAAGCCAGCGCCTGCATGGAGGCGGCATTGTAATATCGGTCTTTCATTGGCTCAGCCATATGCTTCCTCGTACTGCTTTTTTTATGGTAAAAAAATAGGGCAAAACAAGTGCAAGCCTGCATCTGCTTTGTCCTATTCTACTGGTACGCCCGGCAGGAGTCGAACCTGTGACCTTTAGAGTCGGAGTCTAACGCTCTATCCAGCTGAGCTACGGGCGCGCATTGCAGCCGCTTTGCCTGTTCTGGGAGGGGCCGCCCTATTATTATAGGCATTTACGGCGCTTTTGTAAAGGGGCCACTTCCGGCCCGGCGGGCTGCCGCCTTTTCCGTGCTCTGCCAAGCCGCTAAAAAAGAAAAATCACTCTCTACACATTTCACCGTTGGTTTGCGCCCGGTATTGTGATATGATATGGAATATCCGCCCGCGGCAGGGTCTTGCCATGCTTTTGGGCGGGTGCGGCAGGCGGCATTTTGCCGTACCATCTCATCATTCACACCAAGGGAGGAACGTTTACCATGCAACTGGATAAACCAACCATGAAAAAGCTGGCCTTGCTGGTGGGCGGGGGCATCGCCCTCTTCTGGCTGCTGGAGAATGTGGATTTGGTATCCCGCATTCTCACCCTGGCCTGGGGCGTCGTTTTCCCCTTTATCCTGGGGGGCATCTTCGCCTTTCTCCTAAACATCCCCATGCACGCCATAGAGACCAAGATTTTCCGCCAGCACCTGCCCCGCGGGCGGCGGGTACTCAGCTTCCTCATCACCATTGTGCTGCTGCTTTTGCTCATTGCCATGCTCATCTTCCTGCTGGCGCCCCAGCTCGTCAAAACGGTCGACCTGCTCATCAAGGCGATGCCGGGCTATATCCTGCGCATTCAAGAAAGCCTGGCCCCCTTCCAAAAATACGTGCCCGACCTGCAAAAATTCCTCACCAGCCTGGACTGGAACAAGCTGGGCAGCACCATTTTTGGCTGGCTGCAAAGCGGCTTCGGCAACGTCTTCAGCTCGGCCCTGGGGGTGGCGAACTCGGTGGTAAGCGGGGCCACCAGCTTCATCATCGCCCTCATCTTCTCGGTGTATATTCTGCTGGATAAGGAGCACATCGGCGCCCAGCTTTCGGGCCTGATGCAGGCCTACATTCCCACCAAGCGCTTCCAAAAAATCATGGAGTTCCTGCACCTGGCAAACCGCACCTTCTCCCGTTTTGTCACCGGCCAGTGCCTGGAGGCCGTGGCCATCGGCTCCGCCTACATCGTCATCCTCTCTGTGGGCGGCTTCGACTATTCCCTGCTCATCGGCGTGCTCATCGGCTTCTCCTCCTTCATCCCTCTCATCGGGGCCTTCATCGGCTGCATTCTGGGGGCTCTGCTCATCTGGGTTTCCATGGGCTTCTGGCGTGCCTTCGCCTTTGTGGTGCTTTTCCTGGTGGTGCAGCAGCTAGACGGCAACTTCATGTATCCCCGCATTGTGGGCACCTCCATCGGCCTGCCCCCCATGTGGGTGCTGGTGGCCATCTCGCTGGGCGGCAGCCTGCTGGGTGTGTTTGGCATGCTGTTCTTCATCCCTCTCACCAGCGTGGTGTACATCCTACTTAGCCGCAGCACCGAAAAACGTCTGCAGGCGAAAGGCATCAGCTCCCCCGTGGGGGCCTACCACGACAGCCGGCCCAAAAAACCCGAGAAAAAAGAAAAGAAAAAGAAAGAAAATCCCGAAAAATAGCAGATGTTTTTGGCACTAGAAGGAAACAACCACCGCTTTTTTACAAAAATGCAGCCCCAACAACCCCCAAAAAAGAAAGCCCGGAGAAAAGGAGCTCTTTTCTCTGGGCCTTTTTCTATTTTTCTGCTATTTCTTTTTTTATTTATTCGCTTTCTGCGCCTGTTTTTCCACCCTTGTCTGGGAAGGGCCGACTCTATTTTTAAAGGATTATCCCTCTATTATTTCCCCTATTTTTCGGGCAGAACCTCCAGCCAATAGCCGTCTGGGTCGGCGATGAAATAGATGCCCATTTCGGGGTTCTCAAAACAGATGACCCCCATCCTTTGGTGCCTCTCCTTGGCTGCGGCAAAGTCCTTTGTGCAAAAGGCAACATGGCTTTCGTTGTCTCCCAAATTGTAGGGGCCCTCCTTGCCGGCCAGCCAGGTCAGCTCCAAAACCTCTCCGTTGTGGCCGTCGGTGAGGTAGACAATTTCGAAGCTGCCGTCCTCCGGTTTCATCCTGCGCGCCACCCTCAGCAGCAGAGCCTCCTCGTAAAAAGCGATGCTCCTCTCCATGTCCTGCACGTTCAAATTGGTGTGAATGTACCGAAACTCCATACCGAACCTCCCTCATTCTGGCGGGACAGAGCCACGGGGCCATAACGACGAATCATCGTCATTGTGGCCCCGTGGCTTGTATCCCTTTGTCTTTGTTTAACTAGTTTTTCAATCTATTTCCGAATTTTCCGGCACTCCATGTAATAGCGTTTCTCCTTGGCATGGCCCATGGAGAAGGTTTTCTTGGGCAGCACGCCGCCCAGGGCCACGCCCCGGAACAGGTCGCTCTTGTTAAAGTCTGGCAGCAGCACACCGGTGGCCGCTTTTTTCTCCACCAGCTCATCCACCGCGTCCTCCCCGTGCACATAGTCCACCTCGGCGGCGGGGCTTGCTTTGCTGAAGTCGGCCCAGAAGTCCTCGAAGCTGCCGGCGGGCAGGGGGTGCACCGGGTTTTTCACGGTTATCACCCTGCGCTTGCCACCGCCCACAATGGTGAAGGTCTGGCCCTCGGCCTCACCCTCTGCCAGCTCCAGGCCCTTTTTCTGGGCATAGGCCTTGGCGGCGGCTATGATGTCCTCGTATTTCGCGTTGAAAATGACCCGGTGGATGGACTCCACCTCAATGGCGGGGCTTTGGATGTTCTCCAGCTCCACCAGGCAGAAGCGCGCGGGGTGGTTTTTTTGCTCCTCGGCCGAAAGGCCGGGCTTCACTTCCTCCCACAGGGCCTTGGCAGAGGCCAGGCTATGGTTGCCGTCGCCCACCGCCATGCAGAAGGGGGGGCAATCCTCGCCCACGCCGTAGCGGCCACAGAAGGCGGCCTTGTCCAGCAGGGCTTCCAGCGCCCGGTCTATGGCCTCATAGTCGGCGGGGTTCTCAATGGCCCAGCCGCGCAGCAGGCCGCCGCCCAGCATCAAATCCAGGTCGTACACCTTCTTCAGGCTGTCCTTTTTGGCGGCCAGGGGCTCAATCACGGTGCCCTTGGTGTCGTCAATCAGCATGAGGATATGGGGAGACTCGATGCTGGCTTTGCGGCGCACGGCCAGACGGGGGGGGATGCGCTCGATGACGGTGTTCTCGCTGGGGCGGATGCCGCAAACCGCACCCTTTTCATAGCTGTAGGCCTCCAAATCCACGCTGCCCACCAGGCCCTGCCGCACCGCGCCGCTCTCCATGGTGCGCTCCACATACACAAAGCCGTTGATTTTTTGGGTCAGCGTGTCCACCAGGGCCTTGTCCATATCCTCGTAAATTTTGTTGATGCGGGCCTCGGTGTCGGGCTTGTCCAGGTAGACCTCGGGCAGCATCAGCTTTAGCATGCTGGGGGCCCCGCCCACAAAGTCCTCGGCCTCCTGCCAGTATTCCGGCTGGCTGGTGAATTGGTCGCAGGCCAAGGCGGCCCACTTTTGCAGGTCGGTCCCCTCCTTGGGCAGCAGAATCTCAGACGGTGCAAACATCGACATGATTGTTCCTCCTTGCGTTGTGTTTTATTCCGGCCCACGGCCCCTACGTCAGGCCACAGGCATTTTTCTGAATTTAATTCTATTTTACGGGGAATAGAAGAAAAGGGCAAGGCC
>CAYRFC010000132.1:0-7179 GCA_964423365.1 uncultured Oscillospiraceae bacterium
TATCTGGCTGTAAAAAAATAGGAATTCTATTTTTGCGAGGATTTACACGGATTTATTTTCTATTTTTGTCGTCATTTATTTTCTATTATTTTTGAAGATGGAAAGATGTGGGAGAGAGACGGGTTTGAGGCTGAATGCGCTGGAAATACAGGATTTTCGGAACATAGAACAGGCCGGCTTTCTCCCCCACCCGGAGTTGACCGTGATTGCCGGGGAGAACGGACAGGGAAAGACCAATTTATTGGAAGCGGTGTTTCTGCTGACAGGCTCTAAGAGCTTCCGCGCGGCCAAGGATTTAGAGCTGGTGCGGCGGGGAGAGCTTTGCGGGCAGCTGCTGGGGCAAGCCGAGCACGGCCAAGCCCCCTGTGAGATTTCTATTGCCGTGTTTGGGCTGGGGGCCAGCAAAAAGGGCCGCTATGCCAAGATAAACGGTGTGGAATATGGACGTGCCAGTGCCATTGCGGGCCGGTTTACCGCCGTGGTGTTTGCGCCGGGGCATTTAAGCCTGGTGAAGGCAGGCCCCGAGGGGCGAAGGCGGTTTTTGGACGCGGCGCTCTGCCAGCTATACCCCGGCTATGTGGGGATATTGCGGCGTTACCTGCGGGTTTTGGCCCAGAAAAATGCCCTGCTGAAGCATTTCCGTGAGACGGCTGACGCCGACGCCCTGCTGGATATTTTTGACGGGGAGATGGCCGAGGCGGGGGCGGAAATCAGCCTGCGGCGGGGGGAATATCTGCGGCATGTGGGCCCGGCGGCCGAGGGCTTTTATCGGGAGCTGGCCAAGGGACGGGAGGCGCTGGACATCCAGTTTTTGCCCTGCTGTGGAGACGGCGACCTGCCGGCCCTGCTGCAGCGCTGCCGAAGCCGGGATTTACGGGCGGGCTTTTGCACGGCGGGGCCGCACCGAGAGGATTTTGAGGCCCTGATTGACGGGCAGAGCGCCCGGGTGTATGGAAGCCAGGGGCAGCAGCGCAGCGTGGTGCTGGCCCTGAAATTGGCCGAGGCACAGCGGGCCAAGGAAGTGAGCGGGGAGCACCCGGTGATGCTGCTGGACGACGTGCTGAGTGAGCTGGACGAGAACCGGCAGGCCTTTTTGCTGGCCGGCATGCAGGGGAAGCAGAATTTTTTTACCACCTGCGATGCTGCGCCCCTGCGGCAGACCGCCGGGAAGGTGGTGTTTATGGAGAAGGGAAAGCTGGTGGAGAGATAAAAGTTGAAAATGGAAAGTGGAGAGTGGAAAGTTATTAAGGCCGCAATAGCTGCTCTGCTTCTCATGCCCTGAACCATCATTTTCCACTTTCAACTTTACACTTTCCACTCGATATTTAAGCTTTTGGCGGTGAAATAATGTATCTGCATTTGGGCCAGGAGACGACGGTGTGTACCCGGGAGGTTGTGGGGATTTTTGATTTGGACACCTGCACAATATCGGCCAAAACACGGGAGTTTTTGAGCCGGGCCGAAAAGGCGGGCCGGGTGGTGAATACCTCCATGGAGCTGCCCAAGAGCTTTGTGGTGGCGGCGGGGGAAAACACGCGGGTGTATATCTGCCAAAACTCCGGGCAGACGATAAAAAACAGGCTGGGCCTGGCAGGAAAAGAGACACCGGGCCAACACAAAAAAATGCTAGAATAATAGAGAGAAAAATCACCATAAAATAGAGAACAAATGGTGGTAAAAATAGATTTGGCGATAGATTGGCCTTTGGGAAACGGGCATATTTGCCGCAGAAATAGTCTTTTTGCAGCCTGCGAAAAATGAAAAAGACAGAGGACGGGAAAGGAACAAAATGGCAAAAGAAGCGATTCAAAACGAATATGACGGCAGCCAGATTCAGGTGCTGGAGGGGCTGGAGGCGGTGCGCAAGCGCCCCGGCATGTACATTGGCTCCACCGGGCCGCGGGGGCTGCACCACTGCGTGTATGAGATTGTGGACAACGCCATTGACGAGGCGCTGGCCGGATTTTGCGACCATATCCAGGTCACCATCAAGGATGGGGACATCATGGAGGTGGTGGACAACGGCCGTGGCATTCCGGTGGGCATTCAGCCCAAGGTGGGCAAGCCCGCGGTGACGGTGGTGTTCACCGTGCTGCATGCGGGCGGCAAATTTGGCGGCGAAAACAGCGGCTACAAGGTGGCGGGCGGCCTGCATGGCGTGGGCGCCAGCGTGGTGAACGCGCTGAGCGAATGGCTGAGCGTGGAGGTGCACACCGGAGGCACGGTGTACCGCCAGCGCTTTTTGCGCGGCAACGAGGACGGCGGCCTGAAAGAGGACGGCAGAACCGATTTCCAGGGAACCAAGGTGAGCTGGAAGGCCGACAGTGAAATTTTTGAAGAGACCTGCTATGACTTTGACACCCTGCTGACCCGGCTGCGGGAGCAGGCCTTCCTGAACGCGGGGGTGCGCATTACCCTGAGTGACGAGCGCCCCGGCAAAGAGCAGGAAAAAAGCATGCTGTATGAGGGGGGCATCCGCCAGTTTGTGGAACATATCCACACCCGGCGGAAGCTGACCGTGCTGCACGAGCCGGTGGTGTATTTCAGCGCCGAGGTGGGTGACAGTGTGGCCGAGGTGGCCCTGCAATACAACGACAGCTACAACGAGCTGCTGCTGAGCTTTGCAAACAACATCCACACCCCAGACGGCGGCACCCACGAGCAGGGCTTTAAGTCCGGCATCACCCGCGCCTTCAATGATTTTGGGCGGGAGAAGGGTTATATAAAGGAAAAAGAGGAAAATTTACAGGGAAATGATGTGCGGGAAGGTGTAACGGCCATCATTTCGGTGAAATTGTGTGAAGCACAGTTTGAGGGGCAGACCAAGGCCAAGCTGGGCAATACCGAGATGCGCGGGATTGTGGAGAGCATGACCTATGAGAAGCTGAAAGAATATTTTGAGGAAAACCCCGCGGCCACCAAGGCGATATATGAGAAGGCGCTCTCGGCGGCGCGGGCGCGCGAGGCGGCCAAGAAGGCCAGAGAGCTGGTGCGCCGCAAGACCGTGATGGACAGCGGGCGGATGCCCGGCAAGCTGGCCGACTGCCGCGAGCGAGACCCCAGCAAAACCGAGATTTACATCGTGGAGGGTGACTCGGCCGGAGGCAGCGCGAAGCTGGGCCGGGATTCCACCATCCAGGCCATTTTGCCGCTGTGGGGCAAGATGCTGAACGTGGAAAAGGCCCGCCTGGACAAGGTATATGGCAACGAGAAGATGATGCCGGTGGTGCTGGCCCTGGGCTGCGGCATCGGCGAGGAGTTTGACATCAGCAAGCTGCGCTATGACAAGGTGTTCATCATGGCCGACGCCGACGTGGACGGCAGCCATATCTGCACCCTGCTGCTGACCTTCTTTTTCCGGTTTATGCGCCCGCTTTTGGAAACCGGGCATGTGTACATTGCCCAGCCGCCGCTTTTTAAGCTGCAAAAGGGCAAGGATGTGCGCTATGCGTACACCGACGATGAGATGGCTCTGCTTTCCGCCGAGATGGGCGAGCCGAAAATAAGCCGCTACAAGGGCCTGGGCGAGATGAACCCCGACCAGCTGTGGGAGACCACCATGAACCCCGAAAACCGCATGATTGTGCAAATCAGCGTGGAGGACGCGGAGCTGGCCGACGAGACATTTACCATCTTAATGGGCGACAAGGTGGAGCCCCGCCGGGAGTTCATTGAGGAGAACGCCAAATACGCCAAAAACTTGGACGTGTAGTTTTAAGTGGAAAGTGGAAAAGGGAAAGTGGAAAGTTACAGAACCTTCTGCAAATAGGGAGCTATATTCTTTTCACTGAGTCATCAAACTTTCAACTTATCACTTTCCACTTTCAATTTGTCTCGTGGAGGAACGAATGGAACAGGATAGAAGAAGTGCCATAGAGAAATATCCAAACGCGACGCTGATTATCCGCGATATTGAAAAGGAAATGAAGGACAGCTTCCTGGCCTACTCGATGAGCGTGATTGTGGCGCGTGCGCTGCCCGATGTGCGGGACGGCCTGAAACCCGTGCACCGCCGCATCTTGTACACCATGTACGAGCGCGGCAACGACCCCAGCCACCCCTTTAAGAAATCGGCCGACACGGTGGGCGGCGTGCTGGGCAGCTATCACCCGCACGGCGACGCCTCGGTGTATGACGCGATGGTGCGTATGGCGCAGGATTTCTCCATGCGCTACCCGCTGGTGGAGGGCCAGGGCAACTTTGGCAGCGTGGACGGCGACCCCCCGGCCGCCTACCGCTATACCGAGGCCCGCATGAGCCGGATGGCCGTGCAGATGATGACCGAAATAGAAAAAGAGACCGTGGATTTTGTGCCGAACTTTGACGAGAGCAAGCAGGAACCCAGCGTGCTGCCCGCCCGCTACCCGAACCTGCTGGTGAACGGCAGCACCGGCATTGCCGTGGGCATGGCCACCAACATTCCCCCCCACAACCTCTGCGAGGTGGTGGACGGCGCGGTGCTTTTGATAGAGAACCCCGACGCGGAGCTGCCCGAGCTGATGGAGTGCATCAAAGGGCCAGACTTCCCCACCGGCGGCGTCATCATGGGCTACAGCGGCATACGCGCGGCATACGCCACCGGGCGCGGCAAGGTGACCCTGCGCGGGCGCGCCGAAATTGAGGAGCTGAAAAACGGCAAGCACCAAATCATCATCTCCGAAATTCCCTATATGGTGAACAAGGCGAAATTGCAGCAGGACATCGACCGCCTGGTGAAGGAAAAACGCATCGAGGGCATCACCGATATCAACGACGAGACCAACCGCAAGGGCATGCGGGTGGTGGTGGAGGTGCGCCGGGACGCAAACCCCGAGGTGGTGCTGAACCAGCTGTACCACCTGACCCAGCTGCAGGACACCGTGGGCGTGATTATGCTGGCGCTGGACAACGGCGAGCCCAAGGTGATGACCCTGAAAGAGATGCTGGTGAAGTACATCGACTTCCAAAGCCAGGTGATTCGCCGCAGGACGGAGTTTGACCTGAAAAAAGCCCGTGACCGGGCGCATATTTTAGAGGGCCTGCGCCGCGCCATAGACATTGTGGACGAGGTGATTGCCGCCATCCGCGCCACCCGCGGCTCCATGAGCGAGGCCAAACAGACCATCATGGAGAAATTTGGCTTTGACGACCCGCAGGCCGCGGCCATTGTGGCCTTCCGCCTGGGGCATCTGGCCGGGCTGGAACTGGAAAAAATAGAGAATGAATTTAAGGAATTGAGTGAAAAAATAGAGGCATGGGAGACCCTGCTGGCCGACGAGCATCTGGTGCGCGGGGTGGTGAAAGAGGAGCTGCTGGCCATCCGCGATAAATTTGGCGATGAACGCCGCACCGACATTGCCGCCGTATCGGGCGAGGTGGACATTGAGGATTTGATTCCCGAGGAAACCTGCGTCTACACCCTCACCCATGCGGGCTACATCAAGCGCATCCAGGCCAGCGAGTACCACAGCCAGAAGCGCGGCGGGCGCGGGGTAAGCGCCCTCTCCCACAAGGACGAGGACTTTGTGGAGGAGATGTTTGTGGCCTCCAGCCACGACTATATCATGTTTGTGACCGACCTGGGACGGGTGTTCCGGGTGAAGGGCTTCCAGGTGTATGAGGGAAGCCGCGCCAGCAAGGGCGTGAACATTGTGAACCTGCTGCAACTGCAAGATGGCGAAAAGGTGAAAAACATGCTGCGGGTGCCCAGAGACCACGATGGTGAGGGCTACCTGACCATGGTGACCAAAAATGGCCTCATCAAGCGCAGTGAGCTGGCAGCCTACCGGAACATTCGGAAATCCGGCCTGATTGGTATTCGGCTGGAAGAGGGCGACACCCTGGCCTGGGCAAGGCTGACCAGCGGAGAAAATGAGCTGCTGGTGGCCACGCACGGGGGCTATGCCATCCGCATAGACGAGAATGACGCCCGGGTGCTGGGCCGCGCCTCCCGCGGGGTGCGGGCCATCCGCCTGAAAGAGGACGACTATGTGGTGGGGGTTTCCAAGCTGAAGGAGGACGCCACCCTGATGACCGTGAGCGAGAGCGGCAAGGGCCGGCGGACCCGGCTTTCGGACTACCGCAAGCAGAAGCGCGGGGGCAAGGGCCTGCTAAACTACCGTGGCGATGCGGTGGCCGCGGTGAAGGTGCTGGACGAAACGGATGATATTTTGCTGATTTCGTTTGAGGGGATTATCATTCGGATGCACGCCGAGGACATCAACGTGCAAAGCCGCTATGGCAGCGGGGTGCGGGTGATGCGCCTGGCCGAGGGCGACCGCGTGGTGACCATAGCCCGCAGCCCCCGCGACGACGAGGAGGAGACCGCCAAGCCCGAGGAGGAGGAGGGCGAGGAGCTCTCGCCCGAGGAGATTGCGCGGATTGAGGCCGAGGAGGCCGCCGCCGAGGCTGAGCTGACCGAGGACGAGGACGAAGAAGCAGAGGACGGCGACGAAAACGAATAACGAAAGACGAAAGACCTTGGCCCCTTTCTTAAAAGAAAGGGGCCAAACCACCAAAGAACCTTGCTGCCCAAAGCCTGCGCTTTGGGCGGTTTTTGTATTTCTTTTTTGGGGATTTAATTTGTATTATTATAGCATTTTTAAAGTGATTAGAATACAGTGTATCATCAAGGGATAAATGAATTTTATGCCGATAAAAACCGGCTTGCCTTTTTGGGAACATGTGATATAATATGAAATAAGAGGCACCACCGACAGGCGGTCGCCCCAAAGATGTGACTAAACGGGATAGCCGCTCACCTTGTCAGGGGATTGGGGCGGCTATTTCCGTTTATTGTGATGGTTCCCGTTTCCTTTTACGGAGGCGAGCAATAACAATAATAAAGTGAGAAATATCACATACATTGTCATGTCCATCGGCAACACCCCCTTTCGGGGGTATGGATTGACCGCCTGCCGCTTGCAGTAGTGCCTCTGGCCACCAGTATATCACGTCGCATCATGTCAAAGCAATTTTTATTTTGAGTTGGTCATGGTTATACTTTTGCGGCCAAGGTATGTTTGCTGCCAGTATAGTTTTTCGGGCGCCTTTTTTCAAAAAGGAGCGGTCTTTTTCTTGGCTCAAGCTCTTAGCTCAAGGAAATTTTCACAAAACCCCCACAAACAGGCCGAGACAGACGGAAAAATTTTTGCTATACTGTGTAACAGTTGCCAAAAGTTGCCAAGCGGATTTTGGCAG
>CAYRFC010000133.1:0-7172 GCA_964423365.1 uncultured Oscillospiraceae bacterium
TCCTCCTCGGTCTTGGGCTTGGGGGGGCGGCCACGCGGGCGCTTTTCCTCCTCGTCCGGCGCTTTGTCCACCTTGGCGGCGGCGGCCTTGGCTTTGCTGGCGGCGGCCTTGGCTTTGGCGGTTTCGGCGTTGGCCTCTGCGGCGGCGGCCTTGGCACGGGCCTGTTCGGCGCGCGAGGCGGTGTCCTTCACCTGGGTTTGCAGGTTGCTGGGCACGGCGGACATGTCGCCCGGGATGCGCCCGCCGGTGTTCCAGGCCTTGGGTGGCTTGGCGGGTGAGTAGCTCCAGCCACCCTGCGGCGCTTCCGCTTTCGGGGCTGCCGCTTCGGCCACCGGTTCGGGCTGCCGGGCCGGGGCCGCAGAAGTATCGGGCCGTGCCGCAGCGGGGGCAGCCGCCGGGGCCGGGGCGGGCGGGCTTTGCTGCAGCGGCTGCTGGGCCTGCGTCTGGGGGGGCTGGCCGCTCAGCACAGGGGCGGCGCTCTGGCGCACGTTCATCCGCTCCCAGATGCTGCCGGTGTGATACAGGGGATTGGGCCCCGGGTCCTTCGCCTCTAAAATGTGGGCGCGTGTATCGCCGCCCGAGGCGGCCATATTCTCCAGCACACCGGTATTAAACGAGGGCAGCTGCCCGGTTTTGATGGCGGGGAAGGACTGGGAGCGGGCGGCCATGGCGGCGGCTTTGCGCCGGGCCACGGCTGCGGCCTCGGCCTGCTGGCGCACACTGTCCACGGCCTGCTGGCGTTCGGCGTCGTTCAGTGGCGGTGGGGCGGCCACCGGGGAGGCGGGCGCCTGTGCTGCGGAAACCGGCTGGGGCGCGGCTGCCGCGGGGCCCTCTGCTGGGGGATTCACGCCGGGGGGGCTGGAAGGCGGCGCCGGGTTATGCACGGGCGGGGCGGCCTGGGCAAGAGGGGGGGCGGCCGGTTTTTGCGCCGCCTGCCGCTCCTTTGCCTCTGTCTTTTTTCGCTGGGCGGCCTCCTCGGCTGCCTTCTTCTTTTGGGCTGCTTCCTGCTTGCGCTGCTGCTCCGCCTCACGCTTGCGCTTTTGTTTGTCTGCGGCCTGCTTTGCCTTGTTGTGCCCGGCACTTTTGGCGGCCAGCGCGTCCTTCACCGGGGGGATATCCCCGGTTTTCAGCATGGTGTGGATGCTCTGCTCGCTCATTTCCTCCACGTCCAAATCCCGCCGCCGCACAATATCCACCGCCCGGCTGACGACCATATAGGCCGTGAACAATACCAGTATGCCAATCAGCCCCAGCAAAAGCCAGGTGATGACGTCGCTGAAATAGCCGCGGGTGGAGAACACCAGCAGCACGGCCAAAGCGAGCACAAACAGCACAACGAGGCCACTGGCCAAGGTGATGAGTAATTTTTTTACCAACCAGCTACCCTCCCCATATCTTGCGTATCTAACATGAGCGGTACCTCTTTTGCTTTATTTTCGGGCCATGCAGAAGCGCCGCCCTATTCGGTGCCAAAAATGCGGTCTCCCGCGTCGCCCAAACCGGGCAGAATAAATCCGTTTTGGTTCAGCTTTTCATCCAGGCAGGCCAGGAAAATGGGGATATCCGGGTGCTCGGTGCGCAGCTTTGCCAGGCCCTCGGGTGCGCCCAAAATCCCCAAAAACTGGATGTGCCGTGCCCCCTGCTGCTTGATGAGGGTGATGGCGTCGGACGCGGAGCCGCCTGTGGCCAGCATGGGGTCCAGCACCAGCACCTCCCGCTGGGGCAGCTCCTCGGGCAGCTTGCTGTAATACTCCACGGGCAGCAGGGTCTCTGGGTTCCGGTACAGGCCCACATGCCCCACCCGGGCCGAGGGAACCAGACGCAGGGCCCCCTCCAGCATACCCAGCCCGGCGCGCAGAATGGGCACAAACACCAGCTTTCGCCCGGCCAGCCTTTGCACACGGGCGGTGGCCAGCGGCGTTTCCACCTCGGCCTCCTCGGTGGGCAGGCTTCGGGTGGCCTCATAGCACAGCAGCATGGCCAGCTCGGCCACCAGCTCCCGAAACTCCTTGGTGCCGGTGTTTTTGTCGCGCAAAACGGAAAGCTTGTGCTGCACCAGCGGGTGGTTCAGCACAGTTACAGTGCCCTGCTGCATCTCTATCGCGCCTCCTCCATGTCCTTTTCCAGGGGAAAGGGATATTACCGGGCGCTCTCCCGCGCCGTTTTTTCCAGACGTTCCCGCTCGGCCTGCGAGAGCCGTAAATACACGGGGCAGGCACTGGCGGCGGAGACGGTATGCCCTCTCTGCAGAGCCTCCTCTGCGGAAAGGGCCGCACCGGCAGCCACCAGCAAGGGAGAACCGTCTGCGCGGAGCCCCACATTACAATTGGTATTATTATAGCACAATTCCGTGCCGTCACCAACCATAAAAACGGTTTCTGCTTGGGTTTTCAGAAAAGCCTGTGCCTCGCTGGCCGGTGCGGCGGCGTCTGGGGTGAGGCGGGTGCAGCCGTTTTGCAGGCGGAATGCCGCCCAATATACCTCGCCCCGGCGCGCATTTAGAGAGGCCAGCACCAGCCCCTGCCGCCCGCTGGCCCGGGCCATGGCCTCCAGGGTGGACACAGGGGCCAGCGGGGTGCCAAAGGGCAGGGCCAGCCCCTTGGCCAGGGAGAGCCCGATGCGCAGCCCGGTGAAGCTGCCCGGCCCCGCCGTCACGGCCCACAGCTCCACCTCCCCGGCGGTAAGCCCACAGGCCGCCAATGCCTTTTGCACCAGGGGCAGCAGGGTTTCAGAGTGGGTGAGCCCCGCGTCCAGCAGGCTCTCGTGCAGGGTTTGGCCGTTTCGGCGCAGGCAGACACTGGCAGTTTTTCCGCTGGAATCCAGGGCGAACACCACACTCAAAGGCCCTCCACTCCCTCAATCAAAATCTCACGTCCCCCGTCGGGCAGCAGGCACATCTGCACCCGTATCACTGGCTCCTCCAGCCATCCGGCCAGGTTCTCGCTCCACTCCACAGCCAGCACGGCGCCCTGCTCTAAATACTCATAAAAACCGGCGGCCTCCAAATCCTCGGGGCTCTGTATCCGCCAGGCGTCGAAATGGGCCAGAGCGGGCTGCCCCCGGTAGAGGTGTACCAGGGCATAGCTGGGGCTGGACACCTCGTCCAGCACCCCGAGACCCTTGGCAAGGCCCCGGCAGAAGGTGGTTTTCCCGGCGCCCATGCCGCCTCGGAAGGCGATGATTTCACCGCCGTGCAGGTGGCCGGCCAGCTTTTCTCCCAAGGCGGCGGTCTCGGCGGCCGAATAGGTGATGGTGCGGCCCATTGGCGGCCCCCTTTACGTTTGCTTATAATAGATAAAGCCGACAAGAAAAATGGCCCAGTTCGATATTATACTCTTTTGGCGCATTTGCCGCAAGTCTTTGCGGTTTTTCGGCCCGCCTCTGCTCGCAATTGCGCCCGTTTGGGGGCAAAGATGCCGGGCCGGGGCCAAAAACCCGAATACTTTGCCCCTGGCCCTTGACGGCAGCCCCACTTTATGATAAGATTCATATACCTCATCGCAGGTCTATTTTTTTGTGCGTTTTTTCTTTACGGGAAAAAACCGGGCCTGTAGGCTGGCCGCAGGGTGGCTGCCGGATGAGGGAGGTTACCAATACCGAACCAACTGGAGGTGCAAAAGAGTATGACAGTGAAGATTACCCTGGCCTGCACGGAGTGCAAACAGCGCAACTACGACACAACCAAGAACAAAAAGAACACTCCCGACAGGCTTGAGCGCAAAAAGTACTGCCGTTTCTGCCGTAAGCAGACACTCCACCGCGAAACAAAGTAGAGAAGAGGGGTATTTGCATGGCAGAGAAAACAGTGAAGAAGAAAGAGAATTTCTTCAAACGGTTTGGCAAAGGCTTCGTCCGTTTCTTCCGCGATACCAAGGGCGAGATGAAAAAGGTGGTTTGGCCCAGCCGCAGCCAGGTGCTGAACAACTTCCTTGTTGTGGTGATTTTTGTCGTCATCGCCGCGATTGTTATCTTCGGCCTGGATGCGATTTTTGGCTTTGCCTTCAAGAGTTTGATTGGCCTGGCCAGTGGTGCTTAGGGCAAACTCTCTGCGCAGATAGGAGAAAGAATGGAGCAAGCATTTTGGTATGTGGTGCACACCTACTCCGGCTATGAGAAGAAAGTGGCCCAAAACCTGACCACCATTGTGGAAAACAGGCGGCTGCAAGAGCTTATTCAGGAAGTAAAGGTGCCCACCGAGATGGTGGAAGACATCAAGGACGGCAAAAAGCGCGAGGTGGAGCGCAAGCTTTTTCCCGGCTATGTGCTGGTGAAAATGGTGATGACCGACGAGAGCTGGTACATCGTGCGCAACACACGCGGCGTTACAGGCTTTGTGGGCCCCAGCTCAAAGCCCGTGCCCCTCACCGAAGCCGAGGTGGAAAGCCTGGGCGTGGACGAGACCACCGCCCGTGTAGACTACGCCGTGGGCGACAGTGTGGAGGTGCTTTCCGGGCCGCTGGAAGGCTTTGTGGGCCTGGTGGACCTCATCGACCACGACACTGGCAAGGTGCATGTGAAGGTCTCGATGTTCGGGCGTGAGACGCCCGCCGAGCTGGACCTTGACCAGGTGAAACCGATTTAACCCGTATGGAGGTATAATTCATGGCGCAAAAGGTAATTGGCTATATCAAGCTGCAAATTCCGGCGGGCAAGGCAACCCCGGCCCCCCCTGTGGGCCCGGCGCTTGGCCAGCACGGTGTGAACATCATGTCGTTCACCAAAGAGTTCAACGAGCGTACCCAAAAGGACATCGGCTACCTCATTCCGGTGGTCATCACCGTGTATGCCGACCATTCCTATTCCTTTATCACCAAAACACCGCCCGCCGCCGTGCTGATTAAAAAGGCTGCCGGGCTGGAAAAAGCCAGCGGCGAGCCGAACAAAAACAAGGTGGCCACCCTGAAAAGGGCGCAGCTGGAAGAAATTGCCAAAACCAAGATGGTGGATTTGAATGCCGCCAGCCTGGAATCGGCCGTTTCCATGGTGGCAGGCACCTGCCGCAGCATGGGCGTGGTGGTGGAAGATTAGTTTGGCCTGTATGACAATAGTATGAGAACCGGATAAGAACCCAAGTGGGAGGAAAAATCCGACAGGAGGCGCAGAGACGCCCCCGTTACCACAGGAGGAAACGATGAAATACGGAAAGAAATATGCCGATTCTTTGAAAGAATTGGACCGCAGCAAGCAATACGACAGTGAAGAGGCCCTGGGCCTGGTGTGCAAAACCGCCAAGGCCAAGTTCGACGAGACCGTGGAACTGCACGTCCGCCTGGGCGTAGACAGCCGCCATGCCGACCAGCAGGTGCGCGGCGCGGTGGTGCTGCCCCACGGTACCGGCAAAAATGTGCGCGTGGTGGCCATTGCCAAGGGCGACGCCGCCAAGGCCGCCGAGGAGGCGGGTGCCATTCTGGTGGGCGAGGCCGACCTTGTGAACCGCATTCAGAACGAGGGCTTTGTGGACTTTGACGTGCTGGTAACCACCCCCGACATGATGGGCCTGGTGGGCCGTCTGGGCAAAATTCTGGGCCCCCGCGGCCTGATGCCGAACCCCAAGGCCGGCACCGTGACCCCCGACGTGGGCAAGGCTGTGGCCGAGGCGATGGCCGGCAAGATTGAGTACCGTCTGGACAAGGCCAACATCATCCATGTGCCCATCGGCAAGGCCTCTTTCGGCGTGGAAAAGCTGGCCGACAACCTCTCCACCGTGATGGAAGCCATTGTGAAAGCGAAGCCCGCTGCCGCCAAGGGCCAGTACCTGCGCAGCATCACCGTGGCCTCCACCATGGGCCCCGGCGTGAAGGTGAGCGGCGCGAAATATGTGAGCCAGGGCGCCTAAGCCTTGACAACCTGACCTTTTTAGGGTATACTAATAAAGCTGTTTTGAAGACAGCAGGAGACAGTTAACAGGGGTTTCCCCTTCCTGCCGAGAAACAGGCCAAAGCATCTTTTTAGCTGTTTTGCGCCTCTTTCTCTTTTGGGGAAAGAGGCGCTTTTCTGTTTTTGGAAAAAGCCCAGCTTGGGAAAACCCGCCGAAACCGAAACGAAACGAGGTGAAAAACCATGCCCAGTGAGAAAATTTTGCAACAAAAGCAAGCCTTTGTGGAGGAACTGCGCGGCAAGCTGAACGCGGCTTCGGCCGGTGTGCTGGTGGATTACATCGGCATCAACGTGGAGGCCGACACCGCCCTGCGTAAAGAGCTGCGCGAGGCCGGTGTTGAATACCGTGTGGTGAAAAACACCATGATGCACCTGGCGATTCAGGACACCGACTACACCGAGCTGGATGCGGCTTTGAGCGGCTCTACCGCCCTGGCCCTGGCCGGTGAGGAAGACAGCCTGGCCCCCGCTCGCATCCTGTGCAAGTACGCCGAGAAGTCCAAAGGGAAATTCACGGTGAAGCTTGGCTATCTGGATGGGAAGGTGCTTCCCGCCGAGGAAGTGATGGCTCTGTCCAAACTGCCCGGCCGCGAAGGGCTGCTTTCCATGCTGCTTTCCGCCCTTACCGGCAACCTGCGCGGCCTGGCCTGCGGCCTGAACGCCCTGGCAGAGAAGCGCGCCGCCGAAGGTGGCGAAGCGGCCCCCGCCGCCGCAGAGGCCCCGGCTGAGGAAGCTGCCCTGGTGGCTGAGGAAGCCAAAGAGGAAGCCCCTGCCGCCGAGGAGAGCGCCCCCGAAGAGGCGAAAGCCGAGGAAGGCGCAGCCGAATAGCAACCTTGCCTCCCGGGCATAGTGGCCGGGAGAGTAACCAGGGCAAGCGGCTGGGCCGCCTGCACCGAACAAATTGGAGGGTACAGAGATGTCTGAGAAAATTGACAAAATTGTTGCCAGCGTTGAAGAGTTGACCGTTCTGGAGCTCAACGAGCTGGTGAAGGCCATTGAAGAAAAATTTGGTGTCTCCGCGGCTGCTCCCGTGATGATGGCGGGCGCTGCGCCTGCTGCTGGCGGCGGCGAAGAGGAGAAGAGCGAGTTCGACGTGCTGCTGAAGGAAGTGGGCGGCAACAAGATGGCCGTCATCAAAGTGGTGAAGGAAGTGACCGGCCTGGGCCTGAAAGAGGCCAAGGAGCTGGTGGACAATGCCCCGAAGAACATCAAAGAGGGCATCTCCAAAAACGACGCCGAGGACATCCAGAAGAAGCTGGAAGAAGCCGGCGCCACCATCGAGCTCAAATAAGAGT
>CAYRFC010000134.1:0-2809 GCA_964423365.1 uncultured Oscillospiraceae bacterium
AGCTCGGCCACCGCACTGCGGGCCTCTCCGCCATATTTTTTGGGGTCGAAGACCTTGGGGTTTTCCGCCAGATGCCGCTTTACGGCCTCAGTGTAGCAGGCGCGCAGCTCGGTGGCAAAATTCACCTTGCAGATGCCGCGGGTGATGCAATCCCGCACGCTCTCCTCCGAAAGGCCGGACGCACCGTGCAGCACCAGCGGGGCCTCCACCAGCTGGCGAATCTCACTCACCAGAGGGGTTTTCAGCACAGGGGGCGTCTCGTAAAAGCCATGGGCGGTGCCCACCCCTATGGCCAGGCTGCTCACCCCGGTCTCGGCCACAAAACGGCAGGCCTCCCCCGGCTTTGTGTAGCCGTCTGCCGCGCCGGTGGTGTCATCCTCCTTGCCGCCCACCTGGCCCAGCTCGCCCTCTACAGGCACCCCGCAGGGCGCGCAGATGTCCACCACAGCCTTGGTAAGCCGGATGTTCTCCTCCAGCGGCAACTTGGAGCCGTCTATCATGATGGAGGTATAGCCCGCGCGCAGTGCACGTGCGGCCAGGGCCAGGCTGTCGCCGTGGTCCAGATGCAGCGCCACCGGAATGGCGGCCTGCCGCGCCACCGCCTCCACCATGCCCACAAACAGCTCCGGCGGGGCATAACGCAGGGTGGAGGGGGTGGTTTGAATGATGAGACCGCGCCCCGCACACTCTCCCCCTTGCACAATGGCCTGTACCATCTCCATATTTTCGGCGTTGAAAGCCGCCACGGCATAGCCGCCCTGCCGGGCCGCCTGCAACAGGCTCTCGCTGGTAACAAATGGCATTTGTTCGCTCCTTTTCCGCCCGCTTCCCTGGCCGCCGGGCATGACTCTATACAAACCATTATAATCGAATGGGCCTCTGCCCGCAAGCGGCGGTGCGCTCCAAGACAGGGGCCGCAAAAATTTGGCTCGTCTTCCCGTTTGCCGCGCGCCTCATCCTCGGCGCACTGTTAGGTGGGCAAAACCCGCCCACTTTTGTTGTGCAGGGCTTTGTCGAATATCCGCTTGGCCATGGCCACGTCAAAGACCGACATCCCAATGTTGGAGCAGACAATCACCTGCTCGGCATTCTCGCGGCCCTTGGCCAGCCCCGCCACCATCTCCCCCGTCTCGCAGAAAATCTCCGGCAGGCCCTCGGGGAAATAGCCCATTTTGGCAAAAAGCTCGTGCTCATCACGGCTGTCCACAATATATTTGTCGGCATTCCGCTGGATGCTGGCCTCCCAAAAGGTGTTCAAATCGCAGGGGAAGATGGTTTGCCCCGGGCGCACCCAGGCTTCCTTCACCACCGCCAGGTTTTCCAGGGTGATGATGGTGGCCGAGGCCACCACCTCGCAGTTGTCCATCAGCTCCTTGGGGCTGGCGGCCTTCACCAGCCTGGCCGGCACCTCGCCCTGCAGCTGGGCAATCAGCGCGTCGGCGGCCTCCTCGTGCAGGTCATACACGTAGATGGTTTTCAGGTGTTTCAGGGTGCGGCTCACAAAGCGCACATGCCCTGCCCCCTGCACCCCACAGCCAAACATGCCAAAGCTCTCGGCCTTCGGGTGCAGCAGCTCTGCGGCCACCGCCGTCACCGCCGGGGTGCGCATGGCGGTAATCCAGGCGCCGTCCATCACCGCCATGGGAATGCCGGTCATCAGCTCATTCAGCACCAGCAGCGAGGTGGTTTGCGGCAGCTGATACTCCTTCGGGTTGCGGGGGTAGCAGCCAATCCACTTGCAGCCGCAGGCCATCTGCCCCGGCACATAGGCAGGCATGGCGTGGTAAAACACGTCCTCATGTGGGTGGATGCCTATTTTGGCCGGCATCTCATACTCCTTTTTCCCGTGCGCCACAAAGGTTTGCCGTATAATCTCCAGTGTCTCGTCCACGCTGGGGCCATTCTCCCGGCACTCCGCCCCGGTGAGGTACAAAAGCTCACTGCCCAGCCTAAGCGCACCGTCTATCCGTTCCTTTTCCTGCTGAAATTCTTTGGTATAGGCCATTGCTTTCTCTCCTCGCTTCACTCTGCCAGCCGGAAAGCCCTCCGCCCCCCGGCCTCTGCGCCGCGGAACTCAGACGGGGTGGCCCCGGTGTGCTTTTTAAACACCTGGCTGAAATATTTTGGGTTCTCTATGCCCACGCGCTCCCCCACCTCGTACACCTTGGTGGCCCCGCGCAACAGTTCCTTGGCTTTTTCTATCCGCACCTCCAAAAGCAAATCTGTGAAGGTTTTTCCGGTGGCCTTTTTCAGAAGACGGCTCACGTAGCTGGCATTCATGTACACCTGCTCTGCCACCTGGTGCAGGGTGATTTTTTCGGCATAATTTTGCGAGAGATAGGCCATGATGAGCGCCACCGTATGGTCTGGGTGGGCCTTGGGGCCCGCCTCCCAGGGTGCGGCCTTGGGCTGCCAGCGGTGGGTGGCCGTGGCCGGGCAGGGCCGGGGCAGGCAGGCCGGGCCCAGAGCCCGCAGCACCGCCCCCCGCAGCAGCTCGGCGCTCACCGGCTTCACCAGGCACACCGCCCCCAGCCTGGACACCGCGGGCAGGTCTTCCGCGTCCAGCAGCACCAGGCAGCGGGTACGTCCCGCCCGGGCGCGGCGCAGCAAACGCGCCACGTCTGCATCCCCCCGGCCATAGTCCGCCAAAATCAAATCCGGCAGGGGGCATTCCAGCCGCTGCAAAAGCTGGGCGGGTGTTTCCTCCGCCCCCCGCACCTGGCAGCCCATCAGCTGCCAGGGCAGCAGGTGCCACAGCCCCTGCCGCATGATGCCGTCGGCCGATGCAATCCAAAGTTTTGCCATCTGT
>CAYRFC010000134.1:2909-7075 GCA_964423365.1 uncultured Oscillospiraceae bacterium
CCTGCTTTTCTCCCGGCGGGCCGCTAGGCGTCCTCGTCCTCCACGCCGGTGCGTGGCAATTTGTGAACATGCGCTGCGGCGCTGCGGCCCAAAAAGCGCAGCAGGTTTTTCTCATACACCTGCTCTCTCACATCCTGCAAAAGCCCCAGCCCGTCGTAGAGGGCGTCGTCTATGCGCTGCCAGCTCCGGCACCACTCCACATTGTAGTCCTCGGTGTTGCAGTCGGTGCCAAACATCAGGTTCCCCGCCACGTCATAGCCCACCGTAAACAGCTTTTCTATCAGCTCTTTGCGGTAGATGCGCGGGGTGCCGGGGGTCAGGTCCATGAACATTTCGGCGGAGCCGTCCTTGCCCAGCGCCAAGGAATTCAGGAACTTCCCATACAGCGCAATGCATTCGTCTATCCAGGGCCAGGAGCAATGCGCCAGAGAGAAGCGCAGCCCCCCTATGGGCAGCAGCTCCTCAAACAGAATGGGACGGTTATATTTGCTGGTCACCCCGCCATCCCACAGGATGCCGGAATGGAAAATAATCGGCTTCTGCAGTTTGGCTATCTCGGCCGCCAGCCGCAGGCAGGCCTCGTCGCCGGGGTAAAAGCGGTCGCAGATGATTTTGAAGGCGGCAATGCCCCGCTCTGCGGCCTCCCGGGCCTTTTCCAGCGGGCTGTCCTCCAGGGGGTGAATCCACAGTGCGGGAAACAGCCGCTCCGGCTGGCCCTCGGCCAGCTTCAGCACATGTTCCAGCCGGGTGGCAAAGGGCGCGCCACGCGGCAGCACGGCCTCCTCGGGCGGCTCGGAAATCAGCACCCCGCCGTCCAGCCCCGCCCGTGCAAAGCGTTTCAGCAGTTCCCTTTGGGAAAACACCGGCGATTCGATATGAATATGTGCGTCCAAACGTCTCATCTTTTCTGCCTCCCTTGGTTCCCCTCTGCCTGCTGCGGCGCCCCGCCCTCCCTACAGCTTGATGCAGGCCGCCAGACCGGTGGGCTGGTCTGGGTCGGCCCCGCGCTGGAAGGAGTGGTAGTAGGACAGAAGCTGGCAGCACACCAGCGCCGGAATGCCCGCCGCCGCGCGGTCCAGCGGGCGGCCAAAGCTCAGCGTCTCGGCGCCGGGCAGCTCCATGCTTTGGTTGCTGTAGGCCAGCACCCGGCAGCCCTTGGCCGCCACATCGGCCACCAGCGCCCGGCTCAGGGCCGGCTTTTCCTCTGTCACCACGGCAAACACCAGGGTGGTATCATCAAATAGTACCATGGGGCCGTGGCGGCAGTCCAGCAGGTTGTAGAAATTGCTGGGCAGCTGGCAGATTTCCTTGAAGGCCAGAGAGCCCTCCTCACAGAGGCCGGCTATCTCGGCATCGGCCAGCACAATGGCCTGGCTGTAGGGCTGCTGGGCCAGTGTTTTCAGCATATCCTCACTGTTCTTCATAAACGCGGGCAGCCCCTCCACCGCGCTGTGCAGGGCGGCCAGACGCTCTGCGTCCCCGGCCAGATGGGCCAGCAGGGCCAGGCCCGCGGTGTACATGGCGTTCACGCTGCGGGTTTGGCAAACGCTGGTGTCAAAGGCCCAGGCCAGCTCCAAAGAGCAGTCACTCTGGGCGGCCAAGGAGGTGTTTTCCGCACAATAGATGCCCAGCACCCGGAAACGGGCCCCGCTCTCCCGCAGTGCCTCCAGGGCAAAGCCCAGCTCACTGGTTTCGCCCGAGCGGGAGAGAAGCACCACCACCGCATCCTCGCACACGGCACGGTAGGCCCCGCCCCGCAGGCTCACGTCCCCGGCAGAAAGGGCACAGGCCGCGCCGCCAAACATCATGCGGGCGGTGTCTGCCAGGGATTTGCACACCGAAAAGCTGCTGCCGCTGCCCAAAAACACGCAGCGCTCGAAGCTGACGCCCTCCAGGCCTTCCCGCAGCTCGGGCAGCCGCCCGCCCACATATTCCAGCACCCTTTGCAGGGCCGCCGGGGTGTCGTAAATCTCCGTATAGGTTTTGGACATGTAGCTTCCTCCTCCGTTGCGCGTGGGCTGGCCGTCCGGCCAATGGGTTCTGCGCTGTGGCTGTTTTTCTGGCATGGTTTTCCGAAGAACAAAAAGCACCCTGATGTTCCAGAATTGCTCTTGGCCATCAGGGTACCCTTCCCGCGAGAGTGCCTTTCACGGTGAGAGCATGCGCGGGCGGTGCACCACCCGCCTCCCGGTGTTTGGGGCGGCGCGCCCGCGCTGCTGTTTTCTGTTGTGGTGCCCGCCCACAAAGGGCGGCGGGTTTGGCAGGGGCTGCACACGGCTGGGCCGTGCCACACTTCTACGCGAAGGCGGCCACCGCATCGTCAATTTGGGCTTCGTTCTTCACACCCACAATGGCCGATACCACACCGGGGCGGTCCAGCGTCCAGCGCAGGGCGTGCTGGGTCATGCTGCGGCCCAGCTTGGCGGCCTCCGCCTCAAAGCCCTCCAGCACATCAAAGAGCTTGTCGCTCAGGTCGTCCACCCAGTCGGGCTTTTCATCGGCGCGGCTGCCCGCGGGGGGCTTCATGCCGCGTTTGTATTTGCCTGTCAGCAGGCCGCCCTGGAAAATCTGGTAGGGAATCACCCCAATGGCCTCGCGGTCGCACAGGGGAATCAAATCGCTCAGCAGCTCCTGCTTCAGCAGGCTCAGCGGGGGCTGGCAGGCCACCGGGCGGGGCAGGCCGTTTTTGTCGGCGGCCTCCAAAAGGGCCTGCAGCTGCTTGGCCGAATAGTTGCTGATGCCATAGTACCGGATTTTTCCCGCCTTCATCTCGGCCTGCAAGGCGCCCAGCATCTCCTCCATGGGCACGCTTTCGTCGGGGCGGTGCAGGTAGTAGAGGTCGATATAATCGGTGGAGAGACGGCGCAGGCTGGCCTCCAGCTGCTTTTTGATGGCGGCGGGGCTGGTGCCCTCATCCTCGGGCGCGTCGCCCACCTTCATGCCCAGCTTTGTGGCCACCAGCACACTGCCGCGGCTGGCGGTTTTGATTGCCTCGCCCACAATCTCCTCGGCCACACCGCCCGCGCTGCCCGCGTAGCGGTTGTAGCCCTCGTACATATTGGCGGTGTCTATCATGTTGATGCCCTTCGCAAGGGCATAGCGGGTCAGCTTCACCGCGTCGTCAAAGGCCACCGGCGAGCCATAGGTCATGGTGCCCAGGGTAACGGGAAACAACGAAAGCTCGGTCTTGGGAATCTGGTTCAAGGGAATCTCCCCCTTTCTTTGGCTCGGTCTAGTCTATCCTTCGGTCTAGTCTATCACAGGGTTCAGCAGCTCGTCCAGCAGGGCCCCGGCCTCGGCCACAAAGCCGTCGTAGAAGCTCTTGTCGTAGCGGGGGCTGGGGCGGCGGAACACCCTGTCCCACCGGCCCATGTAGCGCAGTATGCACTCAAAGCTCTCCAGAAGCCCGCGCCGGAAGGCGATACAGCATAGGGCGTTCAGCTTCACCTGCAGGGCAAAGGCCTCGTCCAGCCGGCCCGCTTTGGCGTGGTGGTAGATGCCGGCGTAGGCGCGGGGGAACACATTCGCCCACATGCCAATACCGCCGTCTGCACCCTGCCGCACCGCTGCGGCCAGATACTCGTCCTTGCCGTTGAACAAAATACTGCCCTTTGGCTTGCCTGCCATCAGCTGCATGGTGAAGAAGAAATCGTTCGAGGAGGACTTGATGCCGATGACACCCGGCACCTCCAGCGTTTGCAGCACCTCCGAAAGGGGCAGGGCGCAGCCCGGCACATAATACAGCACGGTGGGTAGGCCCGATATCTCGGTGATGGCACGGTAATAGTCCATCTGCCCGGCCAGGTCTGCGTCGGGCTGGGGTACGGTGGAGATGGCCGGGGCACCGGCTTTTGCCGCATGCCGCGCCAGCTCCAGTGCGTCCCGCATGGCCGTGGCCCCCACGTGGGCCAAAATGCTTTTGCCGTGTTTTTTTGCCACATCCACGGCAATCTCACAGGCCTCCATGCGCTCCTCGGGGCGCATCAGCAGCCCTTCCCCGGTGCCGCCGCACACATAGGCGCCGTCCACCAGGGGCTCCCGCATCCCCTCTTCCATCAGCTTCTCAAACTCCGCGGGCAGGAAACGCCCCTCGGCGTCGCAGGGGGAACACACCGGAATAAGCACCCCGCCGGTGACTGGTTTCATCCGAAGCCCTCCCGTCTTAT
>CAYRFC010000135.1:0-7038 GCA_964423365.1 uncultured Oscillospiraceae bacterium
ATGTTCAGAATGCGCTGGTTTTCGCTGCCGCGAAAGCGCAGGCTGAGGTTCCGCTGGGCCAGCAAAAAGGGGCCGTCCACCAGGGTGTGCAGCAGGGAGAGCAGTTTTTTTTGGGCGGGGCTGCCGTGGGCGGCCAGATGCTCGTAGGTGTAGCCGGTGTAGGCCGCCAGCTCGTAGCCCTGCTCTCGCAGCAGCTCGGCCAGCGGGGCCAGCGCCTCGGCCTGGCAGAAGGGCTCCCCACCAGAGAAGGTGACGGCCCGGCAGAGCGGATGGGCGTGGATTTTCTCCAGCACCTCGTCCAGCCGCAGGGCCTTGCCCCCCGAGAAGGGGTGGGTATCGGGGTTGTGGCAGCCGGGGCAGGCGTGGGGGCAGCCCTGGCAAAACAGGGTGCAGCGCAGGCCGGGGCCGTCCACAATGGAATCTCCCACAAAGCCCTGCTGGGCCAAAAAAAGGGAGGCGCTTTTTTCGAAAGCGCCTCCTGTCATATCCGGATGTTCGTTTCGCATACGGCTTAGGACGGCAGGTTGTGCTTCACGCGTTCGCTCTCTTCGGCCTTTTTCGCGTCGTTCCACTTGTCCATGGTGCCCACCAGGTAGCCGGTGATGCGGCGGATGCGCTCAAAACCCACGCCTTTGCCGGGTTGTTTTTGCAGTTCTGTCATGGTGATATCCTCCTTAAAATGCGAATGGATGTGGTTTGTGTGGGCAGATTTTGCCCGTTTTTGGGAAACCCCGCCGCCCCTTTGGCGCGCCGGGGAGAAGTTTCCCCCATCTATAGCCCCTGCCAGGGCCACAGGACAGAGCGAGTACACCAGGTACTTGCTCTGCCTGGAATTGCCGAAAATGGCTCACTCTAAACCGCAGAACTCGGTGATGCTGGGATAGAGCTTTTGCAGCTCGGCCATACGGTCCATGGGAATTTCCTCGCCCTCGCGGCGGCCGCAGCGGGGGCAAACGTCGTGGATGATGCCCACGTAGCCGCAGACGGGGTCGCGGTCGACCGGGTGGTTGATGGAGCCGTAGCCCACGCCCGCGTCGTGCATGCAGCGCACCACCGCCATAAAAGCCTCAAGGTTTTGGGCGGTGTCGCCGTCCAGCTCCACATAGGTGATGTGCCCCGCCGGGGTGAGCGCGTGGTAGGGCGCTTCCTTCTGGATTTTATCGTAGGCGGGGATGTGGTAATAGACTGGCACATGGAAGCTGTTGGTGTAGAAGTCGTGGTCGGTGACGCCGGGAATGGCGCCATAACGCTTTTTGTCCATCTTGATGAAGCGCCCGGCCAGGCCCTCGGCGGGGGTGGCCAGCAGGGTGAAGTTCATGCCGGTTTCGGCGCTCTTGCTCTGGCAATAGTTGTGCATATGCTGCACCAGGGCCAGGCCCTTCTGCTGCATTTCCTCACTCTCGCCGTGGTGGTGGCCGTAGAGGGCCACCAGGGTTTCGGCCAGGCCGATGAAGCCGATGGACAGGGTGCCGTGCTTCAGCACCTCGCGCACCTCGTCGTCCGGGCCCAGCTTGTCGCTGTCTAGCCATACGCCCTGCCCCATGAGGAAGGGATAGTTGCGCACCTTCTTTTTGGCTTGAATCTCGTAGCGGTCCAGCAGCTGCTGGGCCACCAGCTCCATCATGGCGTCCAGGCTTTGGAGGAAGCGGGCCTCGTCGTGCTCGGCCTCGATGGCCAGCCGGGGCAGGTTGATGGAGGTGAAGCTGAGGTTGCCGCGGCCAAAGGCGATTTGGCGGCTGGGGTCGTAGACATTGCCCATCACCCGGGTGCGGCAGCCCATGGTGGCCACTTCGGTCTCGGGGCGGCCGGGCTGGTAGTATTGCAGGTTGAAGGGCGCGTCGAGGTTCGTAAAGTTCGGGAAGAGGCGTTTGGCACTGCAGCGGCAGGCCATCTCAAAGAGGTCGTAGTTCGGGTCCTCGGGCCTGTAGTTCACCCCCTCCTTCAGCTTGAAAATCTGAATGGGGAAGATGGGGGTCTCGCCGTGGCCCAGGCCCTTCTCGGTGGCCAGCAGCACGTTACGAATCACCATGCGCCCCTCGGGGCTGGTGTCTGTGCCATAGTTGATGGAGGAGAAGGGGGTTTGCGCCCCGGCGCGGGAGTGCATGGAGTTCAGGTTGTGCACCAGCGCCTCCATGGCCTGGAAGCAGCGGCGCTCGGTCTCGGCGCCCGCGCTGTGGCGGGCAAAATCCACCATCTTTTCGGCCAGCTCCTCCCCGTGGGCAGCGGCCAAGCGCCCCGCCAGCGCCCTGCGGAAGGCCTCGTCCCCGTCCAGCTGGGCGCCCATGCCGGCCTCGGCCTCGCAGGCGGCGCACAGTGCGGTGAGGGTCTCCTTGTCGTGCGGGGCCCCGGGGGCCAGCAGCTCCAGCGCCTTGCCCAGGTTCTCGCGGAAGAGGCGGGTGTAGGTTTTGGAAACGCCCTTCGCCAGTCCGAAATCAAAGTTCGGGATGCTCTGGCCGCCGTGCTGGTCGTTTTGGTTCGACTGGATGGCGATGCAGGCCAGGGCGGCATAGCTCTGGATGTCCTGCGGCTCGCGCAGGTAGCCGTGCCCGGTGGAAAAGCCGCCGTTGAACATCTGCAGAATGTCGATTTGGCAGCAGGTGGTGGTGAGGGAATAGAAGTCAAAATCGTGGATGTGGATGTAGCCCTCGCGGTGGGCCTGCTCGTGCTGGGGGGCCAGCAGGTAGCTGGCGTTGTAGGTTTTGGCCGCCACAGAGCCAATTTGCAGCATGCTGCCCATGGCGGTGTTGCCGTCCACGTTGGCGTTGTCCCGCTTCAGGTTCGAGTGGCGCGCGTCCGCATTGGTTATTTCATCGCAGGCACGCATTAAGGCGGTGTTCGACTCCCGCACGTGGGTGCGGCGGTCCCGGTAGAGAATGTATTTTTTGGCGGCCTCTTCGTAGCCGCAGCGCATCAGGGCCTTCTCGGCCTCGTCCTGAATATCCTCGATGCGGTAACTGTTTTGCCCCAGGCGCTCGGCCAATGCCTCGCCCACCTCGTTTGCCAGGCGGGCCGCAGAGGCGGCGTCGTCCTCCCCGGCGGCGGTGAGGGCCTTTAATATCGCATTGGCGATTTTTGTCTCATCATACAGCACCACCCGCCCGTCGCGTTTGGTGATGGTGCGCACCCCGGATTTTTGCATAAGTCCATGAACCTCCAAAAGAATTGAAAGCGGCAAGCAGTGTTTCTTCATACCCCGTTTGTATTTAAGATTAGCACACAAGATATTGTGCGTCAAGGGCATTGTAGCCGAAGATTGACCATAGATTTTGTGCTTTATCCACAGCCTGCCGCCACGAAAGCCTCTAGCATCGTGTTTTGGCACGCGCAGGAAAAGCGGCGGGGGAAAAGAAATTCCTGTTTTGCACAAAAGTGGAGACAAGGGGCAAAAAACAAGGCCGCCTCTGTGCGCCCTTCGCCCAAGTGCCGCCTGCGGCGGGTTGATGCGATGCACGCTTTTTGATGTGTCATTCACCCTTGCCGGGGCGGGGGCAGGGATGGTATACTAAAGAATATACAGGCAGGGCAGGGCCTGTTTTCTAAAGTATATTACTATATATAGATAGGAAAGAGGGATTTGCGTTATGATGAAACTGGTATTGGTGCGCCACGGGGAGAGCGAGTGGAACCGGCTGAACCTGTTTACCGGCTGGACGGATGTGCCGCTGAGTGACAAGGGCCGGGAGGAGGCCGCCGAGGGGGGCCGCCTGCTAAAGGCCGAGGGCTTTGATTTTGATTTGTGCTACACCTCCTACCTGCGCCGCGCCATCAACACCTTGAGCCTGATTTTGGACGAGATGGACCGGCTGTGGCTGCCGGTGGAGAAGAGCTGGAAGCTGAACGAGCGGCACTACGGCGCTTTGCAGGGGCTGAACAAGGCCGAGACCGCCGCGAAATATGGCGAGGAGCAGGTGCTGGTGTGGCGGCGCAGCTTTGACGTGCCCCCGCCGGAGCTTGCGGAGAGCGACGAGCGCAACCCCCGCACCCAGGCGCAGTACCGCGGCATAGAGCCCGGCCAGCTGCCCCTTACCGAGAGCCTGGCCACCACCATAGAGCGCGCCTGGCCCTATTTTGAGGAGACCATTCTGCCCGAGATGCAAGCGGGCAAGCGGGTGCTGATTGCGGCCCACGGCAACAGCCTGCGCGCGCTGGTGAAAAAGTTCGACAAGCTCAGCGACGAGGAGATTATCGGCGTTAACATTCCCACCGGGGTGCCGCTGGTGTATGAGTTTGACGACGAGCTGAATGTGCTGAAAAAGTATTACCTGGGCGACCAGGCCGCGCTGGAGGCCAAGATGGCCAGCGTGGCGAACCAGGGCAAGGCGAAGTAGAAAAGCGACCCAAAATGTGAGAATATAAGGCCGTACGGCCTGTAGACCCGCCCGCAGGCAGAGCTGCCTGTGGGCGTTTTTGCGTTTTTGCGCGGCCCGGTGGGGCGAGAGGCCCCCTCTGCCGTGGAAAATACTTGACAGGCACCGCTTTCTGTGCTAATATGACGATGATATCAAAACGATATCATAAAAATATCGGCACCCAAAGGAGGGCGTCAGAGTTATGAAAAACGTAGAGAATGTGTTGCAGGCCAATATCCCGCTGGAGGAGTTTGCCGCGAAGCGCGGAAACGGCCTGCTGGCCCTGGTGCTGAATGTGATTGTGAGCCTGGCGGGGCTGCTGGCCTTCATTCTGGGCCTGGTGCTGCTGGAAAGCCCCGGCGCTGTGGCCCTGGGCGCCACGCTGGCCGTGCTGGGCGGGCTGTATGCCTTCATCGTGGGGCCCATTCTGTTCGCGGGCATCAAGGTGATTCGGCCCGGCGAGGCCATGGTGCTGACCCTGTTCGGCAAATATTCCGGCACCCTGAAAGGGGAGGGCATCTACTTTGTGAACCCCTTCTCGGGCGCGGTGAGCAGCCCCGTGAAGGGCGTGGCGGGCGACAGTGGGGTGCAGATTGCCGTGGTGAAGGGGAAAGAGGGCGAGGCCGCCGCTACCCAGATGGTGAAGCCCAGCCGGAAAATCTCCCTGAAAGCCATGACCCTGGACAACGGTACGCAGAAAATCAACGACCAGCTGGGCAACCCCATCAACATTGGCATTGTGGTGATTTGGCGGGTGACCAACACGGCCAAGGCGGTGTTCAGCGTGGACAACTACCTGGATTTTCTCTCCATCCAGTGTGACTCCTGCCTGCGGAATATTGTGCGGCTGTACCCCTATGACAGCAGCGACGACGAGAGCGAAAACGAGAAGAGCCTGCGGGGCAGCAGTGTGGAGATTGCCGAGAAGCTGAAGGAGGCCATTCAGGAGAAGGTGGGCCTGGCTGGGCTGGAGATTCTGGAGGCGCGCATCACCCACCTGGCCTACGCGCCCGAGATTGCCGCCGCCATGCTGCAGCGCCAGCAGGCCCGCGCCATTGTGGACGCCCGCCAGCTGATAGTGGACGGCGCGGTGGGCATGGTGGAGATGGCGCTGGACAAGCTGCGCGAGCACGAGGTGGTGGAGCTGGACGAGGAGCGCAAGGCCGCCATGGTGAGCAACCTGCTGGTGGTGCTGTGCGGCAACAAAGACCCACAGCCCGTGGTGAACAGCGGCAGCATATACTAGAGGGTGTGAGGCCGGACGGTGTGGCGCAAGCGCGCCGGAAGAAACCAGCGGCGGAGGGGGTGGCAGGGCCTGGACAGCAAAGCGAAAAAGCAGGTGCCCCTGCGGCTTTCGGCCTCTCTATACAACGAGCTGGCCGCCTGGGCGGAGGATGAATTCCGCTCTGTGAATGGGCAGATAGAATATCTGCTGAGCGAATGTGTGAAGCAGCGCCGGGGGGCAAAGCGGGGCAAACAAGCACCCGAAACACCGGAGGACACGGAAGAATAGAATGGGGCGGGAGGTCTTGCGAAAAGGCTTCCCGCTTCAGACTGTCAAAGAAGTCCCCTCAGCAGGGAAGGGGGCCCCGGGGAGAGGGGCTGCGGCCCTCTCCCCCATTCTAATAACCATGCCTTTTGGCGATAGAAGGATACTATTTTCGGCAAACAATATCCCTGCCAAAAGGCATGCCCAGCTTGTCAAAAAAGTGGAACACTTTTTGACAAGCTGGGGCGGGAGGTCTTGCGAAAAGACTTCCCGCCCTTTTGCCGCGCGCTGAAAAGAAGGGGGAAAGGGCCAAATGACCCCCAGAGTGTCAAAATAACATCAGCCGGAGAAAAAGGGATGCAGTGCAAGGAAGCAAAAAGACGCGCTAGGGCGCATATCGTGTATATGTAACCGCCGCGCGGCTTTGTAGCTGACACAGCAATGCGCACTTTTTCGACAGGCTGAGGGCCAAATGGCCCCTTGCGCAAGGGAAGCCCCGCGGGTACAATAGAAAAAACACACCAAAGGGAGATGGGCGATGAAGACGATTAAGGAATCGGCCACCGAGCAGATGCACCTGATACGCTACCAGCACCTAAACGGGCAGCGGCGGCTGTTTGGGGGCATGCTGCTGCAATGGATAGACGAGCTGGCCGGGGCGGTGGCCTTTCGCCACACCGGCGGCGAGGTGATTACCGCGGCCATTGACAACCTGGTGTTTAAGGAGCCCGGCTTTTTGGGCGACCTGGTGGTGCTGAAGGGGCGCATTACGCACATTGGCCACACCTCCCTGGAGGTGCAGGTGGACACCTATGTGGAGTATGCCGGGGGTGAACGGAAAATGATTAACCAGGCCTACCTGGTGATGGTGTCTTTGGATGAGGGGGGGGCGCCGAGGGCCATTCCCCCGGTGCGGCTGTGCAGCGAAAAGGAAAAAGCCGCCTGGCAGGACGGAGAAAAACGCTATAAGCTGAGAAAGCAGCGCCGGATAGAGCAATACTAAGGCAGGGAGCAGGGGCGGTGTTTATGGGGTGTGCACAAGGCCCCGGCAAGCTGCCACCCGTGGCCTGCAGAATGCCGCCTTTACAAAAAAGGCAAAATTTGCTAAGATAAAAAAGTGCTAAAACACAGGTTTTGGCACTTGTGCTGGTGTAGCTCAGTTGGTAGAGCAGCTGATTTGTAATCAGCAGGTCGGGGGTT
>CAYRFC010000136.1:0-7022 GCA_964423365.1 uncultured Oscillospiraceae bacterium
CCAGCACATCGGCATACACCTCTTCGCGGCCCAGCTCGTTCAGCATCTCGTGCCGCCCGCCGGGGTACAGCTTATACTCCAGATGCTTCACCCCTGCGCCCCGCAGCCACCCGGCCACCTGCACCACCCCTTTGCCATAGTCCCCCACGGGGTCTGCGTCGCCAGAGAACAGGTAAACCGGCATGTCCTTGGTCACCCCCACCGCCCAGGCGGGGCTGCTCACCTCGTCCAGTATCTTAAACAGCTCGTGGAAGCCATTCAGCGTAAAGGTAAAATTGCACAGGGGGTTTTGGGAATAGTCCCGCACCACGTCCATATCGCGGGACACCCAGTCAAACCGCGTCAGCGGCTTTTCAATTTTGTTTAAATAGCTGCCAAAGGCCATGCTGCGCACAAGCCGAGAGCGGTGCCGCGGGCCATACACCGCCTGCAGGGCCCGCACCAGGGCAATGCCTGCGCCCGCCAGCGGGTTTTTGCCCCCCGTGCCGCTCAGAATAAGCCCCTGGATACTTTCCGGCCACAGCACGGCATAGCGCCGCGCAAAAAAGCTGCCCATGCTGTGCCCCAAAAGCACCACAGGCAGCCCTGGAAAGGCCTCGTGGGCCTTCTGGTTCATGGTTTTCAAATCCTCCAGTATGTGGCGGCGGCCATTTTTCTCGGTAAAATAGCCGTAGTCGTCCGGGTGGTTCGCCGTCTCACCGTGGCCCAGATGGTCGTTGCCGCACACCGCCACCCCCTGCCCGGCCAAAAAGCGGGCAAAGTCCTCATAGCGGCCCATATACTCGCACATCCCGTGCGATATTTGCAGCACACATACGGGCGGTGCCTCCTCGCAGGTATAAAAGAAGCCCGCCACCATGCTCTGCCCGTCGGCCGATTTAAAGCGTATGTCTCTTTTCTCGGTTTTCGGCAATTTTCAGCGCCTCCTCCCCCACGGCCACCAACTTCAGCTCCATGTAGCTGTGCACCTCAAAGTCCGGTTGAATCTCCCCTTGGTTCTCCATCTGGCTGAAGTTGCACCAGCAGGTGGCAAGCCCGGCGTTCTTTCCGCCCTTGATATCGGCCTCCAGGCTGTCTCCCACCACCAGCACCCTGTCCCGGCTTTTTATGCCCAGCTTGCGCAGGGCCATCTCAAAGAACTTGGGCGAGGGCTTGGTCACACCCAGCTTTTCGCTGATGAAAACCTCGTCAAAATAGGGCAGCAAGCCGCTTTTTTCCAGCCGGCTGCTTTGAATTTTCCCAATGCCGTTGGTCACAGCGGCCAGGGTGGCAAACTCGGCCAGCTCCTCCAGCAGCTCCGCTGCGCCGGGGTAGGGCCGTGCCGCCGCCGAAAGATGCTTCATGAACTCGTTGTTCAGCTTCACCGGGTCGCCCTCCTGGCCCAGCTCCCGCAGCAGCAGGGCAAAGCGCTGCAGCACCAGCTTGTCCTTTTTTATCTCGCCCTTTTCCAGCTTCTGCCACAGCTCCGCGTTTATCTCGGTAAAGCGCCCGGCGGTTCTCTCATCGCTGGGCAGGCCGCTGCCCTCCAGGGTGGCCGTGATGGCCTCCTGTTCGGCGCTGCCAAAATCCAGCAGGGTGCCGTCTAAATCCAGCAGCAGGCAGTTATAGTTGGCGTTCATCATATGCACATTCCCCCGGCACTTTTCTCAAAGTCATCTTTCCTTGTAGGCTAATACAGGCTTCCCACCGTCACTATCTGGCCCGCCAAATCGGCGCGGTACTCCTCGTCCTTGGGGCGCAGGCTGCTCACCACCACACCCTCGGCGCCGGGGGCCTCGGTGGCATGCACAAATTTCCCCTCGCCCATGTAGATGCCCGCTGTGCTGGCAAAAAACAGCACGTCACCCTCGTCCATACGGTCCGGCTGCACCGGCTGCAAAACCCCGCCGGGTTTAAAGAAAATCTCCCGCGGAATGCTCACGCCGTTCAGCTGGTAGGTCATGGCCACCAGCCCCGCCGCGTCTATTCCCAGCGGGCTGCGCCCCCCCGCCCGGTAGGCCGCGCCATTGTAGGAAAGGGCCGTCTCCACCAGGTTCCAGCGCATGTCCTCGGCCGCCAGCCGGCTGTGGTCTTCAATCACCTCGCCCAGGTAAGAGGCGCGGGTATAGCCCACCCCGCCGTTGGCCAGGCCCACCTTGGCCCAGCCGCCGGCCTCGGTGCCAAGCTGCACCAAAATGCCGCCGCGCGGCAAAGAGGCCACCCGGGGCGCGGCTGCGCCCGCCTCCTTCTGTATGTCTATGTAGGAGGCCAGCACCGTCACCTTGGGGTATTTCCGCCAGGCGGCGGCCACCTCTGCGTCCCGCTCGTGGCAGGCCAGCGGGGTATAGCCTTCCACGCCATACTCGGTGCGCAGGTAGCACCACCCCGTCTCCGATTCCTGCAAAATCTGTGCCGACATCCCGTACAGCAGCTCGTCCACACGCTCGCTTTCCACGCTGGGCCGTTTGTATACCGGGGCAATGTCGGTAATAATTGTCGAAAGTGCCATCTTGTTCATTCTCCTTGCATTCTTGTCTTTCTCCACACAGGCTACCACACCTTTTTCCCTTTGGGAATAGAGAGTGGCGGCGGCGCCGGGCGCGGGGCCGAGCCGGAGGCCAGCTCCACCAGCCGCTGGCCCAGGTTGTCCTCCTCCATGTTTCTCTTGTCCAGCATCAAAATGCGCAGCTCCTCCGCACGGTTTTGCAGCACGGCAGCGTCCTTTCCCAGCTTCTGGGCGGTCACCATGGCGGTGCGCCCAAAGCTGCCGGAAAATTTCTCGGTCAGCTGCTTCACCTCACTCAGCGCCAGGGCACTGGGGGTGCCCATTTTGCAGCTCACAAACACCGGGGTCACCCCCTTCACCAGCAGCAGGTCCACCTCGTTCTTGGCGGTGTCCGGGCCGCCCTCCACGCCGTCCCAGTCAATCACCACACTGCTGATAAGCTCATCAAAAAACCCGGTGTTTTTGGCACAGATGTAGCAGTAGAGCTCCAGCCACACCCCCACCGACAGCATGCACCGCTTGATGAGCGGGCTTTTGAAGCTGAAAAACACGCCCTTGCCATCCAGCCCATAGCGGGTGAAAATGCCCTTCCTGTGCAGCGCCTCCATCAGCTCCGGGCTGTAGTGCACCAGCTGCCGCTCCCCGCTCATGGTCTTTGCCCCGCCCATGTCCAGCTCGTCCGGGCCGGTGCCCGCACAGCACACCTGCAGGTAGTTCACAAAGTCATTCCAGTCCCTTTGGTGCTCCATCAGCAGGGAGAACACCGCCCTGGCGTCCGCCTCAAAGGCCGGGGTCAGCTGCTGGGGGCTGATATGCCCATAGCCGTGCACGGTGGCCCCGGTCACGGCCAGCAGGTCGGCCGCCGAAAACGAGGGTATGTGGAACCTCTTGTCCAGCGCCTCACAGTTCCGCAGGTTGCTAAAGCGGCGGCGGCGGATATCGATGTGGAAGGCGGGCAGGTTCATCTCACTCACCATCATGCCCGCCATACCCAGCAGCAGGTCCTTGCCGCCGGTAAAGTCAAAAATACAGCCGGGGTAGTCGCGCACCACGGCGCGCAGGGCACGGCGCACGGCGGCCGGGCTCCAGGCGTCCACATAGTAAAAGCGCGGGCGGCAGCGCAGCCCCCTGCGCCGGAAAAAACGGTAAATGGCCGATTCCTTGAACAAATCCCCGTGTCTCTGGTCGCAGAGATACACCACAATCTCCGGCGCAAAAATAGAGGCACTCAGCACATTTTTTATCGGCTCACGGTCGAAGAGCTTGATGAGAACGCGCAACCCGCCACCTCCTCCTTTTCTGCCTATATCATTATAGCGAAAGCCCGGCAAAATGGCAAACATCCCGCCCCGCACCCTCTTTCTTTCCAGGGTGTTTTGGCGTATAATGAAATGAATGCATTTTGGCTTTTCCATCGTTCTATAGAATGTCATCATCAAAACTTTGCGGCAGGCAGGCCGCTTTGAGAATCCCCCCTCTTTTTTTGCGCAGTGCTGCGGCCCGGTGGTTTCTCTAAGGTCCTATCGCTCCTGTTGGGCGCATTTGCTTGGAAGGAGGTCTTTGTTTGAACGAACTGGAACGCAAGCGCGGCTTTCTCATCCGCGTTTTTTATCTGGCCGTGTGCCTCGGGCTCATCTATGTGGTGCTGGCCTACCTTCTGCCCTTTGTGGGCCCCTTCCTGGTGGCCTATGTCATCGCCTTTCTGCTCCAGCCGCTCATCCGCCTTTTGGGCCGGAAAACCCGCCTTCCCAAAAAGCTAACGGCCCTCATCCTGCTCATTCTGTTTTATCTCATCATAGGCGGCTTACTGGCGCTGCTTTCGGTGCGGCTGGGCCTGTGGGCGGGGGAATGGTTCGCCGGCCTTCCCGGCTATTACACCTCCACCATCGCACCCACCATCGAAAAAATCAGCGCCCTGTTCACAGAGCTGGTTCCCTCTCTCAGCGCCTCGCCAGAGCCCATCATCACCTTCAGCGAAACCATCAACAGCGCCCTTAGCGGCGTCATTGGTCTGGTAAGCTCCTTCTCGGTCGATTTCCTCACCGGCTTTGCCTCAGAGGCGCCTCTGGTGCTGCTCTCCATCGTTCTCACCATCGTCTCCTCCTTCTTTTTTGTGGTGGATTACGACCGCATCTCCTCCTTCATTCTGCGGCAGATGACCCCAGGGGTTCGGCGCAAATTCCTGCTGGTGAAGAGCTACATAGTGGGCACCCTGTTCAAGTTTGCCCGCGCCTACTTTCTCATCATCTGCATCACCTTCGCAGAGGTGGCCGTGGGGCTTCTCATCCTGCGGGTACAAAACCCCTTCGGCCTGGCCCTCCTCACGGCCGTGGTGGATATTCTGCCCATTCTGGGCACCGGCACCGTCATGATTCCCTGGGCCATCTTCTCCCTGGTAAACGGCGACATCTTTTTGGGTGTTGGCCTGCTGGTGCTCTATACCGTCATCACCGTTGTGCGCCAGACCATAGAGCCGCGCATCGTCGGGCGGCAAATCGGCCTCTATCCCCTGCTCACCCTCATCGTCATGTTTGTGGGCGCGCAGATGTTCGGCATCTGGGGCCTGTTCGGCTTCCCCATCGCCCTTGTGGTTTTGGTGCACCTGAACCGCCTGGGCGAAATCAAACTGTTCAAGGAGTGAGCCCGCCGCCCCGCCGCACACCCCGGTGGGCCGCGCGCCGTTGTAGCCGCCTATGCTCTCGTTCACCATTTCTGCCCCCGCGCCCGCACGGCTGGAGGACTATCTGCGCCTGGTCTGCCCGGGGCTCTCCTCCGGCGAGTGCCACAAATTCCTGCGCCAGAATAAAATCAAGCTGAACGGCAAGCGCCAGCCGCTCTCGGCCTCGCTGCAGCCGGGCGACAGCCTGCGGCTCTACCTTCCCCCCGAGGCCGAGGCCCGCGCCACCCGCCCGCCCCCACTGCCCGTGCTGTTCGAGGATGAAAACCTGCTGGCCCTCTGCAAGCCCGCCGGGCTGCCCAGCCTTGCAGACAGCCCCGCCCAGGACAGCGCCCTCTCCCGCGCCCTGGCTCAATGCGGCGGCTCGCTTCACCCCTGCCACCGGCTGGACACCGGCACCAGCGGGGTGCTGCTGCTGGCCAAAAACGGGGAGGCTCTACAGTTTGTCCAGTCACTGCTGCACACAAAGCAGCTGGAAAAAACCTACCTCTGCCTCTGCCTGGGTGCCCCCCGGCCGGCGCAGGGCTCTTTGGGCGGCTTTCTCTGGAAAGACGCAAAGCAGGGCCTGGTACGCATTCTGCCCGGCCCCCGCCCCGGGGCAAAGCCGGTGCACACCGAATACAAAACCCTGGCCCAGAGGAACGGCCTGGCCCTGCTGGAAGTGCGGCTGCACACCGGGCGCACCCACCAGATTCGCGCCCATCTGGCCAGCATCGGCCACCCCATTTTGGGGGATTCCAAATACGGCGAGCTGGCCGCCAACCGCCGCCACCGCTGCCGCTACCAGTGCCTCTGCGCCAGAAGCCTGCGCTTCCCCGCCACCCTGCCCGCCCCCCACAGCGGCTACAGCGGCCTGCACATCCAGGCCCCAGACCCCTGGTTTCTCTCGCTGGTGCCGCCCCGGGCCCCTTAACCACACAAAACGCGCGCCCATCACCGGGCGCGCGTTTGCTCATTCTATCGCTTCTATAGCCATCAGGCCTCATCTTCGCTTGGCTAGCGTTCGGGAATCAGCACGCCATAGCTGCCGTCGTTGCGGGCATACACGGCGTTTATTTCCCCTGTGTCCACATCCAAATACAGGTAGAAGCTGTGGCCCAGCATGTTCATCTGCAAAATGGCCTCGTCCACCGTCGAGGGCTTCACCGAAAAATGCTTCTCCCGAATCAGATGGAAGGGCAGGTCCTCCACCTCTTCTTCAAAGGCCTCCACCGGCATGGGGCGGTGCAGCTTCTCGCTCAGCTTCTTGCGGTTTTTCACAATATTCTTTTGCAGCACCTCGGCCGCCGCATCAAAGGCATCCTCCATCTGGTCGGCAGTGCGCTCTGCACGGGCCACAAAGCCGCTGTCCCGCACGGTAATCTCCACCTTGTGGAAATTGCGCTCCACCACCACGGTCACATGGGCCTCGGCATTTTCATCAAAGAACTTGTTCAGCTTTTCCAAACGTTTTTCTGCCCGCTGCACAAAACTGTCCTTCAAGTTCACTTTCCGTCCGTTGCAGGTGATTTTCATCTCCGCTCAGCCTCCCTCGAGTACGTCATTCAATGAAAAGTTGCCTTTTCATTCTGCTCTAATTATAGCGTATTACTAGCAAAATGTCTAATACTATCTGTCTTTCGCCCGGCTTCTTGCGGTGCAGTACGCCACCACCACAATGCCCGCCAGCGCCACCACGCCCGCCATTCGCACCGCCGCGGCCGGCAAGGGGGCCACAAACACATGCACCACCAAAACCAAAACCGCCACCGCCAGCACCGCCGTGCTGGCGCCCAGAACCTTTCTCATACCCTGCTTTCCTTTCTTTATTACAGTTTCTCAAAAGGTTGCGCAGCAAGCTTTTGCTAGAAACTGTTATGC
>CAYRFC010000137.1:0-6980 GCA_964423365.1 uncultured Oscillospiraceae bacterium
GCCGGCGGCCTGTTTATTCCGGTTTCCCGGCGGAGCCGGGGAACCCTTTCTCTTTAGGCAAAGTCACAGTCTGCCAGGTGGTCATTTATCAGGCCGGCGGCCTGTAAAAACGAGTAGCAAATGGTGCTGCCCACAAACTTGAAGCCGCGTTTTTTGAGGTCCTTCGAGAGCGCATCCGAGAGGGGGCTGGTGGCGGGCATATCCTCCTGCCTCTGCCAGGCGTTGCGGATGGCCTTCCCCTCCACAAAGCCCCATAGGTAGACGTCAAAGCTGCCAAATTCCTGCTGCACCCGCAAAAAGGCCTGGGCATTGCTCACCACGGCATTCACCTTCAGGCGGTTGCGAATCATGCCGGGGTTTTGCAGCAGCTCGGCCTTTTTTTCCTCCCCATAGGCCGCCGCCTTGTGCGGGTCAAAGCCGTCCAGCGCGGCACGCATGGCCTCGCGGCGGCGCAGTATCAAATTCCAGGTAAGCCCCGCCTGCATGCCTTCCAAAACCAAAAACTCAAACAGCTTCCGGTCGTCGTGCTCGGGCTTTCCCCACTCCTCGTCGTGGTAGCGGATATCCCATTCGTCCTTTGCCCAGGGGCAGCGCTTCGGCTGTGCTTCCATTTTCTACTCCTGTGTGGACTGATGGAAGCGCCGAATGGCAATGCGCAGCCAGCCCTTGTCATACTCCACATCGGCCTCGTCCACCATCACCCCGGCCAGCAGCAGCTCTCCGTCTATCTCCTCGCCGCCCGCCAGGTTCCAGTAGTTTTGTTCCATCTCGTGCTGGCGGGGGGTGTTCAGCACCTCACTCAGCTCTTGCAGCTTTTCCTCGGCCACATAGGCCAGCTCCGCCGTGATGGTGATGTGGGACGCCGCCGGGGTGATGTTCATATCCATATGCAGGTTCCGCGCGCCCAGCAAAAAGCAATAGCCCGCCACATCGGTGATGATGCGCATATTTTTTTCAAACTTCAGCTTCATTCAAGTCTCTCCCCTTGCGGAAGGCCAGTATCAGCGGCACCAGCACCAGCGCCACAAAACCCGCCGAAAAACCGTTGTTGTACAGGTTTAGCCCACCCGTTATCAAATTGATATGGTTGTGCACCGCCATGTGGGTCATGCCCGCCACAATGCCCCAGCGCCAGCCAAACTGCCCCGCAATGGGGGCAAGGCCGGTGCAAAACAGGATGGGCACAATGTTGGCCGCCTCGTTTGGGGGGGCTGGGTTCACAAAGGCCATCAGCACCGCCCCCAGCATCACCGGCAGGCAGTTCTTCCAGTGCTTGCCAAAGGCCCCAAAGCCCATCATGGTGAAGATGCCCGCCAGCGTGGCGCCGTTTAGCTCGGCCTGCATCAGCAGAACCACCGTGAGGCCCAGCAGGCCGCAGATGCCCATATTGATGTAACAGGACTCTTTGTAAAGCAGGTAATAGTCACTCACCAGGCGGCCGGAATGCTTCCAGATTTTTTTCAAATCCGCCCATTTGCTTTTCCGCTTGCCGCTGAGCAGGCCCACGGCCACCCAGCCCAGCAGCAGCACATACAGGAAGATGGCCAGCGGCAGCTTGTTGCCTGTGCTCCAATAAAAGGGGTGCTCCCGCTCCACGCCCAGGCTGCGGGCCCCCGCCATGAGGAAGATGGCCACCACACCGCCCGCAAAGCCCACGTTGTACAGGTTGTAGCCGCCATGGATGCGGGTGACCACCGAGCTGATGACCGGCATGACAAAACCCACACCCACCCCGGCCAGCACCCCCAAAAAGGGCATGGCGCTCCACCCAAAGCCCGAGAGGTTGGCCACCTCGCTTACCACCGGGGCCAGGGTGGAGGCCAGAATGGCATTCAGCGAGTAGTTGAGGAAATGCTCCTTCTGAAAGCGGGAGTAGAGAAAAACGCCCAGCACAATGGGGGCCATATTGAACAGATTTTTGCCGTAAAAGGCAAAGCCCATCGACAGCCAGATGGCCATGAAGGTGGAGCCGTTTGGGGCTATTTCCACCAGCGCCAGCAGCAGCACGCAGGCGGCGCCCACCAGGGCGGCGTTCACAAAGGCGGCACCCAGGCCGCCAATGGCGATATAGTCGGAAATCAGCACGCTGCGGGAGCTGTAAATGGAAAGCAGCCCCCGGCCAATCTCCGCAGGGCTGTCCACCAAAAACGCAAACAGCAGAAAGAGGCCCAGGGCCGCCAGGGTGAATTTATACGGTCCATACCACTTTATGCCCAAGCGTGCCCCCCTCTCAGCGCCCTCTTTCCCCGTTCCGTTTTACCCGCATGTTCCCTGTGGCAGGCCACGTTGGCCCTAGGCCGCCGCGGCCGCAGCCGCAGCCGCAGCAGCAGCAGCAGCATCTGCCGCCGCCTGGGCAGCCGCCGCCGGGTCCACATGGGTGCCGGGGCAGGTGGCGGGCAGGTTATCCTCGGTGTAATAGCCGGTGCCCCGGTTGCCGCAGCCCTCGCCCGCCAAAAGGCCGCTGTCCCGGCAGAAGGCACGCTCCAAAACGGCGTCCGGCCTGTCTGGGAAGGCCTTTTCGGGCAGGTTTTCCTGCACGGTGTCTATGATGTTGTGCCACACCACCGGCGGGGGGTTGGTTTTGGCGCCCGCGGGCCAGGTCAGCACCTCGTTTTGGTCATAGCCCCACCACACAGCCGACACATAATAGGGCGAGAGGCCCACAAACCAGCGGTCCTTGTCGTCGCTGGTGGTGCCGGTTTTGCCCACGCTGTCGCTGGTGTCCAGCGCCATGCCGCTGGCCGTGCCGCCGCCGCGCAGCACATTCGCCAGCAAGCGGTTCATGATGTAGCCATTCTCGGGCGAGATGGCCTGCCAGGTGGCAATTTCCGGCTCCATCACAATGTTCCCGCGGGAGTCGGTCACCCGCTGGTAGCAGTGCAGGGTGGTGTGGATGCCGTAGCTTCCCTCGCCGCCGAACATGGTGTAGGCCGCGGCCAGCTCCGCCGGGGTCACACCCTGCGTCATGCCGCCCAGCACCAGTGGGGAAAGGGCGTGGTCGTTCACAGCGCCCTCGTCCACCAAGGTGGAAATCTCCAGGGTATTGCTCAAAAAGTCATACATTTCCTCTATGCCCAGCCACTCGCCAATGTGCGCGGGGATGGTGTTCAGGCTCTGTGCCACGGCGTCGCTTACCAGAATAGAGCGGCCCGAGGGCGCCTTTGGCCCGTAGTTCACCGGCCAGTTCTGGGAGGGGATGACGTAGGTGTCCGGCACCAGGGAGGAGTAATTGATGAGGCCGAACTCAATGCCCCTGGAATAGGCCGCCAGCGGCTTCATGGTGGAGCCCACCGGCCGGGGAGACTGGGTGGCCCGGTTCAGCCCCAGGCTCTCCTTCTTCTCCCCTATGGCCCCCACCACGCCGGCCAGGCTGCCGTCGTAGCGCACCACGGCCATGGCGCTTTGGGGGTGCACCTCCTCGCCCGCCGCGCTGGTGGCGGTTTCGTCTGCCGGGAACAGGCCGCCCTCGCCCCAGCCCAGCTCATACACGCGCTCCATCTCGGCCTGCAGGGTCAAATCCACCGTGGCCTCAATGCGCAGGCCCTGGGTGTAGTAAAAGTCTATGGCCGCCTCGCGGCTTTCGCAGATGCCCTGCTTCACAAGGTCGCCCACCACCGCCTCAAACACGGCGTCGGTGAAGTAGCTGGTCACCTCCTGCGGGGAGCTGGACTGCACCACCTGCCCCTGGTTCAGCCCCAGCGGCAGGTCCACGGCCTCCTCAAACTCCGCCTGGGTGATGGCCCCGGTCTGGCTCATGAACAAAAGCACATCATTGCGGCGCTTCAGCGCATTTTCCGGGTTCACAAAGGGGTTGTATTTCCCCGGAGACTGGGTGATGCCCGCAATCATGGCACACTCGGCCAGGCTCAGCTCCTCCACATTTTTGTTGAAATATTCAATGGCACCCGCCTGCACCCCCACAATGGTGCCCGAGAGGGGCAGGGTGTTCAGGTAGGCCTCCATAATCATGTCCTTGGAGTAGCGGGTGTTCAGCCCCCAGGCGCGGAAAATCTCGCGAATTTTGCGCTGGTAGCCCGCCTCCATGCTGCCGTCCGGCCCATACACCGTCTTTTCGCCGGTGATGTTTTTCACCAGCTGCTGGTCGATGGTGGAGGCGCCGAAGGTGCGGTCTTCCAGTGGGAAAATTTCGTTTGCCAAAGCGTACAGGGTGCGCTTGAAGGACACACCCTTATGGTCCAAAAATTCACGGTCCTCGGTGGCAATCACAGCCTGCTGCAGCAGCTTGGGTATCTGGTGCAGCGGCACCCAGATGCTGTTCGAGTCCCGCGTCAGCTTCTGGTATTCTATCCACTCCCCGGTGGCGGGGTCCTCGGCCAGAATGTAGCCGGTCTGGGGCAGCTTCAGCGCCTCCAGGTCCAGCACCACATCGTCGTCCGCCGTGGTGTCCATGATGTAGGAGACCACCTGCACCGCCAAAAGCGAGCCGGCAATCAAGCCCACACACAGCAGCACCAGCAGGGTTTTGCAGATATTTCCCACCACAATTTTCACGGTTTTGCCCCGGCTGGGCTTGCGTTTCGGGGGCTTTTTTCCGGCGGGGCGGGGGCTTTGTTTTGGCACCATCCGGGTGGCGCCGTCCCCGGCCGGCCGGCTGGCCGCCGGGCGGGGCTGGGCTGCCTGCATGGGGCGGGTGCCGCCCAGGTTTTCATTTTGCGGCGGGGGCGCAGCCTGCACTGGCGCGGCCTGCACTGGTGCAGCCTCCGCAGTGCGCCGGCTGGGGCGGCCCATGCCGCTGGCCCGGTACATGTGGTTTTTCCGGCCCGGTACGCCGGAAGAACTATCCGAATATTTCAAATTGAGTTCCTCTCGTATGTTGCAAATCGGTTTTGCAAGGCTGTTTTGGGCAAAAAGCGCGCAAGATGGCAGCGGCTTTTGTGGTTTCCTTGTTGCCAAAGAAACACTGGCATGCAAATCCTGCCCATAGTGGTCTATTGTAACAGGGTACTCTTATTTCGGCTTTTTTTCAAGCCCCTAATTGTTTACAGTTCTGTGAACAGTCGTTCTATCGCAGTATCTATCCCTCTGCCTCTTTGCGGCAAGCCTTGCCCGGCGGGGGGGCCATGGTGTATGATACAAAAGAAAGCAAGGCCAGTGCTGCTCTATTCTGAGGACACTTGCTATACGTACTCTATAAAAGGAGGGTTTTCCCTTTGTCCCGTATTTTCTTATTCGGCAACGATGTGGACACCGACCAGATTCTGCCCAGCCAATACCTGATTCTGCCCAGCATAGACGAGATGAAAACGCACGCCTTTGAGGGCCTGGCCCCCGGCTTTGCCGCCGGGGTGCGCCCGGGCGATTTGGTGGTGGCCGGGGCCAACTTTGGCTGCGGCTCCTCGCGGGAGCAGGCCCCCAGCGCGCTCAAGGCCCTGGGGGTGCAGGCGGTGCTGGCCGAGGGCTTTGCCCGCATCTTCTTCCGCAACGCCATCAACATTGGCCTGCCGGTGCTGGTGTGCCCGGGGCTCTCTGCCGCTGTGCAAAACGGGCAGGAGGCCCGGCTGGACCTGGCCGCGGGCCGGGTGGAGGCCGCCGGGGGCAGCTTTGCCTGCACCCGCCTGCCCGCCCATATGCAGGAAATTTTAGAGAGCGGCGGGCTGATTGCCTGGCTGAACGCAAGGGAGGAGGCCTAGCATGGGAATGACCCTGGGAGAAAAAATCATTGCGCGGGCAGCGGGCCTGGAAAGCGTAAAGCCCGGTGAGATTCACACCGTGCAGCTGGACGGCCTAATGAGCAACGACGGCACCACCCACATCACCCTGGGCATGTACCAAAACCAGCTGCGCTACCCCCGGCTGGCCGCGCCCGAAAAGCTGGTCTTTGTCATCGACCACAACGCCCCGGCCGACAGCCCCAAAACCGCCGCCGCCCACCGCATCATGCGGGACTTTGCCCGCCAGCACGGCATCACCTTTTACGAGGGCAAGGGCGTTTGCCACCAGCTTATGATGGAAAACCATGTGCGCCCCGGGCAGCTCATCATCGGGGCCGACAGCCACACCTGCAGCTACGGCGCGCTGGGGGCCTTTGGCACCGGCGTGGGCTGCACCGATTTCCTGTTTGGCATGGTGACCGGCACCACCTGGCTGATGGTGCCTGAGACCCTGCGCTTTGTGCTGCACGGCGCACTGCCCAAGGGGGTATATGCCCGCGATTTGATGCTGACCATCATCGGGGACATCGGGGCCGACGGGGCCAACTACAAAATTATGGAGTTTGCCGGGGAGGGCCTCTCCTCCCTTTCGGTGGGGCAGCGCATGGTGCTGGCCAACCTGGCCGTGGAGGCCGGGGCCAAAACCGCCCTGATGGAGGCCGACGAGACGGCACTGGCCTACCTGGCCCAGCGGGGCCGCAGCCCGGTGGCGGTTTTACAAAGTGACGCGGACGCGCAGTTTGCCGCCCGCTATGAATACGACCTTTCCCAGCTGGTGCCCGTGGTGGCCCGGCCCGACCATATTGACGACGTGGTGCCCGCCAGCGAGGTGCTGGGCGTGCCGCTGGACGAGGCCTTTCTGGGGAGCTGCAACAGTGGCCGCATAGAGGAGCTGCGGGTGGCCGCCGGGCTGCTGCGCGGGCGGAAGGTGCACCCCAGGCTGCGGTTCATCGTCTCCCCCGCCTCGAACGAGGTGTATGCCCAGGCCCTTCAAGAGGGGCTGATAGAGACCCTGAACGAGGCAGGGGCCATGGTGGTGAACTCGAATTGCTCGGTGTGCTGGGGCAGCTGCCAGGGGGTGCTGGGCCCCGGCGAGACCCTCATCTCCACCGGCACCCGCAACTTTAAGGGGCGCAGCGGCCACCCGGACTCCAAGGTCTATCTCGCCAGCGCCGCCACCGTCACGGCCTCGGCCATCTGCGGGGAAATTGCCACCGAGGAGCAAGTGGAAAGTGGACAGTTGACAGTGGAAAGTTAAGGTCAAGAACAAAAGCGGGAAGCCATTCCTTTCTTTTGTAGGGGCGCGCA
>CAYRFC010000138.1:0-6780 GCA_964423365.1 uncultured Oscillospiraceae bacterium
TTTATTCTTCGCTCTCTGCCGCCTGTTCTTCCCCTTCGGTTTGAATGATGCTGAGGAGCTGCTGGTACCACACCAGGGCCTCAATGAAGGCGTGGCTCACGTCCTCCACCTTCAGCCCAGAGCGTATCATCAGCCGGTTCACCTCGTCCCAGTCGGCATGCTCATAGGCAAAAATCAGCTCCAGCACCCTGTAGAAGTCGCCCTCCTTGTCCACCAGGGCCTTGCGCACCCGCTCGTTCACCGCCACCTCTTTGATAGCCTCGGCCATGGGCTTCTGCAAAATCACATCCAGCAGCGAGAACAGGCCCATCATAAACAGGCCCTGCTGGAAGATGCCCAATTCAAAATAACCCGCCAGATTCTCGGCAAATTTGGCCCGCACCAGCGAGAGCCGGGTCACCTCGCCGGGCTGGTCCTCGGCCAGGCTGAGCTGAATGGCCACGGTGGCCCAGCGGCGCACCTGCTCCTGCCCCATGATGGCCACCGCCTGCTGAATGGAATCGATGTTGCGGGAGAGGCCGGGGGTGGAGTTGATGAATTTCAAAAGCGAGATGGTGAGGAAGGGGTCGCGCTCTACAATGCTGGCAATGTCCTCCAGCTCAAAATCCGGCCCGTTCACCTCGTTCATCAGCTGCAGGGCGTTCACCTTCACCGGCGAAATTTCCACCTTACCCGCCGTGATGGGGCGTTTGTAAAAGCTGCCCGCAAACCAGGCCTCCTTGTTGTGCGCAAAGCGGTTATAGGTCTCCATATCGGGAATATCCGCCACCACCACACGAATGCCCGGCAGCATCTGCTGCATGGCCAGGTAATGCTCCTTAAACTTCGGCTCCTTGCACGTCACAAAAATAAAGTCCATCAGGGGCAGCAGGGCGCTGGCCATGCCCTCGGGGGGAAAGCCGTTCAGCGCCAGGCGGTAGCCCCGGCGGGTCAGCCCCTCGCAGTGGGCCATTATCTCGTCGTCCACCGGCAGGTCCTGCGGCAGCAGCACCACCAGCTGGGCCGCCGGTATGGGAATGTTGGTGGGCATGCCCATCAGCAGCTGCAGGCGGTTTATCTCGGCAAACAGGGGTTTGTCTGCCGCAAAGGGCGCCAGGCCCACTCTGGCCACCATGGAAAGCCCCGGGGAGGTCAGCGCCTCCTTCATCCGGGCGTGGCCCATGGCCTGGTTCAGCACCGATTCCCCGCTCCTGTCGCACAGCCGGTAGGCCTGCACACCCATCTGGCAGTCAAACACCGGGGTGGCCGCAATAAACATCTTCATCATGCTCTTCTTCCTCCAAATGGGTTGCGGTTCCTGCAGGCCGCGCCCTGGGGCGGGCCCGGCCCTAAGCCATGCCCGGCCGTCCGGCGGGCCTTATTCCTCGCTGGGCGTGCCCACGCTGTATACATTGGCCTCATAGGGGCGCAGGTGGCGGGCCACCCCGCCGTAATTGGCCGCCAGCAGGCGGTGCCCCGCCGTCAAGGGCCCGGGGCGCTTCTGCTCGTCCCCGGTCAGGTTTATCTCCACATAGAACTTTTCCCCGCCGCCGGTGCGGAAATAGCACAGGGTGTTTGCGTCCCGCAGAAACACCGGGCTGAACTCCCCATACACCAGCGCCTCGTGCGCCCTGCGCAGGGCAATCAGGGTCTTATGGAAGCCCAGCACAGAGTCGGGGTTGTCCATCTGGTTTTCGGCGTTGATGGCCGGGTAATTCGGGTTCAGCTTCAGCCAGGGCGCCCCGGTGGTAAAGCCCGCGCCGGGCTCACGGCTCCACTGCATGGGGGTGCGGGCGTGGTCTCGGCAGCCCCAGGCGGCCAGCTCAAAGGCGTCCTCCCGGCTCAGCCCGGGGGTGGCCGCCAGCTCCCTGTAGCGGTTCAGGGCCTCTATGTCCCGCAGCTCCTCGGGGCTTTGGAAGCTGGTGTTGGTCATGCCCAGCTCCTGCCCCTGGTAGAGGAAGGGGGTGCCCCGCAGGGTGAAGGTCAGCACCGCCAGCAGCTTTGCTATCACCATGCTCCAGGCGGGGTCGGGGTTAATCTTGCTCACCATGCGGGGGTTGTCATGGTTGTCAAAAAACAGGCTCTGCCAGCAGCCGTTTCCGTACTCCCGCTGCCAGCGCAATAGCTGGGGCTTTAGCTGCCGCAAATCGTACTCATAGGGCTCCATCCGGCTTTTGCCGGGGTTGTCCAGATGGTCGAACTGGAACACCATGTCCAGCTCGCCCCGGCGCTCGTCGGTCAGCATCCGGCACATCTCCATGCCCAGCCCCGGCGCCTCGCCTATGGCCATCACCTCATGCCCGTCAAAGGCCTCCCGGCGCATTTCGCCCAGATATTCGTGCAGGTGCGGGCCGTAGAAATAGTGCTCCAGCCCCATCACGCCAAAGGCCTTGCCCACGGCGGGGTTGCCGTTTTCAAAGCCGTCCTTGGAAATGAAATTGATGACGTCGAGGCGGAAGCCGTCCACCCCTTTGTTCAGCCACCAGCGAATCATCTCGTAAATTTTGCCGCGCAATTCGGGGTTGTCCCAGTTCAGGTCCATCTGCTTTTTGCCAAACAGATGCAGGGCCCACTCGTCCCCTTCGGGATAGTAGTTCCAGGCCGGGCCGGAGAAAAAGCTGGTCCAGTTGTTCGGCTCTTTCCCGCTTTGGCCCTTGGCCCACAGGTAATAGTCCCGCTCGGGGGCAGCCGGGTCTGCCAGCGCTTTTTTAAACCAGGCGTGCTCGTCGGAGCTATGGTTCACCACCAAATCCATAATGAGCTTCGTGCCGTTTTTGTGCAGGTCGGCCAGCAGGGCGTTAAAGTCCCGCATGGTGCCAAACTCTTTGCCTATCTTCTGGTAGTCACGCACGTCATAGCCCATGTCGTCGCCGGGGCTGTCGTAGATGGGGGAGAGCCACACCACATCCACGCCCAAATCCTTCAGGTAGGGAATGCGGCTGCGGATGCCCGCCAAATCTCCTATGCCGTCTCCGTTCGAGTCTTGGAAGCTGCGGGGGTAAATCTGGTAGCACACCGCCTCTTTCCACCAACGTTTGGTTACGGTGGCCGGCCCGTCGGGCAGGCTTTCGCCGTGGCTGTTCAGCAGCCGCACCAGCATATCGGCCACGCCGGGCATGCGGCGGCCCAGCAGCTTTTCCAGCTGGCTCAGCCGCATGCCGCCCACCAGCGGGTTCTGCAATATTTTGGGGCTGCGGCCACCGCCGCGCAGCAGCATGTCCAGCAGGTCTTTGCCCACCGGGTGCTGGTATACCTCACGAATGCTGGAATTGCGCGTAATCATGTATTTCCTCCCCTTACCGGAGACATAAAAGCTCTTTCTCAAGGTTCTGTTCTCTTGGGAATGCCCGGCCCCGGGCACAGCCCCACCCTACACTCCTAAGAGCCCGGGGCGTATAAATCCTCCGGTGCGGGAGGCGGGGGAGCACCCACCGCCGTCTGCCGGGCGCGGTGCTGGCTCAAAATCCGTTCAATGCGGTCGTTCGGGTTCAGCAGCAGGGAGATGGACTGCTCATGGTTCAGGGTGGCAATCAGGGTGGCGATGTATTTGGAGAGGTTCACCTCGGTAAACCAGGGCCGGGTTTTCACCTCGGCGCTCAGGTACGAGAGGTTGGTGGCATACAGCTGGGTGAACAGGCCCTGCTCATAGGCCTCGTCAAACACCTTCAGCCCGCTGGTAAACAGCCCGAAGGTGGCCAGCAGGAAGATGCGCTCCGCCTTGCGTTTTTTCAGCTCCCGGGCAATGTCAATCAGGCTCTCTCCGGTGGCCAGAATATCGTCGGCCACAATGATGTCTTTGCCCATCACGTTGGCGCCCAGGTATTCGTGCGCCACAATGGGGTTTCGCCCGTTTTCAATCACGGTGTAGTCCCGCCGCTTGTAGAACAGGCCCAAATCCAGCCCCATCATGGTGGCGTAGTAGATGTTTCGCGGGGCGGCGCCCTCGTCGGGGGAGATAATCATCATGTGGTCGGGGTCGATGCACAAATCGGGGTTTTGCTTCAAAATTGCCTTCAGCATCTGGTAGGTGGGCTGCACCGAGTCGAAGTTGCTCAGCGGTGCGGCGTTCTGCACCCGGGGGTCGTGCGCGTCGAAGGTGATGATGTTGTGCACCCCCATGCCAAACAGCTCTTGCAGGGCCAGGGCGCAGTCCAGGCTTTCGCGGGCGCTGCGGCGGTGCTGGCGGCCCTCGTAGAGGTAGGGCATTATCACCGTGATGCGGTGGGGCTTGTTGCCCGCCGCCGCAATCAGGCGTTTCAGGTCGGCAAAGTGGTCGTCCGGGCTCATGGGCGAGTGGGTTCCATACATGGGAAAGGTGGCCGAATAGTTGGTCACGTCGCACAGGATATACAAGTCGTAGCCTCGCACCGAGTCGTGTATGATGCCCTTGCCCTCGCCGGTGCCAAAGCGGGGGGTTTCCGCCTCAATTAAAAAGGTGTCCTTGTGCTCGCCCGGGAAGGTCATCAGCATCTCGCTCTCGGGCTGGGTGGTCCAGCGCAGCAGGTAGTCGTTCACCATCTTGCCGCGCTCGCGGCAGCCGTGCATGGCCAGCAGTGCCAGGGGCCGCATGGGTATTTGGGTGGTCAGGGTCGAGCCGATGTCGATAACCAAGGAAGACGCCTCCAATTGAGTAAATATTAAATGAAACCCCGTTCAATTTTTGCCACGGCACCCCCTGCAGGCGCGCCGGCCACAATGGATATCACCAGTATAACATAACCGCACGGTGGGATTCCAGTGGGTAAGAGAGGAATTTTGGCAATGGGCAAGGAAAAAAACACAGCCCGAAGCCTTGACAAGCCGCAAAAAACACGCTAATATCAAAACCAAAACCGCAGGGACGCGGCCCCCGGCTGGGTTTGGCCAGGCCCCGGATATGATTTTCAGGAGGAATACGGCATGGTATTTGAAAAAATCCAGGGTATCTTATGCGACCAGCTAGACCTTGAAAAAACCCAGGTGCGTATGGAGTCTGACATCGTGGAGGATTTGGAGGCCGACAGCCTGGATGTGGTGGACCTTGTGATGAGCCTGGAGGATGAGTTTGGCCTGGAGGTGCCCGATGACAGCATCGAGAATTTCCACACCGTGGGCGACATCGTCCGCTTCATACAGGAAAACACCGACATAGAAGACGACTAATACTAGTCTTCCATAGAAATGATGAACTCATTTCTATGGAAGGCGGCAACAAAGTGACGTTGCCGCGCGTCTCATGCAAAAATTCTGTCAAAAATAAAACCCCATTTTTGACGAATTTTAGGATAGCAGCACCGCTTTTGCCGTGCTGTGCCCGCAGTGCCGCCGTGTGCGGCACTTTTTTGCGATAACCCGCCCAGGGCCACACCGGGCACAAGGAGGAAGAGAAGATGGAGAAAAAAATGGTGGAGGCCATCACCCCCATTGATGAGGATTTTGCCCGTTGGTACACCGATATCTGCCTGAAGGCCGAGCTGGTGGACTATTCCAGCGTGAAAGGCTTTACCATTCTGCGGCCCTACGGCCAGGCCATCTGGGAGAATATCCAGCGCCTAATGGACGCCCGCTTCAAGGAGACCGGCCATGTGAATGTGGCCATGCCCCTGCTCATTCCAGAGAGCCTTTTGCAGAAGGAAAAGGACCACGTGGACGGCTTTGCCCCCGAGGTGGCCTGGGTGACCCGCGGCGGGGCCGAGGAGCTGGAGGAGCCGATGTGCATCCGCCCCACCAGCGAAACCCTGTTTTGCGACCATTTCAGCCGGGTGCTGCACACCTGGCGGCAGCTCCCCTTTTTGTATAACCAGTGGTGCAGCGTGGTGCGCTGGGAAAAAAGCACCCGCCCCTTCCTGCGCACCCGGGAGTTTTGGTGGCAGGAGGGCCACACCATCCACGAGACGGCCGAGGAGGCCATGACCGAGGCCCGGCTGATGCTGGACGTATATGCCGAGGTGTGCGAGGGCCACCTGCGCATGCCCCTTTTGAAGGGCCAGAAAACCGAGAGCGAGAAGTTTGCCGGGGCCGAGGCCACCTTTGCCATAGAGGCCATGATGCACGACGGCAAGGGCCTGCAGGCCGGCACCAGCCACTATTTTGGCGACGGCTTCTCCCGCGCCTTTAACGTCACCTTCACCGGGCGCAGCGGCAAGCTGGAATATCCCTTCGAGACAAGCTGGGGCACCTCCACCCGCCTCATTGGCGGCCTCATCATGACCCATGGCGACAACGAGGGCCTCATTCTGCCCCCCGCCGTGGCCCCCTACCAGGTGGTCATCATTCCGGTGGCCGCCCATAAGGAGGGCGTGCTGGACAAAGCCTACGCGCTGAAAAAGGGCCTGGCCTCCTTTGTGCGGGTGCACCTGGACGACAACGACCAGTCCCCCGGCTGGAAGTTCAGCGAGTGGGAGATGCGCGGGGTGCCCCTGCGGCTGGAAATCGGCCCGAAGGACATCGAAAAGGAGCAGTGCGTGCTGGTGCGGCGAGACAACCGCGAAAAGGCCTTTGTGCCGCTGGCCGCCCTGGAAACCGAGATTCCCCGCCTGCTGGAGGAGCTGGGCCTGGCCATCTACCAAAAGGCCGCCCAAAACCAGGAGAGCCGCAGCTTCACCGCCGCCAGCATGGAGGAGGTGCACGCCCATGCCGACGACGGCTACGTGAAGGCCATGTGGTGCGGGGCCGAAGAATGTGAGGACGCCATGAAGGACAAGGCGGGCCTCTCCAGCCGCTGCATCCCCTTCCAGCAGCAGCAAATTTCTGAAACCTGCGTGGTGTGCGGCAAGCCCGCCAAGCACATGGTGGTGTGGGGGAAGGCGTATTAGCTACAGT
>CAYRFC010000139.1:0-6739 GCA_964423365.1 uncultured Oscillospiraceae bacterium
AACAAAATGGCCATGGGCCCCGTACGTGAGATTCTGGCCGACCCCGAGGTGCTGGGCTGCAAGGTCATCAAGATGGACTGCGGCGTGAACCTGATTGACATGGGCCTGGAGTGCAAGGGAAGCTGGAAGGCCGCGCTGCTGTTCACCCGCGCCTGCATTGGCGACTACGGCATTGTGAACTACGGCAACTTCAAGCTGAACGACGAATATTCCTTCGCTTCGATAGAGATGTTCATCGACGAGCCGATAGTGGCCTGCATGGGCAGCCAGATTGCCGGCTGGAAGCTGGGCGAGGGCGAGTTTGCCACCATTGGCAGCGGCCCGGCCCGCGCCACCGCCCACGTGGCCAGCGACTGGTACTTTGAGATGTGCGACTACAGCGACAACCACAGCGAGGCCGTGCTGTGCATTCAGGACGTGCGCTACCCCACGGAGGAGGTGGCCAAAAGCGTGGCCGACGCCTGCCATGTGAAGCCCGAGGACACCTACCTGCTCATCGCCCCCAGCACCTGCATCGTCAGCTCTGTGCAGGTATCTGCCCGCATTTTGGAGCAGAACTGCCACAAGATGTTTGAGAAGAACTTCAACCCGGGCCAGGTGGTGATGGCACGCGGCCGCGCCCCCATTGCCCCCATTGTGAAGGACGAGATGAAGAGCATGGGCCGCATCAACGACGCGCTGATTTACGGCAGCGAGGTGGAGCTTTGGGTGGACAGCGACGACATCTCCATTGCCAAGGTGATTCACCAGCTGGTGGCGAAGACCTCCTCCCCGAACTATGGCGAGCTGTTTGAGGATATCTTTGAAAAAGCCGGGCGGGACTTCTTCTATGTGGACCACGATGTACACTCGCTGGGCAAGGTGCAGATTCACAACGTCAATTCCGGCCGCGCGTTTGCCGCGGGCGAAATCAACTATAAGCTGCTGGAACAGAGCTTCCTGCGCTAAAAGCCCGGCCTGCAACCGCAAACCTGCATGAACGAACCAAGATGCCTGCATCAAAATAAGGAGGTACAAAAATGGCACTGCCTAAAGAGAGACTTTTGAAGCTGTACCGGGACATGGTGATGATTCGCCGCTTTGAGGAGGTTATTGAGACCTACGCCGCCAACGGCACCGTGCCGGGCTTTGTGCACCTCAGCATTGGCCAGGAGGCCTGCCAGGCCGGTGTGGTGGATGCGCTGCGCAAAACCGACTATAAATTCCCCGACCACCGCGGCCACGGCGCGATTGCGCTTTCCGGCACCGACCCGAAGCTGGTGATGGCCGAGATTTTTGGCAAGGAGACCGGCATCAACCACGGGCGCGGCGGCAGCATGCACGTGAACGACCTGGAATGCCGCAACATGGGCTTTAACGGCATTCAGGGCAGCACGGTGGTGACCTGCCTGGGCACGGCCTTTGCCAGCGTGTACAACAAAACCGACGATGTGACCGCCGTGTTTATGGGCGACGGCACCCTGGGCGAGGGCACCTGCCACGAGAGCCTGAACATGTCTGCCACCTGGAAGCTGCCCATCATCTACTGCCTGCTGAACAACCAGTACGCCATATCCACACACTACACCGAGGCCCACCCCCAAAAGGAGCTGAAAACCTGGGGCGAGGGCTACGAGGTGCCCAGCAAGCGTGTGGACGGCAACGACGTGGAGGCCGTGGTGGAGGCCGTGGAGGAGGCCGCCGCGCGCGCCCGCAAGGGCGAGGGCCCCAGCCTGATAGAATTTGACACCTACCGCTGGCAGGGCCACTTTGCCGGAGACCCCGCCGCCTACCGCCCCGATGAGGAGGTGGCCCACTGGAAGAGCCGCGACCCGCTGAAGCTGTGCCGCGAAGTGCTGAAAAAGCGCGAAAAGGTGAGCGAGGCCGCCCTGAAGAAAATAGAGGCGGAGGAAGAGGAGCACGTGCAGGCGATGCTGAAATTCAGCCTGGAGAGCCCGGTTCCCGGCCTGGACACCGCCACGACCCATACCTATGCTGACAGAGAGGTGGAATTACGATGAGCAGAAAACTTTCTTACGGCATGGCCATCAACGAGGCCCTGCACCAGATAATGGAAGAGGACGAGCGCGTATTTGTGCTGGGCGAGGACGTGGCCAAGATGGGCGGCGACTTCGGCATCACCAAGGGCATCTGGCACAAATGGCCCGACCGCATCAAGGACACCGCCCTCTCGGAGAGCGCCATTCTGGGCCTGGCCAACGGCGCCGCCGTGTGCGGGCTGAAGCCCGTGCCCGAGATTATGTTCGCCGACTTTTTGGGCGTGGGCTTTGACCAGCTGACCAACAACGCCGCCAAGCTGAACTACATGTACCAGGGCAAGGCCTTCTGCGGCATCACCGTGCGGGCCCCGCAGGGCGGCGGCATCCGCTGCGCCTACCACCACAGCGCCACCGTGGAGAGCTGGTTCATGAACACCCCGGGCCTGGTGGTGGTGTGCCCCACCACCCCCTACGAGGCCAAGGGAATGCTGATTTCCGCCATTCGCAGCGACAACCCCGTGATTTACCTGGAGCACAAGGCCCTGTACAACGTGAAGGGCGAGGTGCCCGAGGAGATGTATGAAATTCCGCTGTACAAGGCCGAGATTGAACGCGAGGGCGGAGACGTGACCATAGTGGCCACCCAGATTATGCTGGAAAAGGCCCACAAGGCCGCTGCCGTGCTGGAAAAAGAGGGCGTGCAGTGCGAGATTATCGACCTGCGCACCGTCTTCCCCTACGACAAGGACGCTATCAAAAATTCGGTGGCCAAGACCGGCCGCCTGGTGATTGCACAGGAGGGCCCGAAATGCGGCGGCTGGGGCGCGGAGATTTCCGCCATGATTAACGAGGACGTGTTTGAATACCTGCGCGCGCCCATCAAGCGCAGCACCTCGCTGGACAGCCCCATGCCCTTTGCCCCGAACCTGGAGGACTATGTGTTGCCCCAAACCGAGGAGCTGGTGAAAACCTGCCGCGCGGTAATGGAATACTAAAAGGAGGCCCTTTTTATGGTAACGGAAGTGGGAATGCCGAAATTCGGCCTCTCGATGGAGACCGGCATCATTGGCGAATGGATGGTGAAAGAGGGCGACAGCGTGAAAAAAGGCGACGCCCTGGCCGAGATTAACACCGACAAGATAAGCAACACCGCCGAGGCACCCTGCGACGGCTTTGTGCTGAAGCTGCTGGCAGAGGCAGACGACGAGCTGGAATGCGGCGCGCCCATCTGCCTGTTGGCAGACAGCATGGACGAGGCCGCCCCGGCGGCGGGCGGCGCGCAGAGCGCGGGTGGCGCGGCGGGCGGCGAAGCCGCCGCAGCGCCCGCCGCTGCCGAACCGGCAGCGGCACCGCACGCCCCGGCAGTGGCTGCAGGGGATGTGAAAATCACCCCGCGGGCCAAGAAAATTGCCGAGGAAAAGGGCCTCAGCTACGCCCACATCCAGGGCACCGGCCTTTTGGGCATGATTACCATTGAGGACCTGAAAAAGCACGGCAAGCCCCTGGGCGAGGCCGCGCCCGCAAGCGCGCCTGTGGCCAGCGCCGCCCCCGCCGCGGCTGTATCTGCCGCCCCGGCGCCTGCCGCTGCTGCGGCCCCGGCTGCCGCCGTGTATGACCCGAGTGCCGCCGAAGAGGGCGACGTGGTGGCCAAGATGACCCCGATGCAGACCGCCACCTGCCGCGGCATGATGAACAGCATCCACGGCATGGCCCAGATTACCATTGCCACCGAGGCGGACGTGAGCAGCCTGGTGAAGACCTACAAGTCCATCAAGGGCAAGTATGTGGCCGCCGGTGTGAAGCTGAGCTACACCGCTATGCTCATCAAGAGCGTGGCCCAGGCACTGGAAAATAACCCCAAAATGCGCACCAGCATGGTGGACGACAAGCACATCAAGACCAGTGCGCGCATCCACGTGGGCTGCGCGGTGGACGTGCCCAGCGGCCTGCTGGTGCCGGTGATTCGGGACGCGAACCTGAAAGACCTGCGCAGCATCTGCCTGGAGCTGGCTGCCCTGAGCGAAAAGGCCAAGGCCGGCCAATTGGAAGCCGACGAGATGGGGAACGCCACCATCACCATCACGAACCTCGGGATGTTCGGCATCACCTATTTCACCCCCATCATCAATGCGCCCGAGGGCTCCATCCTGGGCGTGGGGGCCATTTTGGAAAAACTGCTGGTGAAGGACGGCGCCTTTGTGCCCGGCAGCGTGATGAACCTCTCCCTCACCCACGACCACCGCTTCATTGACGGTGCGCCCGCGGCCCGCTTCCTGCAAGAGGTGGTGGCCGGGCTGCAGGACTTCAAATGGCTGTAAGTAACAACGGAAAAAACGGGAGGGTTTCATGAAGCAGGCCGACCTCATCCTGAAAAATGCCTATCTGGTGACCATGGACGCGCAGAGGCGCATCCTGGAAAACGCCTGCATCGCCATCAGCGGCGGCAAAATTGCCGCTGTGGGCGGTGCGGAACTGCTGGCCGAATACACCGCCCCCCGCTGCCTGGACATGGCCGGGCGGGTGGTGCTGCCCGGCTTTGTAAGCACCCACAGCCACCTGTTCCAAACCATGCTGAAGGGCCTGGGGCGGGACAAAAACCTCATCGACTGGCTGAACAGCTCGGTGCGGGTGGCCCTGCACAACTTTGACGAGGAGACCCTCTACTATGCGGCGCTGGTGGGCTGCATAGAGGGCCTGCGCAGCGGCACCACCACCCTGCTGGACTACCAGTACTGCCACCCCGTGCCGGGCATGGACGAGGCGGTGCTGCGCGCCTTCGACGAGGTGGGCATCCGGGGCATTCTGGGCCGGGCCTACACCAATGTGGCCTCCTTCCCGCCCGAAATTGCCCTGCCCATGGTGGAGACAGAGCGGGATTTCTTCGATGCCATCCGCCGTTTTGAAAAAGAGCTGCGCGGTAACCCCCGCCTCTCGGTCTGCATTGCGCCCGGCATCATCTGGGACCAGACGGCAGACGGCTTCCGCGAGATGCGCAAGATGGCCAATGAACTGCATATCCCCATCACCATGCACATTGTGGAGAGCCTGGACGATGACGCGTTCAGCCTGGAGCACTATGGCCGCCGGGCCATTCCCGCCATGGAGGAGTTCGGCATTCTGGGGCCGGATTTTATCGCCGTACACTGCGTGAACATGGAGGAGGAGGATTTTGCACTTTTCAAGCAATACGACGTAAAAATCTCCTACAACCCCCTCTCCAACATGATTCTGGCCTCGGGCGCGCCGCCCATCCACCGCTTTGTGGAGGACGGGCTGACCGTCTCTTTGGCCTGCGACGGCTCTGCCAGCAACGACAGCCAAAACATGCTGGAGGTCATCAAAAATGCCAGCCTGCTGCAAAAGGTGAGCACCCGCAACCCGCTGGTGCTGCCCGCGGCCCAGGTGCTGGAGATGGCCACCCTGGGCGGCGCTGCTGCCACCGGCAAGCAGAGCGAAATTGGCAGCGTGGAGCCGGGCAAAAAGGCCGACCTTGTGGTGTATAAGCCCGGGCGCTTCTCCACCCCGGTGCACGACCCCATCAGCGCGCTGGTGTATTGCAGCAGCCCCGAGAACATGGAGACGGTGCTGGTGGAGGGCAGGCCTGTGCTGGAAAACGGGCAGATTACCTGCGTGGATGAGGAAAAGATTTTGTATGAAGCACAGCGGCTGGCCGACAAGCTGGCCGAAAAAAGCGGCCTGGGCAACACCCAGTGGGGGCAGAAAATCCGCTTTCGTGCACAATAAGAGGAGCTGCGTGAGATGAACAAGCTGGTTTTGTTTGAAACACCCAAGGCAGAGCTGAAAATTCAGATGCTGTTTCGGGATGAGAAGGCGCTGGAGGGCATACGGGCCAGCGCAAGCTCACCGGCCACCCTGCCGGACGCGGACGCCTACTACACCCCCATTGTGCTGCCCGCCGCCCCGGCAAACCGGCCCTATACCTATTCCTCCATCGTGCTTTCCGCGGACGGCAAGATGGCCTACCAGGACAACCCCGCCGGGCCGCTGATTGCCAAGAACAATTTTTTAGACCCGGCGGGTTCCCTGGGGGACTTCTGGGTGCTGAACCTGCTGCGTGCCATGAGCGACGGCGTGATGGTGGGGGCGGGCACCCTGGCCAACGAGCCCGGCGTGAGCTGCCATGTGTATGACCAGGACCTGGCCCGCCAGCGCAGGGAGGCCCTGGGCAAGCCATACCACCCCGCCGGGGTGCTGCTGTCTTTGGATGGCAGCGATATTCCGCTTGAGCATTTCTCTTTCCACATCGACCCCGCCGAGGAGTACAAAATGCTGATTGCCACCTCCCCCGCCGGGATGCGGCATTTGCAGGAAAACTCCAAGCTGGCCCACGAGTACTGGGGGCCCTTTGCGAATGAGGCCGAGGTGGACGCCTTCACCTTTGGCGAGCTGTACCGCGACTTTTCCACCTTCCCGGTGATTGTGACCGGCGAAGGCAGCCAGCCGAACACCCCGCTGCTGCTGTACATCCTGCGCAAAATTGGCATGGAGCGGGTGTGCGTGGAGTCCCCCTCCTACTGCAGCCACCTGCTGGCCCAGCAGGCGCTGGACGAGTATTTCATCAACTACTCGATGGTGTTTGCGGGCGGGGGCACCACCCCGGGCTATGCCCAGCCCTTTGGGCACCTTGACCACCCCCACGCAAAGCTGCTGAGCGTGGGCATTCACAGGCAGAATTTCCTGTTCACCCGCCAAAAATTGTGCTATGGCGTAAGCAGCCAAACCGACCTGACGGGCTACCA
>CAYRFC010000140.1:0-6679 GCA_964423365.1 uncultured Oscillospiraceae bacterium
ATGAAATGCATCAGATTTGCGAGGAAAAGATTCGCAGTCCAAGGCGGACGATTGACTAGCGCCGCAGCGCTGTTTCGTAGCGCAACCGAGCATAGCGAGGCACTTGGCGCGGAGATGCAACCCTTGGTGGGTTGCGATTGAGGACAACGAAGGAATGCAAATCATTTTACCGTAAAGATGTTGCGTTGAACTTGTGGCGACACCCTCTAGGCCCCTTCCGGCGGCGGGGAGGACGAAACCGGCACAAGGGAGGTGGCGGCGGATGCCGGGGCGGAAGAAACCGGGGCGGCGGAAGAGGGGGGCTGGGCGGCCGGCGCCGGAGAGGCGGCCTTGGCGTCCAGCAGGGCCGAGAGGGGCTGGGCGCTGGAAACGGTGAGCACCAGCGGCTCGCCCGCCTGCACCAAATCCAGCGGTTTCGCGGTGAAGCCTTCGCTGCCGCCCGGATGGCCCTCGGGGGTGAAGGCGGCCACCTGCTGCCCGTACAGCAGATACACCCCGCCCGCCGTGCTCAGCACCCGGGGTTCCCCGGTGCCCGCCGCCTCGGCTTCAAACAGGGCCTGCATTTTTTCGTTTAAAAGGCAGAGGCCAAAGCTGTCCCTCGCCTCCGAGCCAAACACCAGCGCCAGCCCGCCGCCCCCCTGATGGGCCGCCAGCAGGCTGCGGCCCTGATAGTCATAGCGGGCGGTTTCCTCACCCTTTTGGTTGTAGGTGGCGGCGTAGCGGTCATACACCACCAGCAGGCGGTTCGGGGCCAGATACTCCATCTGCAGCACCCGTGCGTCGTCGGCGCGAATTTCTGCCAGGGGCTGGTCTTTGTCTGTGCGCAGCAGGTAGATGGTGGTGCCCAGCGCCCCCTCGCGCGCCGAAAGGCAGGCCAGAGCAAACTGCTTGTTGTCGGAGTAGAAGCTGCCCACCACCGGCTTTTCATCCACCAAGGACCAGGAAAAATCCGGCTGCACGGAATAGAGCGGGCCATAGATTTCAATATTCGCGCGGTAGCGCGAGGAGGTGACCACCGCCAGGGTGCCGCCGGGGCTAAGGCTGGCAAACAGAATTTCCTGCTGGGTGCTGCGGCGCAGCTTGGTGCCGCTGCGGCCCTCCACGGCATACTCGGTGCCGCCCCGGTTGTACACACACACGCGGGTGTCTCCGGCCGAGAGCCCGGGGCTGGCATAGCCATGCTGCACCCGGCGCAGCTCCTGCCCCGAGGAGGAAAACAGCGCAAGGTCCTTATCCCCCACCGAGGCAAAGCCCCCGCCGCCCATCTCGCGGGAGGCCTGGTAGCCGGTGATGTTGTAGGCTGCGGGCCAGCCGCTGCCGGGGGTAAGGCGGATGCGCATCGAATCGGTAAAGTTTTGAAAGGCCATCACGCCATAGAGGTAATAGCCGCTGAAATACAGCCACAGGCCCAGTGCCACCAGCAGCACCGCCAGCAGGGAAAGCCGCCTGCGTCTGCGTTTTTTGCGGCGCACCGCCTCCACCCGGGGGTTCTTGCGGGGCATCAGCACGGCGTTTTCGGGCAGGGCCTCCGCCATGGGGGGCTGCTGCTTTGGGGCCTGTGGGGGCGGGCCGGGCCGCTGTGCAGGGGGCCTGGCCGTGGCCGGGCCGGGGGGCGGCGCGGGCGGGGGGGCTTCCAGCGCCGTTTTTTCCGGGGGGGCCGCCGTCTCTGTGCTCTCTCCCAGGCTGCGGCCCAGGCGGTCTTTTTTCGCTTTTTTCCCCTCCTTGGGGCCGGGGCCGTCGCCGGGCAGCACCAGCCTGGTGTGCCGTGGCTTCTTCTTTGGTTTTTCGGCCAGTGTGCACACCTCCCTGGGCGGTGAAATCTAGCGGGGCTTCCCACCCGTTTTGCAGGGAAAGCCGATGAAACAAAAAGTATACGGGGAAATTGTTAAGGATTTATGTATGCGGGCGGATTCCCCTCCAAAACCCCGGGCGGGTAGAACACCCGCTCCAGGCAGAGGCCCGCGGCGGGCAGGGTGGGCCCGGCCCGCCGGCGGCAGCGGCTTTGCAGAATGTCCGCCGCCCCGGCGGCGTCCAGCTCTCCCCGCCCGGCCAGCAGCAGGGTACCCGCCAGAATGCGCACCATATTGTACAAAAAGCCGTCGGCCCCGGCGCAGAGCAACAGCCATTCCCCCTCGCGTCGCACGCTAAGCTGCCGCAGCTGCCGCACCCGGCTGCCCGGCTTGGCCCCCGCCGCGCAAAAGGCCGAAAAATCGTGCTCGCCGCACAGCACCTCCGCCACGGCCTGCATGGCGGCCTCGTCCAGCGCGCCACCCACCCGGTAGTACAGGCCCTCCCACAGGGGGTCGTCGGTGGGGGCGTTCAACAGGCGGTAGCTGTATTCCTTGCCGCTGGCGCTGTAGCGGGCGTGGAAGCCCGCCGGCACCTCCCGCGCAGCGCGCACCCGCACATCCGGCGGCAGGTGGGCGTTCAGCGCCAGGGGAATTTTCTCTGCGGGCAGGGCGGTCTCGGCGGCAAAGCTTAGGGCAAAGCCCCGGGCGTGCACCCCGGCGTCGGTGCGGCTGCAGCCCTTTACGTCCGGGCGGCAGGCAAACACGGCCTGCATGGCGTCTTGCAGCACCTCGCACACCGTCAGCGCGTTTTCCTGCACCTGAAAGCCGTGGTAGCGGCTGCCGCGAAAGGCGAGGCTCAAGAGATAGTTCATCCCAGCGCTCCCATCAGCAGGGCGTACAGCGGCCCCGAAAAGCCTATCAGGGTGAACCAGGCCACCGCCACAGCGGTCATCCACACGTCCTCGGGGCCGATGTGCAGCCGCCGCAGCCGGGTGCGCCCCTGGCCCCCCCGGTAGCAGCGGCACTCCATGGCCAGGGCCAGCTCGTCGGCCCGGCGGAAGGCCGAGAGGAAAAGCGGAATGAGCACCGGCACCAGCGCCCTCACCCGCTGGCTGAGGCGGCCGGTGTCCAGCTCGGCCCCGCGGGCCTTCTGGGCGCTCATAATCTTGTCGGTCTCCTCTATCAGGGTGGGCACAAAGCGCAGGGCAATGGTCATCATCATGGCCAGCTCGTGCGCGGGGAAATGCAGCTTGGCCAGCGGGCTCAGCAGCCGCTCAATGGCGTCGGTAAGCACGATGGGGCTGGTGGTGTAGGTGAGCAGGCTGGCCCCCAGAATGAGGGCCACAATGCGCACCGCCAGCAAAATGGCCGTGCGGATGCCCTCCACGGTGATGCGCAGTATCCAAAACTGGAACACCACCTCGCCCGGAATAAACAGCAGGTTTAGCAGGGCGGTGAGCAGGATGATGGGCAGGATGGGCTTCATGCTTTTCCACATCATGCGGGCGGGAATTTTGGCCAGCGCGTAGCAAAACACCAAAAACAGCAGGCTGAGGGCGATGCCCAGCGGGTTTGTGCCCACAAACAAAATGACGATGAAGCCGATGGTGAGCAGAAGCTTTAGACGCGGGTCCAGCCGGTGGAGGGGGGAGTGCCCCGGCAGGTGCTGGCCGATGGTGATATCACGAAGCATGGCCGTCACCCCCTTTGGCATAGCGCAGCACGGCCTCGGCGGCGTACTTCACGGTATACACGTCGGTGTCAATGGCAAGGCCCATCTCCTTAAGGCGCAGGAACACCTTGGTAATCTGCGGCACAGAGAGGCCGATGTCCAGCAGCTGCTGGGCTTTGGCAAAAATTTGGGGGGTGGTGTCGTGCATGGCAATGGCGCCGTTTTGCAGCACCAGCACCCGGTCTGCATATTTGGCCACGTCTTCCATGCTGTGGCTCACCAGCACCACGCTGGTGCCGGTTTCCCGGTGGTAGCTCTGTATCTGCTCCAAAATGGTGTCCCGGCCCTCGGGGTCCAGCCCGGCGGCGGGCTCGTCCAGCACCAGCAGGCGGGGGCGCATGGCCAGCACCCCGGCAATGGCCACCCGGCGCTTCTGCCCGCCCGAAAGCTCAAAGGGGCTACGGGCCAGGGTTTCCTCAGCCAGGCCGCAGAAGGCCGCCGCGGTGCGCACCCGCTCGGCCACCTCCTCCGCGGAGAGGCCCATGTTTTTGGGGCCAAAGGCGATGTCTTTCTCCACCGTCTCCTCAAAAAGCTGGTACTCCGGGTACTGGAACACAAGGCCCGTCATAAAGCGGAAGCGGCGGATGTCCTTTTTGTCGGCCCAGAGGTCGTCTCCGCCGATGAAGATTTTGCCCGAGGTGGGCTTTGCCAGACCGTTGAAATGGGTAATCAGGGTGGATTTGCCACAGCCCGTGGGCCCGATGACCCCGAGGAAGCCGTGCTCCTCCATGCTGAAGCTGATATCGTGCAGGGCCACGGTTTCGTCGGGCATGCCGGGGTTGTACACATGGCGCAGGTTCTCGCAGCGTATGATATCCGCCATCAGTAAGCCCCCCCTTCCCGCCCCGGCACAGCGCAGAGCTTTTCATACAGCAGAGCGGCGCAGGCCTCGTCGGTGATGACCCCGCGCGGCATGGCAAAGCCCAGCGCCGAGAGCGCCTCGCAGAGCTCCGCCGTCTGGGGAATGTCCAGGTGCAAAGCGCGCAGCTCCTCCACGCGGCTGAACACCTCTTTGGGGCTGCCCGCAAAGGCAATTTTCCCCTCGCTCATCACCACCACACGCCCGGCCAGCGCCGCCTCCTCCATGTAGTGGGTGATGTGCACCACGGTGATGCCCTTTTCCTCGTTCAGGCGGCGCACCGTTTTCATGATTTTTTCGCGGCCGCGGGGGTCCAGCATGGCGGTGGCCTCGTCCAGCACCAGCACGTCGGGGTTCATGGCCAGCACCCCGGCTATGGCCACCCGCTGCTTCTGCCCGCCAGAGAGCTTGTGCGGCTGCCGCTCGCGGTACTTGTAAATGTCGGCGGCCTGCATGGCCTCGTCTATCCGCTGGCGCATCTCCTCGGGCGGCACCCCCAGGTTTTCCAGCGCAAAGGCCACGTCCTCTTCCACCACGGTGGCCACAATCTGGTTGTCCGGGTTTTGGAAGACCATGCCCACCTTCTGGCGGATATCAAACAGCTGGCCTTCCTCTTTGGTGTCCATGCCCTGCACCCACACGGTGCCCCGGCTGGGCAGCAGAATGGCGTTCAGGTGCTTCGCCAGGGTGCTTTTGCCACAGCCGTTGGCCCCCAGCACCGCCACAAATTCGCCCTTCTCTATCGAGAGGCTCACCCCCTCTAGGGCGAAGGGGGCGTCCTCGCTGTATTGGAACGCGATGTCTTCGATTTGTATCATCTCGGGCATTTCTGTTTTCCTAGCCTTCCCCGTGCTTCGTATTTTCCGCCGCGCCGGGCGCTGGCTCCCGCACCCGCTCCATCAGCAGCTCATCGTAAAATTCCCCGTGAATGTGCAAAAATTTCCGCCGAATGCCGCAGGCCGAAAAGCCGAAACGGCGGTAGAGCCGGAAGGCGGGCTTGTTGTCCACCCGCATGGCCAGGTGGAGATGCAGAAGCCCGGGGCAGGCATCGGCGTAGTCGCACAGGGCCTGCATCATGGCACTGCCCACCCCCTGCCCCCAAAGGGCCTTTTTCACGCTGATGCCCAGCTCTGCGGTGTGGGCGGTGCGGGGCCGCCCGCCCCCCGCCAGAGAGGCCACGGCCACCACCTCGCCCTGCACCCTGCCACACAGCAGCACAGAGTGCGGCTGCGCCGCCATGGCGGCAATGAAGCCCTCCTCGTCGGCCAGGGTGAGGCCCATCTCCCCCGGCCCGGCGGCCAGCATGTCGGTCTCGGCGGTCACCTGCTCCAGGTAGGCCAGCAGCTCGGCGGCGTCCTGTGCCACGGCAGGCTGCACGGCCAACACCTCGCCGTTTTTCAGTGGTTTTGTCATTCTGTACCTCCGGGGGGCGGCAGGGCAGGGTTCAAAAGGCTCATGCGCACATGGTCCTCCCATCTGCCGTTGATTTCAAAGTATTGCCGGGCTAGCCCCTCCTCTGCAAAGCCAAGCCGCTTTACAGTGTTCAAGGAGCGCTGGTTGCCCGGCATCACATGGGCCTCCAGCCGGTGCAGCCCCAGCCTGCCAAAGGCAATTTCCACCATTTTACGCAGGGCCTCGTCCATCAGCCCCTGCCCGCCATAGGCCTCGTCCAGGTTGTAGGCCAGCCAGGCCGAGCAGAGCGAGCCCCACACCACATGGCAAAGCGCCACCAGGCCAATCACCTCGGGGCCGGGCTCCTTAGGGCGCAAAAACAGCCGCAGGGCGCTGCCCTCTTTGGCCCGCTGGGCCTCGTCTGCCAAAAACTGCCGCTGGAAGGGCAGGGTGAAAAAGCTCTCGCCGCGGGCCGATTCATAGGGCCGCAGAAAGTCTTGGTTCCGCTGGTAATAGGCCAGCACCCCGGGGGCCAGTGCCGGCTGGGCAGGCAGCAGCCACAGCCGCTGCGTCTCATAGCAGTCTTTCACAAAGGGCATCGTGGTTTATCCTATATGTAGAAATACTGGTGAAATATCCAAAAAGCAATATACTGTTCGTACTTTAAGTAATTGATTATACCAAATGAAAATTGTTTCCGTAATAATAATTGATTTTTTATACAAACTGTAGTGCTTTCACTTCATCCGCCAGCCACAGGGCGGTGGCCCCGCAGGGCAGCACCCCGCCTGTCTCCACCGGCAGGCCTATCTCTCCGCTTTGCACCGCCCCGCCATAGCGGCCGGGCAGCAGGGCGTTCAGCATGTAGCCCATCACCCCGGGGGCCAGGCCGGTGGTGTAGCTGTT
>CAYRFC010000141.1:0-6651 GCA_964423365.1 uncultured Oscillospiraceae bacterium
AAGCACCCGGAAACAGCCAGTTGGTCTGGCCGTTTCCGGGTGCTTCGCTTTTCTTGAACCTATTTGGCTTCATGCGGTGTTGCTCTAGGAAACCTCTTTAGTGGCAACCAAATCCTTATTGTAATAGGCTGCGTTATCCAGGTTTCGCTTGGCGGTGGGGTCGGTTGGGTCGTCGTCTGCACACAGCACATAGGGCCACACAGAATAAGGCGTGAGGTAAGCCTCGCGTATGCTTTCGTCATGCAAAAGTGCAAACCGCGCCTGCGCCTCCCGGTAATACTGCTGGGCTTCGCCATTCTGAATGGACTGGAGGGCGCTGGTGCTGGTGTAGGGGGTGGGGAATGAAATGGCGTTACAGCTCAGCAGCAGCACCAGGGAAAAGCCAAGCAGCGCAGGCAGGGAATATCCGTCCCGTCCGGTATCGTCCGCAGCATCTTTTGCGTCCAGCTTTTTCACCATCCAACCAACAACATAAAAGCAGTTTGCCAGCAGCAGGAAGATAAAAGAGAAAAAAATGATATTCAGAAGCCGAAAAGGCCCCGCGCTCCCGGCGGCGTAGGCGTGCGGGCAAAACTGCGCCACGTACAGGCCGCCGGATACCAGTGCCACAAGCAGTGGATACCGGAAGGAAAACCTTGTGCGGAGGCAGATGCGAATGAAAAGCGGAACCAAGGCGGCCGCCAGCAAAAGCAGCGGAATGGACAGCCATTTATTCGCAAAGTCGAAGGCAAAGCCAACCGCCACCCAAACCGCCCTCAGCATGCCCGGGTGGGAGGGGAAATAGCTCTGGCGTATGGCGTTTCCGGGGGCCACCACATTGATGAGAAAAGCGGCCAACAAAAGCCCAAAGGGGATGAGCAGCATTTTCCATTTTTGGTTTTTTGCGGCCAGTAGATACACCAGCAGGCAAAACAGTATCAAAAGGGTAAGCAGCGAGGTTACAAAATTGCTTCCGCCAATGAGGACCGCGATAACAGAGAGCAGAGCCAGAAAAACGCCTTGTCTACGCCGGGCGCTTGCTTTTAGATATAAAATGAGCAGCCCGTAAAAGAACAGCCCCATCGCGTAGAAAAATGTGTAGAACACCGCGCCGTTAAACCAATAAAAGGCCTCCAGTGCACTGGGAAGCATTTGGGTGCCCACGCCCATCCAGACGATAGACACAATCAGAAACTGTGGCCTGCTGGCCCCGAAAAGCTTGCGGAAGAAGGCCCAGCAGAAGAAAACGGTGCCGCCTATAAACATGGCCAGCATGATAAAAGGCCCAATTGCATAATACTGTTCGCCGAAGATGGCGGGCTGCAGCGCCATCAGGAAGATGGCAGAAAAGGTGCCCTGCCAGACCTGGTAGGAGCTGAGCACCTGTTCACCAGCCGCAGATAGAACGGCCAGGAGGGAGCCCTCGCGTTCCCACGCTTGGTGGGTTAATAAGCCATACCAAAAATCATCCCCGCAGGGAACATTGTACTGCGCAATCAAAAGCATGGGGAGCAGCACAAGGAGAAATCCCACCATCAGTATAGCGCAAAGCGTGCGTTCCCTTATCTGGAAAGAGGAAGCCTTTAGGAAGAAGTTTTTGCCCCTTTTCATGGTGCTAAAGCACGTCCTTTCAAAATGTTTGCTGCCAGGCCTACCGCTTGCCCGTGCCCATTCAGCTTCGTTTTTCTGAGTTAACCGGCCCATGCAAGAGGGCATTTTGAAAAGCAGTGCCATGGAGCAAAAAGCTTAGGGTCCATAGAAAAACCTCTTGTTGGCAGTTTTTTAAACAACGGAACACACAGAAAAGTCTAACAAAAATAGCACGAATAATCAAGTGCAAACACTAGATAAAACTGGAGCAGCAACAGACGGTGCTTGCCCTGCGGCAGCCCCCCTTTGCCTGCAAGCATAAAAAAACGTCCCTCCTGGTTGCCGTGTAAAAGGCCAAGCAAGAGGGAAGCCGTTTGGGCATTCTGAAGAAAAACAGACAACAAAAAGCACCCTGCACTCACCCGTAAAAGCTGGTGGGTGCAGGGTGCTTATGCTGCTGGATGTACTACACGCAGGAGGGGGGGACCGCTAGGCCCTGCGCTTCTGAGCCATGTTCACCCTGTCTGCCAGCATGGCAATAAACTCCGAATTGGTGGGCTTGCCGCGGCTGGCGTGGATGGTGGAGCCGAAGTAGAAATTGAGAATGTCAATGTCACCGCGGTCCCAGGCCACCTCAATGGCGTGGCGGATGGCCCGCTCCACACGGGAGGCGGTGGTGTCATAGGTGGCGGCTATCTCGGGGTAGAGAATTTTGGTAACGGCGTTGATGAGGGTGGGGTCCTCCACGGTGCGCAGCACGCTCTCCCGCAAAAAGCGGTAGCCCTTGATATGGGCGGGCACGCCAATCATGCGCAGCATGTCGGTCACCATATCCTCCCCCTCCAGGCGGGGGTCTGCGCCCAGGTAGCGCTGCTCGCCCTGCTGCTGGTGGCGCAGCAGGCGGTTGGCCAAAGCGGTCACGTCAAAGGGTTTCAAGAAATAGAAGGCGAAGCCGCTCTCCATTACCTCCCGCTCCAAGTCCTCATTTTGAAAGGTTCCGGTGGCATAAAAATGTACGTTGTGGCCGGGATGGTTTTCATCGAATTTTGTCTTCAGCGTCATGGCGTCCATTTCTGGCATAAAAACGTCCAGCATCACCGCGTCGGGTTGCTGTTCCTCCAGTGCCTGGTAGGCGGCGGTGCCATTGCGGCTGCACACGTTTACCTGGATGTTTTGGGCAGGCAGAGCCATCTTGCAAAGCCGGCATATTTCGGGCGAGGTTTCCGTCATCAGCAGTTGCATTGAATTTTCCATCACAGTTTTCCTCCAGTCGTATTGTTGGGTCGTGCAGCCGTCAAATCTACCGTTCTGAAAATCTGCAATAGTATAGCATGGGTGCCGATAACACGCAATATTTTGTTTTTTACTTTATTCGACACGCTTCGACCGGATGGGTGAAAAAGAGTGCTTTTACAAGCCGTTATTCTCGGTAATAACGCCGTCAAGAGCAAGATAGTATCGGTCACTGCCGGGGCTTGTATATCCCTTCACGGGAAAAAACTGAATTTTTACGTGCACACCACTCCCATCCTCATACCGCTCCACGGAAAAATCAAAGTCCCGCTGGGGGCCAAATGCCGCCAGCATATAGTCCAGCAAATACTGCTCATATTCCCCCAAGGAGGCGCCGGTGCCGTCCTCGTAGGATTTTAGGGTGTTTTGCAGGCTTCCGCCCTCCGGCCGCAGGCCCTCGCCAGCCGCGGCCATCTCCGCCATCAGAAAAACACTTTCTATTTGCCCGGCACTGGCCTTGGCGGCGCTAAGGCGCGCGGCGGAGATGCCGGTGTAGGCCGCGCCGCCCGCCAGCGCCAGAATGACGGCCGACACACACACCAGCACCAATATCCACAGCCCGGTGCCGGCCGGCCCATGTTCGCCTCTAGCTTCTTCCATAGCCGGTACCTCCAGCGGTTTCTTGTCCTTATTGTACCAGATTGTGGAAGGGGATTCAAACGGGAGAATGGGTGGCGAAATGCGTATTTGCTATCTCTTTGGGTATCATGGTATAATAAGGCACCAGACGGGGCGGCATCAAAAACGGGCATTCTTCATAGTTTTTTGCAGGAAGCTGGCGGCTGCCGGCACGAAGAACAGGCGCCGGCCTGCATGTGCAAGAGTAAAAAGCGGGGAAGGGTTACAATATTACAATGAAATTACGCAAACAATGGGTGGTGAAGCTGCTTGCGGGTTTTCTGCTGGTGGTGCTGGCGGCCGTGCTGGCCAATGTCATACGCGACACATTGGCGCTGGAAAACCCCAAAAGTGCCCTGCCCGTCATAGATATTGAATACAACGGCAAGCCTTTGCCGCCGCAGCATTATGTGATGGACGCCTATTCCTGGCGCTTTTTGTTCACCACACGGGAGTGGGAAGACCCAGACCGGGGGGTGGTGAGCCGTTTGGAGCCGGCCCCTGTGCTGCCGGGGGCGCCGCTGAAGATTGATTTTTCCTTCCCCTGCAAGGGGATTACGGTCAGCCGTTCTTATGGAGACCGCAATGAGTTTGAGGAGATAAGCGGGGATTTGCAGACGCCCTTTACCGGCGGAACCTACACCTACCGTGTGGAGGCAAGCTGGGGGAGCAGGGGCTCAGTTCTATATTACATAAAGGTGCGTGTGTAGAGGGGTGGGCATGGAGACAAAAGCAAAAAAAACATGGTGGCTTCTTCCGGCGGCGCTTTGGTTTGCCGCCGGTTTTGCTGTGGCGGCCCGGTGGGATTTGGCCATAGACCAGGCCCTGTACAGCCCGGAAAATTTGATGGCCCGCCTGTTTGAGGCCTTTGGCTGGCTGCCCGCCTTCCTGCCTGCCCTGCTGCTTACCATGCTGTGGGCCGCCGAGGGGCGCGCCACCCTGCGGCGGCGCTGGCAGATGCCCATGGGCCTGGTGCTGGCCTTGGCCGGGGGCACGGCGCTTTGCTACGTCTGCTACCATTACCTGGAAAAACGCGGCCTTGCGGGTGGCGGGCCGGGCAACCCTCGCGGCTGGCTTTGGCTGGCGCTGGCCCTGGCGCTATTTATTGCAGCCTTTGTGTGGGTGATGCGGCAGGGGGCGGAGCGGCGGAAAAAGCTGTTCTTTTTTGCCTACACCGGCACGGCTTTTCTGTGTTTGAATCTGGCGCTTACCAACCTGCTGAAGCTGCTTTGGCAGCGCCCCCGTTTCGACGAAATGCTGGCCGGGGGCAGCCTTGCGGCTTTTCGCCCCTGGTTTCTGCCGTTTGGCGCGGGGGGCTCGTCGTTCCCCTCCGGCCATGTGGCCAATGCCTGCGGGGTGTTCCTGCTGCTGGTGCTCTGTGATGTGTTCCCGGCGCTGGGCCGTCACCGTGGGCTGGTAACCATTGTGTGCTGGGGCTTTCTCAGCCTCATGGCCCTTTCACGCATCCTGATTGGGCGGCATTTTTTGTCTGACACACTGGCGGCGGCGGGGCTGGTGGCCTTGCTGTTCTTCTTTTTGCACCGCAGTAAAAGTTACCGCAGAGGCTTGGCACGGGTGCTGGATGCACCCATAGAGGGGGAGGCATAGTTTGGAATATCAGTTGGTGGCGCCCTGTTATTTTGGCATAGAGGCGGCGGCGGCCTTCGATTTTCGCCGCATTGGCGCGCGGGATGTGCAGGTGGCGGATGGACGGGTGAGCTTTTGGGGAGATGCACAGGTGCTGGCGGCCGCCAACCTGTGGAGCCGCTGCGCAGAGCGGATTTTGATTCGGCTGGGGGGCTTTCCCGCGGCGGATTTTGACGCGCTTTTCGACGGGGTATCGGCCCTGCCGCTGGAGGAATATCTCCCGGCCAACGCCTCTTTCCCGGTGAAGGGTTCCAGCCTTTCCAGCACCCTTTCCAGCGTGCCTGCCTGCCAGCGCATTGTGAAAAAGGCGGCGGTGGAGCGCCTGAAAAAAGGCCATAAGGTGCAGCATCTTGCCGAGGACGGCCCAGAGTACCGGCTGCGTTTTTCCATACGCAAAAACCAGGCCGAGCTGTTTTTGGATACCTCCGGCCCCGGCCTGCACAAGCGGGGCTACCGCCGCACGGCGGGTGTGGCCCCGCTGAAAGAAACCTTGGCCGCCGCCATGGCAGACCTGAGCCGGGTGCGGCGGGACAGCCTGGTGCAAGACCCCTTTTGCGGCAGCGGTACCCTGCTGATAGAGGCGGCGCTAAAAGCGAAAAATATCGCGCCGGGGCTGCGCCGGAAGTTTGCCGCCGAGCAGTATGCGTTTCTGCCGCGGGGCCTGTTTGCCCAAATGCGCCAAAAAGCCGCCGAGGAAGAGAAAAAGGACGCTGCTTTTGAGGCGAACGGAAGCGATGTGGACCCCGCGATGGTGGCCCTGGCAACCGCCAATGCCGAGAAGGCCGGGGTGGGGGGCTGCTGCCGCTTCACACAGGGGGACGTGCGGAGCTTTTCCCCCCGAACCGAGGCCCTGCTGCTGGCAAACCCGCCCTATGGAGAGCGCATGATGGATGCCAGGGAGGCCGCTGCTTTGGAAAAGGCCCTGGGGCAGGCCGTGCGGAAAAACCGGCCCAGCGGTGTTTATGTCATTACCTCCAACGAAGAATTTGAACAGAATTTTGGCGAGAAGGCCAAGAAGCGCCGCAAGATGTACAATGGCATGATTCCCTGCCAGCTTTACATGTATTATTGATATTTAATGCCCACTGAACAAATCAATAAACGCGATAACACATAATAAATAGCGTTTATTGATTTGGCAAAGTGCAAGGTTTTTGCAAAGGATACAAGAAAAACCTTGCACTTTGGTTTGCACGGCATCTCTTCGCCGGGCAAACACAGAGAGGCATCAAGATATGTCGCAAAATAAAATATTGTCTCTTTACTATTTTATTTTGCGTGGTGCGCATGCACCTACTGAATCATCCGCTTTGCGGTTTATTCAGTAGACATTATTTATATAAAATGAAAAGCCCGGAACCGCGTGCCGTAGAAGGCGGTTCCGGGCTGTTTGCTAGGTGCTCGTGTTTTCTTCCCCTTCGGGGGCATCCTTTCTGGGGCGGCCACGGGGGCGCTTGGGCTGGTTCAGTTCCTCCTCGGTCTTGGGCTTGGGGGGGCGGCCACGCGGGCGCTTGGGCTGGTTCA
>CAYRFC010000142.1:0-6484 GCA_964423365.1 uncultured Oscillospiraceae bacterium
TCGTCAATCGCAATACACCAAGTATTGCTCAATCCTCCGCCTTGCCTTACACCGTTTCTGCCTACGTTCGCTTTACCTAAATTATGTTAATCTGCTCTAAGAGTATATTGTATGCACTGCATTTTGTTCTATAGAAAACACGGATGCCATAATGACATCCGTGTTTTCTATAGAAGTGTTTTCATTTACTGTATTTGTAAAGCAGTCTAGCAGTAGCAGCTTTCCATCGGGAACGTCCTCACCGCTCCTCGCGGAAGTAGTTCACCCCGCAGCTCTTGGGCTGGCTGCGCTCCCGGCTCTGCCGGATGCTGGTGAAAATGAGCACCAGCGCGGTGGCCACAAAGGGAATGGCGTCGAAAACCTGGGTGGGGATGCCGGTGGGGGGCAGGTAGAGCCGCAGCACCGAAAGCCCGCCAAACAGCATCGCGCCCCATATGGCCCGCATGGGGCTCCACGCGGCAAAGATAACCAGCGCCACCGCTATCCAGCCGCGGCCGCCCACACAGTTGTGCACCCAGGTGCCGCTGTAGCGCGCCAGAGAGAAATACATGCCGCCCAGGCCGCAGATGCCGCCGCCCACGCAGGTGGCAATATACTTGTAGCGCGTCACGTTGATGCCCGCCGCGTCGGCTGTGGCGGGGCTCTCCCCCACCGCCCGCAGGTTGAGGCCTTTGCGGGATTTGTTCAGGAACCACAGCAGCACAATGGCCAGCGCAATGGCCAGGTACACCATGAAATCGTAGCCAAACAGCAGCGGCCCTATAATGGGAATTTTAGAGAGCACCGGAATGCGCACATTGGTGAAGATATTTTTGGTCGCGTCAGACAGGGTGGCATAGCCCCCCGCCTTGCTGCCCAGCAGCTCGCCAATGAAATTGCCCATGCCCACCCCAAAGATGGTGAGAATGAGGCCGGTGACGTTTTGGTTGGCCCGGAAGGTGACGGTGATAACGCTGTAGATGAGCCCGCCCAGCGCCCCGGCCAAAAAGCCTGCCAGCAGGGCCAGCAGCACGGCCAGCCAGGGGCTGGCCCCCGCGCCCACGGCGCTCTCGAACAGCCAGGCAGCCGAAAAGCCCGAGGCCGCCCCCATCATCATCATACCCTCAACGCCCAGGTTCAGGTTGCCGCTTTTCTCGGTCAAAATCTCGCCCAGGGTGCCAAACAGCAGCGGCGTGGCCGCCAGCACGGCGGCGTTGATAAATAGAATCAGCTCATTCACAACATTCATGGCCGTTGCTCCTTTCTGCCGCGGAACACCAGCTTGTATTGCAGGAAGAACTCACAGGCCAGCAGGAAGAACAAAATCAGCCCGGTCAGAATTTCAGAGGCCGCAATGGGAATTTTGTAGTTGGTCTGGATGGTGTTCGAACCCTTTTCCAGCATGGCGATGAACATCGAAATCAAAATCATGCCCGCGGGGTTCAGGCTGGCCAGCCAGGCCACCGTAATGGCCGTGAAGCCCACGCCGCCGGTCACGGTTTCCGAGAGGGTGAAGTTCGCCCCGGCCACCGTAACAAAGCCCGTAAGCCCACAGATGGCGCCCGAGATGAACATGGTGCGCATGATGATGGCCGAGACATTCATGCCCGCATAGTGGGCCGAGGGCACGCTCTCGCCCACCACGGTAATCTCATAGCCCTGCTTGCTTTTGCTCACATAGAAATACACCGCCACCACCAGCACCAGGGCCAGTATCCAGCCTGCCTGCACCCCAAACACCTTGGGCAGGCGGGCCGCGTCGTTAAACATGGCAATTTTGGGAAAGCCCATCTGCTTTGGGTCCTTCCAGGGGCCATACTGGAAATACCGCAGAATTTCCAGCGCAATATAGTTCAGCATCAGGGTAAACAGGGTTTCGTTGGTGCCCCATTTCGCCTTAAAAACGGCGGGCAGCAGGCCCCACAGGCCCCCCGCTATCAGGGACACAATGCCCATGACGATGAGCAGCAGCCAGGGGGGCATGTTCTTATATTGGAAGAGGGCAAAATAGCTGGCCGCCGTGGCCCCTGCAATGATTTGCCCCTCTGCGCCGATGTTCCAAAAGCGCATCTTGAAGGCAATGCCGATGCCCAGCGCCGTGATGAGCAGGGGGATGGCCAGGCGGATGGTCTCTTTTAGGGCGATGCTGCTGCCCAAAGAGCCGGCCACCATATCTTTATACACCATAAAGGGGTTGTGCCCCAGCACGCCGATGAGGATGGCGCCGGTAAGCAAGGCCCCCAGCACCGCCACAGCCCGCACCCCCCAGGCGCGTTTGCGGGAAACGGTGTCCCGCTTAATCATCCGCACCAAGGGCTCGCTTGCGCTGGCCTGCTTCAAGGCTGTCTCTCTGCTCATGGGTTCACCCCCTCACCATTTTGCTGCGGCCCGCAGGCCGTGGCACAGTGCATCTCGCCGTCCTGGCCGCGCACCTGGGTCATCATCAGGCCCAGCTCCGCCTTGCTGGCCCCCGGCCCATCCACTATGCCCGAAACCCGGCCCCCGCACAGCACCATAATCCTGTCGGAAAGCTCCAGCAGCACGTCCAAATCCTCGCCCACAAACAGCACGCCCACGCCCTTGCGCTTCTGCTCGTTCAGCAGGTCGTACACCGTGTAGGAGGAGTTGATGTCCAGCCCGCGCACCGGGTAGGCCACCACAATCACCGTGGGGTTGCTGGAAATCTCCCGCCCCAGCAGCACCTTTTGCACGTTGCCGCCGCTCATCCGCCGCACCGGGGCCGAAACCCCCGGCGTCACAATTTCCAGCTGGGCTATCAGCTCCTCGGCCAGGGTTTTGGGGGCCTTCCGGTCCACCCAGAAGCCCTTGGTGTCGCGGTAGCTTTTCAGCATCACGTTGTCCACCATGTCCAGGTTGGCCACCAGGCCCATACCCAGGCGGTCCTCGGGCACAAAGGCGCTTTTCAGGCCCTTGCGCCAGCGCTGGGTGTTGGTCAGGTGGGTGATATCCTCCTGCCGCAGCCCCTCCACATAGGTCACCCTGCCCTCGGCCACCGGGTGCATGCCCATCAGGGCCTCGCACAGCTCCTTCTGGCCGCTGCCGGCAATGCCCGCCACGCCCAGAATTTCGCCGCCGCGCAGGGTGAAGCTCACGTCATCCAGGGCCTTCACACCCTCCTCGTTCAGGCAGGTCAGGTGCTCCACCACCAAGCGGTCGGGGGTCTCCTCCATCTGCTCGCGGGCAATTTTCAGGCTCACGGCATGGCCCACCATGCCCTCGGTAAGGGACTGCACGCTGGCCTCGGCCGTGTTCACCGTGCCCACACACTCGCCCTTGCGCAAAAGGGTCACCCGGTCGGAGATGGCCAGCACCTCGTTCAGCTTGTGGGTGATGATGATAACCGCCTTGCCGTCTTTCTTCATGTTCCGCAGAATTTCAAACAGCTTGTCGGTCTCCTGCGGGGTCAGCACGGCGGTGGGCTCGTCCAAAATCAGGGTCTTGGCCCCGCGGTACAGCACCTTAATGATTTCCACCGTCTGCTTTTCACTCACAGACATGTGGTAAATTTTCTTTCCCGGGTCTATGGAAAAACCATAACGGTCTGCAATTTCACGAATTTCTTTGTCCACCGCGGCGCGGTTCACCTGCACCCCGCCGGGCAGGCCCAGCACGATGTTCTCCGCCGCCGTCAGCACGTCCACCAGCTTAAAATGCTGGTGAATCATCCCAATGCCCAGGGCAAATGCGTCTCTGGGCGAGGAGATTACCACCTCGTTGCCGTCCACGTAAATTTCGCCGCTGTCTGGGAAATAGATACCGGAGAGCATGTTCATCAGGGTGGTCTTCCCCGAGCCATTCTCTCCCAGCAGGGCCAATATCTCGCCCTGGCGCACATCCAGGCTCACATTGCTGTTCGCCCGCACCGACCCAAAGGTCTTGGTGATGTTGCACATTTGAACCGCTTGCTTTTGTGCACTGTCCAACTGGTTTCACCCCTTTTTTCTCACAGTGGGGGCCACGGAAACCGGGCGCCCTTTGCCCCGCAGGAGGAAAGAGTAGAAAGCTCACGCGGGGGCATGTTCGGCCTTTGCCAAAAAGGCAGGGGGCGGCGGCCGGCAACGGCCACCGCCCCCACAAAAGTACACTGTTTGTGATACGCCAGGTGCTATTATTCCAAGTGCTGTTATTCGATGATATTGATGCCCTTGAGGCTGTTGCCCGCGGCGGGGTTGAAGGCCGGGGCCGAGAAGTCGGCCGATTCATCGAACACCGAATCCGCATTCTCAAAGGTGAAAATCAGCTCGCCGTCAAAGTTGTACAGCTCCAGCGGTTTGCCGTCCTTGTCCACCAGCGCGCCCTGGAAAATCATGTTCTTGCCGCTGATGATATCGGCCTCGGCGGCGTCCAGCGCCTCCTGGGTGCCGGGGGCGGCAATGGCGGTGTTCAGGGGGCTGAGGTAGGCCGCGCCACCCTCGCCGGCGCCCTGCACAATGCCCTGGCCCCAGTCCACCGGAATCTCGGTGCCGTCAATCATGCTCTGCACGGCTTCGGTCATGTAAATGCCCCAGTTGATGCGGGCCGAGAGCAGGCTGGCTTTGGGGGCCGCCGCCACCATGTCGTTGTTGTAGCCCACGTGGAAAGCGCCGCCGTCCTGCGCCGCAATGGCGGGGGTCACACTGTCGGAGTGCTGGGAGATAACGCCCGCGCCGCTGTTGATGAGACGCTCGGCAATCTCTTTTTCCTTCTGGGCCTCACCCCAGCTGCCCAGGTAGATGACGTCCATGGTCACCTCGGGGTATACGCTCTGCGCGCCCAGGAAGAAGGCGGTGTAGCCGCTGATGACCTCGGCGTAGGGAACCGCCGCCACATAACCCAGCTTCGGGTTGCCAATCTCCTTGGCCTTCAGCCCTGCGGCAATGCCGCCCAGGTAGCGGGCCTGGTGAATCTTGGCAAAGTAGTTGTGCAGGTTCGGCAGCTCGGCAAAGTGGGCGTCCACACCGGTGGCATGGGCAAACTGGATGTCCGGGTACTCTTTGGCCATCTCGGTAACGGTGGGGCCATAACCAAAGCTGGTGGCAAAGATGATTTGGCAGCCGGCCTCTACCAGCTCCTGCAGGGCCGAGCGGGTGGCCGCGCTGTCCTGGTCGTTGATGTTGAATTTCGGGATGTACTGGTTCTCGTTCAGGCCCAGCTTCTCAATCATGTACTTGGCGCCCAGGTCGTGGTTGTAGGTGTAGCCCTGGTCAGACGGGTCCAAAATATGCACCACACCAATTTTCAAATCCTCTTTGGCAATGCCGGCACCTGCCGAAGCGGCCGGCGCTGGGCCAGAGGCCTCTGAGCCAGAAGAGGCCGCCGGGGCCGCACTAGAGCCGGCCGTAGAAGAGGATGCGCCGCCGCCACAGGCGGCCAAGGAGAGAACCAGAACCAGTGCAAGACACAAACTAAGCAGCTTTTTCATAGAAATCCTCCCTTACTTCCATTTTACAATGGTTGCGCCTTTCGCCCTGTTTGGCACACCGGAAATGAGAAAGACGCCAAGGGGTTTTCCGGTGCGGGTGGCTTGCCCACCTGCAATATTTTGTTCGAACAACACCCGGTGCCGCACCGGCGGCCCGCTAAAGAAAAGCACACGGCAAAGTATTGTTCGCTTTCTAACCATAAGTGTACCAGCCCCAGCCCCCGAAAACAACTCCCCCGCCAAATTTGTAGCCTTTTTGTATTGACACTGCGGCCCTGCAGCAGCACCCGCCAAAACACAAAAAACACCGTTTGGCCGCAGTTGCCCCTGCCAGTGAGAGGGCAACCTGTAGGCAACCATTTACGGTGGTTGGTAGAAACACCCGCCCTTATTGCAGGCCTATACAAGCGCTCGTTTCGAAGGCACTGCCTTCGTTTCTGTTGCTCACATTCTAGCTAAAAATTATTCATTTGTCAACTAAAATTTTGGCTTGTTTTTCGCAAACCCTCACATTATCACGCAGAAACGCAGTGAAAAAACCAACGGGCTTTCCCTTTCAGCCCCTCCACCACAAAAAAACATGGCACACATCCTGCATGCCATGTTTTTTTCATAGCCCCTCTGGCGGGGCACCGAGACGCTAAGTAGCCTTTTTCTTTTTGGGCTTTGGCAGGGGTGTGATGACCGCCAGCTCTCTGGCCACCGCCCGGCTCAGCTCCCGGTCGTCTATATCCAGAAGATAGTGTTCCTTGGCCCCCTTGTAGGGGATGCCCACCGCCGCATCCTGCATCAGCCGGGCAATGCCGGGCAGCTTTTTTACGTAGACGGTGTTGTCGCATACCAGCAGCACCGGTTTTTCCTCCACATACACCATGTATTCGCCAAACATCTTGCGGTGGCGCAAGGCGCCCACCCCGGCAAGCTGCCCGCACACATACTGGATATACTCCTCTGTGGTTGCCACGGCACTCCCCCCCTTCCAGACGCACTGTGTTTTTATCCTAAATTTCGTTAAAAACTTCATTTTGTTTTTCCCCAAGGGGATGCTACGCGATAACAGAAATTTTGCATGAGACGCGTTGC
>CAYRFC010000143.1:0-4558 GCA_964423365.1 uncultured Oscillospiraceae bacterium
ACCCGTCGCCTTCTGCTTGGGAAGCAGACGCTCTACCGGATGAGCTAAAGCCGCAGCTCGCCGCCTCTTTAGGCGGCTTCTTTATTTTAGCGGGTTTGGGTCTTTCTGTCAAGCCAGCTGGGCTGTTTTTCCCCGCTTATGCCAGAAAGTGCGCAGGGCATTCCCGTTTGGGAATGCCCTGCGCTGGGGGTATGGAAAGAGGAAAAGAAGTTAGGCTTTGTCCAGCGGGCTTTTGTCGCCCCGGTCTTTGGCCATCAGGGCCACCACTCCACTTAGGGCCAGCAGGCCCAGCAGGTTCGGCAGCACCATCAGGCCGTTGAAAAAGTCGGAAAGGTTCCACACCAAATCCACCTTGAGGAAGGAACCCAGAATGACGAACAGCACCACAATGGCCGCATAAATTTTGGTGCCCATTTTCCCAAACAGGGCCTTCACGTTTTGCTCGCCGAAGAAGTACCAGCCCACAATGGTGGAGAAGGCAAAGAACAGCATGCAGATGGCTATGAAGATTTTCCCGAAGTGACCAAAGGCCTCGTTGAACGCCAGCTGTGCCAATTTGGTGCCCGTCTCGCCGCTGCCCAGCACGCCGGAGGAAATGATGACCAGCGCGGTGAGGGTGAGAATGATGAAGGTGTCGATGAAAGCGCCTATCATGGCGATGCAGCCCTGGTCCTGCGGCTTTTTCACCTTGGCCAGCGCGTGGGCGTGCGGGGTGGAGCCCATGCCCGCCTCATTGGAGAACAGCCCGCGTGCCACGCCAAAGCGCATGGCCTGCTTGATGGTGATGCCAATGGCGCCGCCGGCCACCGCCTGCGGGTTGAAGGCCATCACGAAAATCTGCCGCAGCGCGTCCAGCACCGTGGCGTGGTTGATGAACAATATCACAATACAGCCCAAAATATAGAACAGCGCCATGATGGGCACCACCTTTTCCGTTACCGAGGCAATGCGCTTCACACCGCCCAGGAAGACAAAGGCTGCCACAGCCGCCACAACAATGCCCATCACATAGTTCGGAATACCAAAGGCCGCATTGAAGCTCTCGCCAATGGAATTGGACTGCACCATATTGCCCATGAAGCCCAGCGCCAGAATGATAGCCACCGAGAAGAAGCCGGCCAGTATCTTGCCAAATTTATTTTTGAAGGCCGCACGGATATAGTAAATGGGGCCGCCCGTCACCTGCCCGTCGATGGTGGTCTTATACTTCTGGGCCAGCACCGCCTCGCTGTAAATGGTGGACATGCCGAAGAAGGCAGAGCACCACATCCAGAAAATGGCCCCCGGGCCGCCCGAGGCAATGGCCGTGGCACAGCCCGCGATGTTGCCGGTGCCCACCTGCGCCGCAATGGCCGTGGTGAGGGACTGGAAGCTGCTCATGCCGTCGGCCCCCGCCTTGGCCCCGTTCAGGCTGAAGCCGCTGAACATCCGCCGGAAGCCCTCGCCAAACCGGCGCACCTGCACAAATCTTGTGCGGATGGTGAACCAAACGCCCGTGCCCACCAGTGCAAACAGCAGGATATAATCCCACAAAAAATCACTCATTACCTTCACTATTGCCGCAACTTGTTCCATATCTCCGCCTTCCTTTCTTTGTGGGGAGGCCGCTTTTTCCCGCCCTGCCCGCCACAGGGTTCCTCTTTTGCCTGCTGTGGCCTACGGCAAAACGGCTGTCCCCCTCACACACTGTTTCCTATGTTGCCCACTATACGCCCAAACCTTCAATTTCCTTCAAAAAAGCTCAAAAAGTGGGCGGCCAGGAATTTTCTTTGGAGGATGCTACAGACTGGTAAAAAGTCTTTTAGGCAAAATGACGGCGAACAAGTGTACTCACGCGAAAGACATATAATGAATTTTAGGCCAAAGCCGCCAGCGCATACAAAAACTGCCGCACCGATACCTTCCCCCGCGGCCCCTCGCCCCGGCGGAGATACTCCATCTCCCGGCGCACCTGCTCAAACTTAAACAAACGGCCCGAATACTCTGTGAAGGTCTCATCGGCATAATCCTCCAGCCCGCGGTGGGCCAGGTTCACCAGGCTGGCGCCTATGGCACGGCGAATGCGCTGCTCTGTGGTTTTGGGGCTTTGGCTGAACAGGGCGCACAGCTCGTTCACCGTGGGCTCCTCCTCGGGGTGGCCGTGCAGGTATACCGCCATCTGGCGTATCTCCTTGGCCGCCATATCGGCGGGAATGCCCAGGGCGTTCAGCACGGCGTCCACCCGGGCGGCAAACGGGTCGCCTCCCGGCGGGGCCGCCTGCGGCGCAGCCTCCACCGGGGCCGTGCCGGAGAGCAGGTGCTGCAGCTGGGAAAAGGTGCTTTGCAGAGTGCGCTCCTTCTCCACCTTTTGCAGCACCTTCTGCACCTCAATGCTGTTGATGGGCTTTTGAATATAGAAGTCGACGCCGCTCTCATAGGCCTGCGCCACCATCTCCTTGTCCGCCACCTGGCTCAGCATCACAAAATGCAGGTCCGGGTGGTGCTGCCGCGCCCTCTGCACAAACTGAATGCCGTCCAGCTCGGGCATCAGCAGGTCCACCAGCACAATATCCGCCCCGGCAAACTCCAAGTCCTCCAGCGCATCCCGGCCATTCAAGGCACTGCCGGCCATCTCGCCGCCGCCGCGCGCCACCAAAATTTTCAGCACCTCCACCACGCCCGGGTCGTCGTCTACAATATAGTACCTCATGGCCCCACCACCTTTTCCCTCTGCGCCCGAATGGTGAACACGGTGTGCCCCTGCCCGCTTTCCACCAGGATTTCTCCGCCCAGGCTCTCCCTCACCAAATCCCCCACCAGGGCCAGCCCCAGGCCCCTGCCCAGCTGCCCGGTGCCCTCGTCCAGCTTGGTGGAAAAGCCCGGCAGAAAAATGCTGGGCAGCCGTTCCTCGGGAATGCCGCCCGCGTCATCGCTCACCGTAAGCACCAGCGTCTCCCCCTCCTCCCTATGGGAAAAGCCAATTTCCACACAAGGCCCCTGGGCGGCCTCCAGAGCATTGGAGAACAGGTTGTGCAGAATAGCCATCAGGGTATAGTGCTGGCGGGTATACAGCGCCTCCCCCTCGGGCAGCCTCCAGCATATTTCCCGGCCCGCCTCCTCCGCCGCGTGGTTCAGGGCCCGCTGCAAAATCTCCAAAATCTCCGAGAGGTACATCCCGCTGGCGCCCTCCTCCATGCCCAGCGCATGGTCTATGCCGCGGATGATGAGCAGGTATTCCTTTTTCACGTCGTGGATGTCCTTCGCCACACGCAGGGCGGTTTGCGCCTGCGGGTCCGCCCGGCGGGAGAGCTCGGTATACAGCCCATAGGCGGCGCTCATGGTGTCCTCAATGAGGAAGGCATTTTTCTTCAGCCAGGCCAGCTCCCCCTTCAGAGCGGCGGTCATCAGCACCAGCCGCTGGTAGCGCTCGGCATTTTCGCGGCGGGTGAGGGCCACACCGTAGGAGTCCAGCGTCCACAGCAGAATGGCAATGAGCAGGCTGCGGCCCAGCGCCGCCCCCAGCAGCACCAGCAGGCGCGGGCCGGTAAAGGCCCCGGCGCCATATCGGATGCTCACCTCGCTGAGGTTGGCCAGGAAATCGATGGGCACCAGCGGCAGCAGGGCCCAAACGCGGAAGGGCCGCAGGGAAACCGCCCGCATATACAGTGCCAGCAGCCCGCCATACACCAGAAAAAACACAATTTCCGGGCCATACAGCCGCAGCATCAGCGGCAGGCCCCCCGCAAAACCGCCATGCAGCAGGCTGCGGAGCAAAAACATGCCCAGGCCCCCAAAGGCCGCTGTGAGAAAAACGGGGTATTCGGGGTCTAAAAACAAAAAAAGAGGCAGCAGCACCACGGCGGCCGAGACGAAAAACCCATTCTCCAGCAGGCTCACATTCACTTGAGAGGCCAGGCTGAGCAAAATGGCTCCTTTCAGCGCCAAAAGAGGGCGGGACGGCGTGTGTTGTGTCAGCATGGGTTCTCCTTTCTTTCCTGGGCTGCCATGGGCATGCCCCATTGTCTACAGCCAATTAGAATGCGCCCATGAAATCGCCCACATAGGGCCCGCACCAGATGAAATTCTGTTTTTCATAGACCGCAATTTCTGTGGCCGGATTCATCCAGCCATCGCCGAACGTAAAAAAGGCGATTACTTCGCGGCCATCCAGCAGTTCTACCCCCCCTGATGGCATCCATAGAACATAGAGCGAAAACAAAACAAACCCCGTCAAACCCAGTACTATACAAACAATCGAGCAAAGAAATGGTAGAAGCCGAAAGCCTGGCTGTTTCTGGTCTCTATGGTATAGAAGATAAAAGGCCAGCGCCAGAATAATGCAAACCAGCACCACCGCCAGCAGATACACCCACTTGTGAAAGCGGAAGCCAATGGCAAAAAACAGAAGCTGTGCCGCAGTCATCAGCCCCAGCAGGCCAAGGCAGAGGAAAAACAGCCAGCGGCACACCCGGTGCCCCAAAGAGTCCTTCATTTTTGCAGCCATCTCCCCACTTGTAGTCTTTCCTTTCCATTTTACGCGAATTGGCAAAAAACCGCAAACACCCCGCCACTTCTCCAC
>CAYRFC010000143.1:4658-6449 GCA_964423365.1 uncultured Oscillospiraceae bacterium
TTTAATCCAGCTCTCCGCTAAAGACCTCGTCGAACTGATGCTCCATCTTGGTGGTGGTGCCGGGCTTGGCCGCCAGGCTGAACACCACAATGCACAGCAGAGAAATGGCAAAGCCCGGTACCAAAGAGTACAGCCCCGTCACCTCTCCCAGGGTGGCCATGCCGTCCGCCCCCTGCAGGAAGGGCAGGTAGTCCCACACAATCACCGTGAGGCCGCCCGAGATGATGCCCGCAGCGGCCGCCGCACGGGTGACCTTTTTCCAGTAGAGGCTGAGCAGCACCAGCGCGCCAAAGGCCGAGCCAAAGCCGCTCCACGCGTTGGACACAAGGCCCATGATGCTGGAGGTGCGGTCGGTGGCGATGAAGTAGGCCACCAGGGCCACCGCCACCACCACCCCGCGGCTGAACCACACGTAGTGCCCGTCGGAGGCTTTTTTGTTTATGGCGCCCTTGTAGATATCCCCGGTGATGGAGGAGGCCGTCACCAGCAGCTGGGAATCGGCCGTGGACATGATGGCCGCCAGAATACCGCAGAGGAAGATGCCGCCGATGAGGGGCACCCGCACAATGGAATCCGGGTTCATAAAGACCTTTTGAATCATGCTGATGAAGACGGTTTCAGAGTCGGCCAGGCCGGGCAGGAAGGCGCGGCCCACAATGCCCACCCCCACCGCAAAGCAGAGGGTGAGCAAAACCCAAACAATGGCGATGGCCGCCGATTTGTTCACGCTTTTCTCGTTGCGAATGGCCATGAAGCGCACCAGAATGTGCGGCATGCCGAAATAGCCCAGCCCCCAGGCGAGCTGTGAAATCACCGAAATGGCGCTGAGCGGCTCCCCCTCGGCCCCGGTCATGAAATCCAGAAATGCGGGCGTTACGGCGCCCTCCAGGCCCGAGACCCCACCCAGGGCCGTGAAGGCCAGAATGGGCACGCTCAGAATGGCAATCAGCATCAGGGTGCCCTGCACCATGTCTGTCCAGCTCACCGCGGCAAAGCCACCCAAAAAGGTGTATACCAGAATGATGACCGCTCCAATCACCAGCGCCAGCTGGTAGTCGATGCCAAAGACCTGGGAAAACAGGGTGCCGCCTGCCACAAAGGCCGAGGCCGTGTACACCGTGAAAAAGATGGTGATGAACACCCCCGCAGCCACCCGCAGAATGTGGGAGCTGTCGTGAAAGCGGTTTTCAAAGTACTGGGGAATGGTGATGGCGTCGCCCGCCTTGATGGTATAGCGCCGCAGGCGCTTTGCCACCAAAAGCCAGTTCAGGGCGGTGCCCACGGCAAGGCCCACGGCAATCCACACCTGGCCGGTGCCAAAGGCATACACCGCGCCCGGCAGGCCCATCAGCAGCCAGCCAGACATGTCCGAGGCCTGGGCCGAAAAAGCCGCCACCCAGGAATTGAGCTGCCGCCCACCCAAAAAGTAGTCGCTCAAACTGTTGGATTTTTTAAAGAAAAATCCCCCAATGGCAATCATCACACCCGCATATACCACAAACGCAACCAAAATCCATCCTACATTCGTCATGAAATCCTCCCTTGCCCCGGCACCCCTGTATGCCGGGCTTCACTGTATTGCCGCGCCGCGCGGCGTTCTATGTATCTATACTTTTACTATTTAACCATGGAAAGCGCCCGGATGCAAGGAAAAAGCAGGATTTATCTAAGAATATCATTGAAATACGCACTATTTTTAAATACAGAGTGGCCCGCATGGGCGGCAACTAGAGCAAATTAACATAACATGAGATAAGCTACACTTGGCGAAAACGGTGGATGGCTGCGTTG
>CAYRFC010000144.1:0-2147 GCA_964423365.1 uncultured Oscillospiraceae bacterium
GGTAAGCCGGGGGATACGCAGGCCCACGGTATGCCGCCTCCCACTGGGGGGCTGGGGGCGGGGCCTTGTGGGGCCAGCCAGGCTCTGAGGGCGGCACAAACTCCGCGGCGATGCGCCTGTAGCATACCCCCAGCAGAATGGCCGCGGCCGCCGCCAAAATCAGGGTGGCCAGGCCCATCAGGGCTATGGCCAAGTCCCCGCCATATTCCATCAGGGCGGGCACCGCCACCAGCCCCAGGCTGTTGATGATGAAATGCAGGGAAACCGAAAGCCAGATATTCCCGGTGCGGGTGTAGACGTAGGCCAGCATAGCTCCCACCGCCATGGCGTAGCACATTTGGCTAAGGTTGCCATGGAACATGCCAAAGCAGAAGGCGCTGAAAAAGATGTAGATTTTATCGCCTGCCCCGCGCAGCTTTTTGCGCAGGGTATAGCGGAAGACAAATTCCTCGCCCAGGGCGGGCACCACCGCGCCAAACAGCAGGTTTATCAGGATATTGCTGTTTTCGGTCATGGCGGCCAGGTTGTTGGTGCTGGCACTGCCGCGCAGGCTGTCTATCAGCATGGTGATGATATTGGTGACAAAGCTGAGGGCGTACATGGCGCCCAGGCAAAACACAATCACCAGCAGAAACTGCCCCACGCTCAATCTCTTTTTCTCCCGGGGGGGCTCCTCTCCATTCGGCAGGCCCCACAGGATGAGCAAAAAGGCAGGCATGCCCAGCAGGTACAGCGGGATATCGTTCATCAGCCAGATGCCAATGCCATTGGTCTGCCAGTTGGGCATCAGGTATTGCAGCAGCGGCACCAGCACCATACTGCCGGCCATCCATAGGGCCATCATGGCCAAAAACGCCAGGCCAATGCGGGAACATACCTTCTTTGGGGAACGCGTCATAATATCTCCTATTTTGGCTTGATACGGCATGAAGCGGGAACGCAAAATCCTTCCACACCAAGCTTTAGTATAGCATAGCCCCCGGCAAAAGAAAAGCACCGGCCCTTCGCAGGAAAGGGGCGGTGCCCGTTTTTCTATTGGTTTTTCTTTTTGTACTGCTGGGGCGAGATGCCATATTCCTTGGTAAAGGCACGGTAAAAGCCCGCATAGTCGCCAAAGCCGCAGCGCTGGTAGGCCTCTTTCACCGGCACCCCGTTCAGCATGGCCTCCCGGCCAATTTGCAAACGGCGAAGCAGAATGTAATGATAGAGCGAGGTTCCCATCTGTTTTTTGAAGCTGTGCGCCAGATGCGAGGGGCTGTAGCCAAACTGCTGGGCCAGGCCCTCCACCGTGATGGCGCCCGTGCAGTTGTGGTGGATGTGGGTGAGCACCGGCGCCAGACGGTTTTGCGCGCCGGGCAGCAGCACCTCGCCGTCCAGGGCCTTCACCAGGCGGTTGATTTGCACAATCAGGGCGCTGAGCATGGCCTTTGTGGAGAGCTCGGCGCTCAGCTTGTCCCCCCGGCATTCGGCCACCACCGTGTCGAAGCCGCCCTCCAGGCCCTCAAAAATCTCCTCGGGCAGGCGCAGCAGATACCGCCCCTGCTGGGTGGCCTGTGTGAAGGCGAAGTCGGCCGTTTCATCCTGCAGCTTTAGGAAGGTGAGGAAACGCCGGGACATCCAGATGCTGTGCCGCTGGAAGGGGCAGCCCCGCTGTTTCAGGCTGGCGCCCACCATCACGCCCGCCGGCACCAGCAAAATATCGCCCGCGCGCAGCTTGTAGCACTGGTCCTCCACCCAAAAATCGGCCCCGCCCTCTGTGACACACAGAATCTCGTAGACCTCCCGCATGCTGGACGGAATCTGCCCGGCGGCTTCGTCCCGGGCGGTGCCCGCTTCATAGTCTTCTCTCCGCAATAACATGGCCCCGGCCATTTTTGTCCCCTTTCTCGTCCTGCTTCCCTTTTCGTCCTGTTTTTGCTTTTCCTGCCGCGAATTGCACACAACCCGGCGCGCAGCTTGGCTCTGGCTAAGCCATGTCCTAGTAAAAAGCATTATACCGCTTTAGCACAGTTTTTGCAAGATAATTTCCCGCTTAGGGCAGGGCTTTCAAACTGGCGTTCTGGGCAGAAATTTCGGCAAATACTCTGTTTTTATTCTATATCTCTGCAGTTTCGGCATTTAGGGTGTTATTTCCGCCTCATCTTCCC
>CAYRFC010000144.1:2247-6328 GCA_964423365.1 uncultured Oscillospiraceae bacterium
TAGGAGATGAAGTAGCGGTCGCTGGCGTTGGTCACCCACCAGAACATCAGCGCGGGAACCAGGGGCAATGAATACCGCAGCATCGACTTATAGAGGCTGAAATCCAGCCCCTTGAACCGCACATATTCCCACAGCCGGGCCACCAGCGAGAGGAACAGCACGCTGAGGGCATCGGCACAGATGATGCTGAGCAGATAGCCCGTGGTGCCCATCTTCAGCACCACCAGGAAGAGTATGTTGAGGCCGAGGGTGAACAGGGTGGAGAGAATGCCGTCGATGGCGTAGAGCTTGGTGTAAAGCTTGGCCCGCACAAACTGGCAGTTCAGGGTGCGCAGGCAACTTACCAGAACATAGACGTACATCAAAAACAGGTTGTCCCGCAAAAGGCTCACCTGCCCCACCAGGGGAATAAAACAAAGAAGCACCGCAAAGCCCATGCCAATGGCAAGCAGGCCCCCGGTGTATACGTCCTTTTTTTGCACCCCTTTTTCCAGCCCAAACCGGATAACCGCATTGGAGATGCCCAGGCTGACCAGCGGAATGAGGAGGTTCGAGCTGGCCACCACCAGGTCCACTATGCCAAAGCTCTCGGCGGTGAGGTAGCTGGTGTAGAGGCGGGTCAGCAAAAAGCTCAGCACCTTGCTGGAAAAGGTGCTGACGGCAAACAGTGCTGTGTTGGAAATCAGCCTGGTATACTTGTTTTTGCTCACGCTGCGAAACCTCTTTCCAAAGCGAATTGGCACAAGCTGCGTTATGCCGCCCTGCACCCGGCTCTGCAGGGCCCCTTGCGGGTTCAGCCCTTCAGCAGTTTCCGCCTCTGGCGGTAGTCCGGCATCAGGCGGGCCATCTCTGCATGAAAGCCCTGCCCGTGGTTTGGGTGCAAAAAATGCACATATTCATGCAAAACTACATATTCCAAAGCCCGGCGCGGTTTTTCCGCCAGGCGCTTGTTCAGGGTGATTTTGCGCTTTTGGATGTGGCAGCTTCCCCAGCGGCTTTTCATCTCCCGCACGGCAATTTGGGGCCGGGCGGGCAGCACGCCGGCAAACAGGGGGTATATTTCCTCACTCACCGCCGTAAACAGGGCCAGGCATTGCTCATCCGTATAGGGGCAGGGCAGGGGGGCGGGCCTTTGGCGCATCTGGGCGCGGTTTTTCTCTATCCACCCGGCCTTTTCCAGCAAAAAACGTTCAATCTCCCGCCGCGGCATGCGCAGAGGTGCGCTCACAGCCACTGTGGCGTCAGCCCGAACTCTCAAGTTCAGGTTTTTCACCCGCTTGCGGGCCAGCTCGTAGCGCAGCTCGCCAAACGGCGTTTGCAAACATTCTTCGCTCATGGGTCTCCCGCTTTGTTTTACAGCCGCAGGCAGGCGGGCCACTCCAGCCCGCCTGCCGCCGCTGTCTTTTCCTGTTCTCTGCCTAGCGCAGGCTCGTGCTAGTCGGTCACTTCTTCGAAGTTCTCGTCGCCGGAAGCGCCACAAACCGGGCAGGGGTCGGGATGGGTCTCGCCCTCAAACACTTCTCCACAAACAACACAACGCCATTTTTTCATCTGTTTCGTCCTCCTTATGGTTTTTTGGGCGGTGGCCGCCCTATCATCGCAGCCCGCCCGCCAGGGGCGGAGGGGCCGCGCTTGGAACCACAGCACTACACGTTTTGCGTCTCTAGGCCTCCAGCATGGCCTTGGCAAAATCCCGCCCGAAGCGCCTGGCCTCGGCCAGGTCCTCCTCGCAGGGTTTCAGCCGCACCCGCAGCCCCGGCAGGGGCAGGGTCATGTGCAGTTGGTCCAGCCGGGAGGAGATGTTCTGCACGGCCTCCCCGCTCCACCCATAGCTGCCAAAGGCCCCGGCAAAGCGCCCGCGGTGAATCACCGGGTTCAGCGGCAGCATCACCTCATACACCGGGGGCAGCGCGTCCCCCACCAGGGTGGGGCTGCCAATCAAGATGCCGTCGGCGGCCTCAATGGCGCTCTGGGCCGCCTTCATGTCGTCGTTCACAAGGTCGAAAACTGAAATCTGCCGAATGCCGCCCTCGCGCAACCCTGCTTCCATCTCCCGCGCCAGCAGGCCGGTGTAGCCGTAGGCGCTCACATAGGCCATGGCCACTGTCTTTTCATGGCTGGGGGCGGGCTGGCTCCAGTGGCGGTAAAGCTGCACATAGGGGGCTAGGTCGCCGCGCAGCACCGGGCCGTGCCCCGTGCCAATGAAGGAGACCGCCAGGTTTTCCATCTTGTCCAGCGCGCGGCCCACATGGGGAATTTTATACGGCCCCATGATATTGTCGAAGTAATATTTGTAGGCTGCATCGAACCCGGCGTCCCTGCCTATGAGGTCGCTGAAGACCCTGTCGTCCACGTAATGGCAGCCAAAAACGTCGCAGGTGAACAGGGCCTCCAGCTCGGGGATATAGCTGAACTGGGTGTCGGGCCAGTGGAGCATGGGGGCCGAGAAAAAGCGCAGGGTCAGCCCGCCCAGGTCAATTTCGTCCTTGTCGCTCACCGCGCGGCGGGGGAAGTCCCGGTTCAGAATTTCCGAAAGGAAGGTGAGCGCGGTGTTCGAGCCCAGCACCGTGGCCTTTGGGGCCAGCTCCAAAACGCGGGAGAGGCAGCCGGTGTGGTCCGGCTCGGTGTGGTTGCACACGATGTAGTCAATCTCCGAGGGCTCGCAGACTTCACGTATATTGGCAAGAAATTCTTCGCAAAATTTGTCTTTCACGCACTCAAACAGAACGGTTTTCTCCGCCCCCTTCACCAGAAAGGCGTTGTAGGTCGTCCCGTTGTAGGTCTCCATCACAATGTCGAATATGCGCAGGTTTTTGTCTGCCACGCCCACCGACCAAATTTTATCCTTTGCCTGTATTGCGCCCATGCTTGTTCTGTCCTTTCTTTGCTTTGACTGCAGAATACTACGCCTCTGTTTTCGCCAAACGGTCAAGCCGCATCATCAGCCACACCAGAAGCCCCGCCAGCAGAAGGCGGGCCGCAAAGCCCAGCACCGTAAGCAGCAGGCCGTAGGGAGAGGGCAACGCCAGCCCCAGCAGAAGGGCCCCGGCCAGCAGCAGGCCAAGCGCCGCATTCAGTACAAAGGCCAGGGTAAACCATGCTTGGGCCTTTTCCCAGCCAAAGGCGGCCAAAAGCCGCCCAAACAGCCCCACAAAGGAGAGGAACAGGGCCAGCTCCAGCAGCGTGCGCAGCAGCAAAAACAGCCAGGCCGGCCCCGCTCCCAGGGAAAAAAGCTGTGTGGCGCTGGCCCCCACAAGCCCCAGGCACAGAAACGCCCGCGGCCCAATGCCCCCGCCGGGTTTTTCCAGCGGGCGCAGGCCGTTGAAGACCAAAAGCCAGCCCACGGCATCCACCAGAATGTCGATGCCGGCCACCTGCAGGGTGCCAAAGGCGAAGACGAGACCCGCGAGGCACAAGCCCAGCGCCGCCGTATAGGCGCCGGCCTGCCTGCCGGAAAAAGCGGGGTCTGTCATCACTCCTGGCCCTTCAAATAGTCTTCAAAGCTGGAGAATTTGGCGTCTGTGGTCTTTGTGGGGCGAATCAGCCGCAGGGAATCATCCTTGGCCAGCTCGTCCTCACTGAACTGAAAAATGCCGTTTTTGTCTTTGGGAATTTCCGGGCTGCTGCGCTTTGGCTCCTGCGCGGCGGGGGCCTCCGGCTTGTTTGGCTTGCTGCGGCCCCGGTTTGTGCGGCGGCGTCCTTTGCTCATTGGGTCTTCTCCTTCATCCGGCTTTGCCCCCTCGGCGGGCGCCGCCCCGGGGGCAGCCCCCCACACCGGGCGGCGGGTGACAATGTTCTGCCCGCCAAACTCGCCGGGCAGCGCCATGATGGGCCTTGGCATACCGCCCGGTTTCCCCCGGCCTCGGCCCTTTTGCCCCGCCTGCGGCGCACCGCTGAGGGGGAGAGGCTTCTTGCCGGGTTCTGCCTGTTTTTTTCGTGTTTCTGGGGAAGGTTCCGGATTTTTTATGTTATTTTTGCCCGGTTTCCCTAGTTTCTTCTCTGGGGGAACCGGCTTTTTATCGCGCTTGGCCTGCTGGGGTTTCGCCGCAGGGGGCAGCTTTGCCGCCAGAGCTTGCCCGCC
>CAYRFC010000145.1:0-6308 GCA_964423365.1 uncultured Oscillospiraceae bacterium
TGATGCGGATGGGCACCGGGATGGACTGGAAATAGCTGAGGATGACATGGAAGGCGTTGTTGGCTATTTTCACCAGGTTGCCATACTGGCCCTTGGCGTTTTTGGCGTCAATCACCGCGTGCAGGTCGCCCCCGGCGAAGGCCGTGGTGGCCTTTTGCATGTGGGTGATGATATTCTCAATATTTTCCACGGTATCGCGGAAGGCCTGCTTCATTTCCAGCTGGTCGTCATAGATGTTTTGCAGATGCGGCACCGAGGGACGCTGGCCAATCTCTATGCTGGCGCGCTCAAAGTCACCCTTGGAAAGCCGGTCCAGCGCCTCCTTTTTCACCAGAGACAGGTGTTCAAAGTAGGCAAAAATCTGCTCCTGCTCCTGAATTTTCTCCATCACCTCGGTTTGGTTTACATACACCTGCAAGAACACCTGCTTCGGGCTGCCCTGGAAGGAGGCCTCCAGCCGCACGGTGGTGAGGCTGAGGTGGCGCTGCTTCCACACCAGCTGGCCGCTTACATGCCTGCTGCCCGCCTTGCATTCATCTATGCCGCGGGCCACAGTGCGGCGGCCCGCTTCACTAAACTGCTGCAAGCTGCTCAGGTGCATTCCCTCCTGCACCGCCTCGGGGGCCACACCCAAAAGGCTGCGTATGGCTTCATTCACATAGATAAGACGGTAGTCCTCGTCCAGCACCGCCACGCCCAAGGGCAGGTTATCCATAATGTAATCAATGCTGTCCAGCATCTGGTTCAGAGAGGCCTTTATCTCATGCTGGGTGGGGTCGTTTTCTCCGCCGCCAAAACGGGTAAGCAGCTCCCCCAGGGCAATTTTTTCTGCCAGGGCCTTGATGTCCTGCAAGAGCAGCTGGTTGTCGTTCACCAGCTCTATCAGGCTGTCGGCCGCGCGGGTCACCTCATTGTTGCCCTTTAGCTTTTGGTAGGGGCGGCCCTGGCGGATATTCTCCACCAGAGCGTCCAGCTCTTTGATGGGACGGGTGATGCGGTAGGCCATGAGGGCCACCAGCAGCACCACCAGCGCCGTGAACACCAAAAACACCACCAGGCCAAACGAGAGATAATCCCCCACAAACACGCGGTTGATGGTGCTGCCCGCCACCTCCAGCTCCAAATACCAGGCGGTTTCGCCTACGGGGGTAATATAGCGCCCGCCCGGCCCTTCGGCGTTTTTCCACACACCATTTTGGAACTGGCCCAGGTATTCGGGCGCGGTCTCCTCTGCGGCCAGGCTGTCTGCCTCGTCCAGCCACACCCGGGTATAGCGCGGGGTGGCCGCCTCGCCGCCATACACGGGAGACAAAAGCGCCCCCTTGGTCTCCATGTTGTTCAGGCCGGCTTTTTCCTGCACGGTGTGCAGCAGGGCGGCCATATCAATGGTGGTAACCACCAGGCCGCACATCCTGCCCTCGGCCATCACCGGGGTTATGGCCACAAAGCGTTCGGCTGCGCTGCGCACGGCGTAAAAATCGGAAAACAGGGTGCCGGTCAATTGCTGTTCTATCTCGGCCAGCTTTGTGCCTTCCTGCTCTGTAAGCTGCACCTTCTGGGCCCCGCTGGCCCCCGCCGCTATCAAATAGTCATAGTTCAGGTTTAGCACCCACAGCTGGGTGTTGTCCTTCTGCACCCGGGCCATGCTCTCCTTTATCAGGGGGAAGTTATGGTCGCTGTTAAAATCGGCGGGGGTTTTGCAGTTCACCAGCATGTCCACAAGGTTGGCGTTTTGGGCCAGCCCCTCGGTGATGCTGCGGTATTCTGCCAGGCGTATGTCCACATCCTCGCCCACCAGCTCACATTCCAGCTCGTCCAGCTTTGCAATGGTATTGATGAAAAAGGCGTGCATCAATACGGCAAAAACCGAGAACATCAGCACCAATATGATGAAAAAAACCAAAACCGTGTTGGCCACAAACCGGGTGCGCAAAGATTTCATGCTGTCTCCTCAGTGTTCTTGCAGGCGCAGAAAGGCGGCGTCCAGCTCTTTTTCACAATGCAGGAAGGCGGCCACCAGCACGGGTGAAAAATGCCGGCCCTCCCCATCGGTGATAATCTGCCGCGCCTTGGCATGGTCCAGGGGGTTTTTGTAGGGCCGCGTGCTGCGCAGCGCGTCGTATACATCGGCCACCGCCATAATTTGCGCGCAGAGGGGAATGGCGTCCCCGGCCAGCCCCTCTGGGTAGCCGCTGCCATCATATTTTTCGTGGTGGTGCAAAATCACATCATAGGCCATCTCGGCATAGGAGGTGTCTGGCATGGCCTTTTTCACCGCCAAAAAGGTTTGGGCCCCCAGGGTGGTGTGGGTTTTCATCGTCTCAAATTCCGCGTCGTCCAGCGGGCCGGGCTTCAGCAAAATGCGGTCCTCAATGCCCACCTTGCCTATGTCGTGCAAGGGGGCCACGTTTTTAAGGGTGCGTATAAATTCCTCATCCACATGCGAAAAATGGGGAAACTGCGCCAGGCTACGGGCCAGGCTTTCGCAAAACACGCCCACCCGCTCCAGGTGGGTGCCGGTGTCGGTGTCGCGGCATTCAGACAATTTGGCCAGGGCCAGAATGGTGGCGTTTTGCGCCAGCAGCAGGTTGGCGTTGGTGCGGGCTATCTCGTCCATCTGCTCAAACACCTGCACCTTTAGCTTTTGGTTTAGCTGCTGCACCTCCTGCTGCAGGCGGCTTAGCTTCAGGTGGGTGTATATGCGCTCCTTCACCTCCTCAAACTCAAAGGGCTTTGTGATATAGTCCACCCCGCCGTTTTGAAAGGCCTTGATTTTGTCTCCTACCTCGCTGAGGGCGCTGATAAAAATGACCGGAATTTCGGCACAGCCCGGCGTGGCCTTCACCAGGCGGCAGGTCTCGTAGCCGTCCATTTTGGGCATGGTGATGTCCATGAGGATGATATCCGGGTGACTGAATTGCAGGCTGTCCACAGCGTCGGCCCCGCTGCGGAACACCGAGACCGCGAACCCAATGCGCTGCAGCATGTCCTTCAGCAGCTTGAGGTTGGCGGGGGTGTCATCCACCACCATAATTTTGTTGAATTGGTTTTCCATTGTATTTGCTCCCGCTTTTGCTATCTTCAGCAAGCTGTGAGGTGTGAAAAGGGTCAAAAAATCCGTTTTTGGGTGGGGAAAATATACCGCCGTGTAAGGCGCACACAGTATAGCATATTTGGTCGTCCATTGTGGCCTTTTCTGGCAACTTGCCCGAATTTATTTTCGTAGGGCTTCGCCGGCCCTTCCCTACGGGGCCATGCGGGGAAAAACAGAAGCGGGCGCGGCGGATGCGGGGAGAGAGAAAACCCCCAAAGCCAGGCTGGGGGGCCGGCTTTGGGGGAGGGGGGCAGCGCATTTTGCGAAGGCAGAGGGTGCTTTGCACCTGCCTGCCATGCCTCATGGGCACATCTTCCTGCAAACAGCGCATAGATAGCAAGCACACTTGTGGTTATGCCTTCCGCCTGTGGCGCAGCACCAGGGCCGTGCCACCCAGCAGGGCCACCGCCACCAGGGCCAGCAGGGGCCACAGGGCCAGGGTGTCGCCGGTTTGGGGGCTTTGCGGGGTGGTGCTTTGCGCCGGGGGCAAGGGCACGCTGGAGCTGCTGGAGGAACTGGAAGAACTGGGCGGCGCCGTGCTGGAGCTACTGGAGGAACTAGAACTACTGGATGAACTAGAACTACTGGATGAACTAGAACTACTAGAACTACTGGAAGAACTGGAACTGCTGGAACTACTGGAACTGCTGGAGCTGCTGGAGGCCTGCGCCGCCAGGGTGAACTGCACACTGCCCACACTTTCCACCCTGCCGTCTAAAAACTCCACCTCCAGGGTGTATTTGCCGCCGGGCAGGCTTTGCAAAAATTCCTTGTACAGCGTCACAATTACGCTGCCGCTTTCGGCCTTGCCCAGGGCGGGCGCATAGCCCGGCCAGCCGGAAAGGCTGGCGGCGGTGGGGCCGGTGGGGGTTTGCTTCAGGCTTACCCCGTTCAGGCGAATATCCGCGAGGTTCGTATAATCGCCCACAAAACCCTGCACAAAGTCTTTGCTACGGTCCACGGGTTTTTCCAGGTCGGGTGGTGGGCCTATGAGGCTGCCTGTCTTTTCCCACTGGGCATACAGGGTGAGGTTTTGTGCCAGGCTAAGGCTTTGTTTGTCGGCATAGGCGGTGCCGCCGCCGTTTGCCGCTGTGTTCCAGCCGGTAAACACATAGCCCTGCCGGGTAAAGCCGTTTTGGGCCAGGGCCTGGGCCACGCCGTGGGTAAAGGTTTGCGTGGCCATGCTGCCGCTGCCGCCGTTTGCCATAAAGCTGAGGGCATAGGTGCGTACAAAGCTGAAATAGCCCTTGGCGGGGTCGTTTTCCACACCGGCGCTGTGGTAGCGGGCGCTGTACCTAAGCTGGCTGTTGCTTCGGGTGGTTTGCACACTCTGGCTTTGGCCTGCCATGTAAAGGTAGAGGCTGGTATCACCGGCGTGGTTGGCGGCAATGTGGTAGTCGGCCCCGTTCACCGCGGCGGCCTGGATGCCCGCCTGGCTCTCCAAAATGCCCAGGTACACGAACTGGCCGCCCACTCTGTTCAAGGGGGTGCCCATCACGCTGCTGGCCTTCACACTGCCGCCGGCGATGATGAAGGGGGAGGGAGGGGCGCCAGGGCTGCCGCCGCTACGTCCGCTGCCGCCGCCGATGCCCGCGCCGAATTCGCCGCCGGTGGCAGTGACGGTGCCGCCGCTGATGGTGACGCTACCGCCGTTGCCGCTCGAGCCGACACCCGCGATGCCCAGGCCGCCGCCGATGCCCGCGCCGCCGTATTTGCCGATGGCGTTGACAGTGCCGCCGCTGATGGTGACGCTGCCGCCATTGCCGTTCGGCCCGCCGCCGATGCCCGCGCCGTTGACGCCGCCGGTGGCATTGACAGTGCCGCCGCTGATGGTGACGGTGCCGCCGTTGGCGGTACGGCCGCCGCCGATGCCAGCGCCGGATTCGCCGCCGGTGGCATTGACGGTGCCGCCGCTGATGGTGACGGTGCCGCCGGAGGCGTTATTGCCGCCGCCGATGCCCGCGCCGCATTCGCCACCGGTGGCGGAGAGGCTGCCACTGGCTGTGCCCGCTATGGAAAGGGTGGCGCCCTGCGGCACCTGCAGGCCTGCAAAGCCCCCGCCGCTTTTTAGCACATTTGTGCCTTGGAGGGTGAGGTTTACCGCGGCGCCTGCCTCGATGAAAAAGGCGCAAGCCCCGGGCGTGCCGCTCACATCGATGTTCACATCTTGCAGGGTGATGCTGTGGCTGCCGCTTTTCACCGTGATGGTGTTTAGTGTGGGGGTGGCGGGGTCGTCCCCTTGGGGGATGAGCAGGGCGCCGGTGTAGGGAATTTTGGCGCCGGCCTGCGTGTAATACAGCTGGCCGTTTTCGGCGCTTAGCTCAATGGAGCCATACTTGAGGGGCAGCTCATTGGGCCGGGTGTTTACCGGCTGATTGCCCAAGACCGTGCCCCCGATGGTGCCGTTCGCGCGGATGGCGCCGTTGTTTTGCAGCGTGCCGTTATCTGTGTTGAGCGTTTTCCCCTCAGGCACAAAAAGGCTTGCCCCGCTTGGCACGGTGAGGGTATACCCTGTGGGTATGGTCAAATTATCGGGCAGGGCCAGGTGGCCATACACAGTGCCGGCAAAGTTATCAAACACCAGCCCTTGGGTGAAGGTTTGGGTGCTGTTAATGCCGCTGCCCAATGTGCTGTTTGCCCATACTATGGCATTGCCGTTTACGTTTAAGTGGCCGCTGCCGCCGGGGGCGTTCAAGCCGCCGCCGATGCCCGCGCAGCCGCCGCCACCGGTGGCGTTGACGGTGCCGCCGCTGATGTTGACGGTGCCGCCCGAGTGGATAGAGGCGCCGCCGCCGCCGCCGATGCCCGCGCCGCCGCCGCCGGCGGTGGCGGTGAGGCTGTCGCCGCTTGTGCCCGCGATGGAAAGGGTGGCGTCCTCTGGCACATACAAGCCCGCCATAAATTCGCCGCTTTTCAGCACATTTGTGCCGCGGAGGCTGAGGTTCACTGTGGCGCCTGCCTCTATGCCAAAGGCGCAAAAGTTTTTAGTGCTGCTTATATCGATGTTTACACCTTGGAGCGTGATGCTGTGGGCGCCGCTTCTCACCATGATGTAGTTGGCTGTGGGGGTGGTGGGGTTGGTTTGGGTGATGAGATAGCCGTCGGGGTTGTGGGTGTTCACCGTGCCGCCGCCCGGTGCTTTGCCCTCAACGGTGCCGTCTTCTAGGATGATGTTGCCTTCGGAGATGTCCAGCACGGTTTGTGTGCCGGCCTG
>CAYRFC010000146.1:0-3276 GCA_964423365.1 uncultured Oscillospiraceae bacterium
ATCTGGACCAAGGAGATGGGCATTCCCGAAGGCCAGATGGTGCGGCTGGGCAAGGCGGACAACTTCTGGGAACACGGCAGCGGCCCCTGCGGCCCCTGCAGTGAAATTTACTTCGACCGCGGCCCCGAGCACGGCTGCGGCAGCCCGGACTGCAAGCCCGGCTGTGAGTGTGACCGCTTTATGGAGGTGTGGAACCTTGTGTTTACCGAGTTCGACTCCGACGGGGCGGGGCACTATGAGAAGCTGCAGAAGCCCAATATAGACACCGGCATGGGCCTGGAGCGGCTGGCCTGTGTGGTGCAGGGGGTGGACAACCTCTTTGAGGTGGACACCATCCGCAAGATACTGGAGCATGTGCAAAGCCTCTCCGGCAAAACCTATGGGGCCGAGCGGAAAACCGACATCTCCATCCGCGTCATCACCGACCATATCCGCTCCACCGTCTTTATGGTGGGCGATGGGGTGTTGCCCTCCAACGAGGGGCGGGGCTATGTGCTGCGGCGGCTTCTGCGCCGGGCCTCCCGCCATGGCCGGATGATTGGCATAGAGGGGCCCTTCCTCACGGCCCTGGCCGAGACGGTGATTGCCCAGAACGAGGGTGCCTACCCCGAGCTGCGCGAGAATGAAATTTACATCAAGAAGAATATTGGCGCGGAGGAGGAGCGCTTTTCCCGCACCATAGACCAAGGCCTCTTCCGGCTGAACGAAATGCTGGACAACCTGGCCAAGGCGGCCGCCAAGGGCACCGAGAAGGTGCTCTCGGGCATTGAGGCCTTCCGCCTGCACGACACCTTCGGCTTCCCGCTGGATTTGACCCGCGAGATTGCCGAGGAGGTGGGGGTGACGGTGGACATTGCCACCTTCAAGGAGGAGCTGGAAAAACAGCGGGAAAAGGCCCGGAAAGACCGGCAGTCCCGCGATATCTCCGGCTGGGAGGCCAGCCTGTTTGCCGAGCTGAACGCCCCCGAAACCGAGTTTGTGGGCTATGACGAGCTGGTGAAGGAGGCCAAGGTGCTGGCCCTGGCCGATGGCGAGGCCCTGCTGGAGGCCGTAGCCACCGATGAGGGAGCCAAGGACGGGGTGCTGGTGGTGCTGGACAGGACCCCCTTCTACGCAGAGAGCGGCGGCCAGGTGGCCGACACCGGGCATTTGACCGGGAATGGCGCCCGCCTGCTGGTGCGGGACGTGAAAAAGACCGAGGGCGGCTACTTTGTGCATAGCTGTGTGCTGGAGCAGGGCGTGGTGCGCCAGGGCGACACACTGCTGGCCGAGGTGGACGAGGAGCGGCGGCGGGCCATCATGCGGAACCACACCTCGGCCCACCTGCTGCAGCGGGCCCTGCGCGAGGTGCTGGGCGACCATGTGCACCAGGCGGGCAGCTACGTGGATGAGCACCGTATGCGTTTCGATTTCAGCCACACCCAGGCCATGACGGCTGAGGAGATACAAAAAACCGAACGCCTGGTGAACAAAATCATCTACGACGCGCTGCCGGTCACCATCAGCAGCATGCCCATTGAGGAGGCCAAGAAGCTGGGGGCCCTGGCCCTGTTTGGCGAAAAATATGGCGACGTGGTGCGTGTGGTGGATGCCAGCGGCTGGAGCACCGAGTTCTGCGGCGGCACCCACGTGAGCAATACCTCGCTGCTAGGCTGCTTCAAAATCCTGTCGGAGTCCTCGGTGGCGGCGGGTGTGCGCCGCATTGAGAGCACCACCGGCTATGGGGTGCTGCACTATTTGCAGGAGCGGGAAGACCTGCTGGCCCACACCGCCCGCACCTTGAAGGCGGGCAGCATAGCCGACCTGCCCCTGCGGGCCGCCGGGCTGATGAACGAGCTGAAAAATGCCGGGCGGGAGCTGGACGCGGAAAAAGAGCGGAACGCCGCCTTCCAGGCCGAGAATATGTTCCAGAACGCCGTGGAGGTGGAGGGGGTGCAGATTGTCACCCTGTTCATGAGCGGCACCGCGCCCGACGCACTGCGCAAGATGAGCGACATGTGCAAGCAGAACCGCCCCGGTGCGGTGGGCGCCTTCTGCGGCGAGGCCGACGGCAAGCTGACCCTGGTGGTGTGCTGTGGCCCAGAGGCCGTGCAAAAAGGCATGAAGGCGGGGGAGCTGATTAAGCGGATTGCCGCCATTGCGGGCGGAAGCGGCGGCGGCAAGCCGGACTTTGCCATGGCGGGCCTGAAGGACAAAACCAAGGTGGACGAGGCCCTGGCTGCTGTTCCCGAGATTGTGAAAGAGCTGCTGCACGCATAGAAAGAGAGGTGCCTTATGGCGGACTGCCTGTTTTGCAAAATAGCAAGCAAAGAGATACCCAGCATCGTGCTGTATGAGGATGAGCTTGTGCTGGCGTTTCGGGACATCGACCCGAAGGCCCCCACCCATGTGCTGGTCATTCCCAAGGAGCACATCGATTCCGCCGCCTGCCTCACCGAGGCGCAGGGCCCGCTGCTGGGGCGCCTGTTTGCCTGTGCGGCCCAAATAGCCCGGGACGAAGGGCTGGACAAGGGCTGGCGGCTGGTGAGCAACGTGGGCGAGCAGGGCGGCCAAACGGTGGAGCACCTGCATTTTCATCTGCTGGGGGGGCGCCAGCTGGGCTGGCCCCCGGGCTAAACCCTACGTGTACGACAACAAACGAATTCGTGGCCGGATGTGAAAGGGCCAGGGAGGAAATGACGATGCCGGAAACCTATACCCTGCATGTGGCAGGCCTTACACGGGAGCTGCCCATCTGCAAAATCAACGAAAACGTATCCATCGCGGCCCTGATTATTTTTGGGGATGTGGAACTGACCATTGCCTGTGCCACCGAGCTGCTGAAAATTGTGCCGGAGTTCGACGTGCTGGTGACGGCCGAGAGTAAAGCCATTCCCCTTGCCTATGAAATGAGCCGCCAGTGCGGCAAAAAGTACATTCTGGCCCGCAAGGGCAAGAAGCTGTACATGCAAAACCCGGTGGTGGTGGAGGTGCAGTCCATCACCACCAAGGAGCGGCAATCCCTTTGCATCGACCAGGCGGATTTGGACTTCCTGAACGGAAAACGGGTGCTGATTGTGGATGATGTCATCAGCACGGGCGGCTCTTTGCTGGCCATGGAGGCCATTGTGGCCAAAAGCACCGCCAACATTGTGGCGCGGGCCGCCGTGCTGGCCGAGGGGGATGCCGCCAAGCGTAAGGACATCCTCTTTCTCGCGCCCCTGCCCCTCATTCAGTAAAGGGGATGCGGCGTCCTCTTGCGGTTTTTGGCGCAGTGATGCTCATCACCCTGCTGGC
>CAYRFC010000146.1:3376-6158 GCA_964423365.1 uncultured Oscillospiraceae bacterium
GCTTCTCAGCCTGGACGGCCAGCCCCAGCGCCGCCCCTTCAAGCTGCGGGTGGACGGCCTGCCCCCCTGTGAGGTGGGGGAGGTGCTGGCGCTGGATTTGCGTTTTTACAGCATCGCCTACAAGGACAGCGCCGCCGCCAGCTATGCCAAGGGCATTTACATCGGTGCATCGCCCGCCACTAAGGCGGAGAAAATAGGCTTCCAGCCCGGCTTTTTGGGCCATATGCGGCGGCTGCAAATGGCGGCGGGGCAGAATATACTGGAAAAGCTGCCGCTGCGGCTCTCCTCGGTGGCCGCCGCCATGGCGGTGGGTGACAAAAGTGCCCTCAGCCAAAGCACCCAAACGGCCTACCGCATGGCCGGGCTTTCGCATCTTCTGGTGGTTTCGGGGCTGCACCTCTCGGTGCTTTGCGGCGGGGTATATTGGCTGTGTGGCCGCCTGCTTAAAAACCGGCGTGTGGCCGCGGCGCTGGGCATGCTGGCCACCTTCCTGTTCATGGCCTTCACCGGGCTCACCCCGTCCATCATCCGCAGCGGGGTGGTGTTCCTGCTGGTGCTGGCGGCCCCGCTTTTTGGCCGCCGGGCCGATATTTACACCTCTTTGGGCCTGGCTGCACTGCTTCTGCTTTTGCAAAACCCCTTCGCCGCCGCGGATGCGGGCTTACAGCTCTCTTTTGCGGCCACCCTGGGGGCGGTGCAGGGCAGCGCCCTGGCGGCCCGCTGGCGGCGAAGCACCCGGGAGAAAGCCGCCCGGCCTCCACTGCGCCTTGCACAAAGGGCCGCCCTGCTGGCGGTGCCGCCGGTCTGTGTCAGCTTAGCCACCCTGCCTGTTTTGGCCTTAAACGGCTTCGGCCTCTCTCTGCTGGCCGTCCCCCTCAACATTTTGGCCCTGCCGCTGCTGGCCCCTCTTGTGGTATGCGGGCTGGTTCTGGCACTGCCGGGCGGCTTCTTCCTCACGGCTCTGCTGGCCCGCCCCGCCGCCTTTCTGGCGGGCACGCTGCTGGTTTTGCTGGAAAGGCTGACCAATTTTTGTGCCGGCCTGCGCTGGGCCTACCTGCCGGTGGGCGGCGGGCTGGCCTTTGCGGCTATTCTGCTGGCTTTTTTGCTGGTCTATCTCGCGTGGCGCGGCCCCTACCGCAAAAGTTACCTGGCCGCCGCCGCCCTGGTGCTGCCGCTGGCCTTTGCCCTGCATCTGCTGCTGGACGCGGGCACCGTGCGCCTCAGCCTGGCGGGCAGCGGCAGCACGGCCTCGCTGGTGGTCAGCCGGGGTGGGCAGGCAGCGGTGCTCTACCGGGGGCGCAGCTCCCTTTGGGAGGTGCAGCAGGTTTTCCAAAACCAAAACATCCAAACCTGCGTGCTGTGGGTGGATATGCGCAAAACGGCACAATCCTCTGAGGCGGAAGCCCTGTTCCGCCCAGAGCGGCTGTATCTGGCGGGCGAGGAGCTGCTCTACCAGGAGCGGCTGGCCCCGCTGGACGGTGTGAACATCGACCTGCTGCAGCAGGAGCAGGGGACGCTGGCCTGTGTGGACGTGGCGGGCTTCAAGCTGGGGCTGGCCGCCGGCGGGTTGGATTTGCGAAGCGCCCCGGCGCTGGATGTGCTGGTACCGGCCGAGGCAGCCGTGCAGGGTGCCTATGGCCGTCTGGTGAGCACCGGCCCGCCGCCGCCCTGGGCAAACGGGGATACGATTCTTTTAGAAAATGGCGGTAGCGCCTATTTCATTCTGCGTCCAGGCCAAAGTGTAATTTTTCGGGAGGCAAGCCATGACATCCTCTTTTAAAGAGCTGAACAAACGCTGGGAGAGCCTGCAAAATGGCGCGGTGTTGTATTTTTCCTCCACCGACGCGAACCTGCTGCGGGAGGCCGAGAAGGCCGTGACGGCCCGCTGGGAGAGTGAGGGTGGGGAGAGCCCCACCCGGCTGGACGGCCCCCTGCCCGACATGGGGGAGCTGATTGCCGCCACCGGGGCCATCTCCCTGTTTGGGGGCTGCCGCCATGTGGTGCTGCGGGAGCTGGGCGTGGCCTCACTGAGCGACAAGGATTTGAAAGAGCTGGCAGAGCTGTTTGGCGATTTGGAGAATGCCATTTTGCTGGTGACCGCCCTGCACAAGGACAAGCGCAGCGCCACCGGCAAAAAGGCCAAAAGCCTGCTGGAGGCGGCGTCCAAAAACGGCTTTGCCGCCGAGCTTTCCCCGCCCACCCGGGCGGAAAACCTGGCCTTTTTGCGGCAGGTGGCCGAGAGCTGTGGCGCGCGCTTTGCCCCTGCCGCCGCCGAGGAGCTGCTGGACCGCGCGGGTGCCGACCGTCCCCTGCTGGAAAACGAGACCCTGAAGCTGGCGGCCATATCGGGCTATGGGGAAATCAGCACGGACATGGTGCAAAAGTATGGCGCGCTGAACATGGAGGCCGATGTGTTTGCCCTGGTGCGGCTGATTACCACCGGCCGCCGCGGCCCGGCGCAGGAGAAGCTGGCCGAGCTGCTGGCCCTGCGGCACGAGCCGATTGCCATTACGGCGGCGCTGGGGGGCAGCTTTGTGGACATGCTGCGGGTGCGGGTGGGGGGCGAAACCCGCCACAGCCCGGCGGAGGTCTTTAAAGACATGCACTGCACGGGCAGCGAATACCGCCTGGTGAAGGCAAAGGAAAACGCGGCGCGGTACTCCACCGCCGCGCTGGAGGAGGGGGTGCTGGTGCTGGAGGGGCTGGACAGGGCCCTGAAAAGCAACCCACTCTCGGAAAAGAGCATTTTGCTGCAGGCGGCGGTGGAGGATTTACAGCAAAT
>CAYRFC010000147.1:0-6055 GCA_964423365.1 uncultured Oscillospiraceae bacterium
AACAACTGAATAGAGAAGTCTTCAGGGCAGGGTGAAATTCCCGACCGGCGGTCACAGTCCGCGAACGCTGCTGCAAAGCGGCGCCGAATTGGTGAAACTCCAATACCGACAGTACAGTCTGGATGAGAGAAGAAAGGTGCGGCCTTGGCCGCGCCAGTGCATGAACCTGTGTTGCACCTGGAAGGCGCTCTGCTTTTCAGGTGTAATTTTTTGCGCAGGAGTGTGAACGAAATGGCAAGTGAAAAGACAAGAAGAATGGTGGCGCTGGCGGTGCTGGCGGCCATTGCGCTGGTGGTTACCTGGCTGGGCCGCCTGTCCATTGCCCCCTCGGCCCCTTTTTTGAAGTATGACCCGAAGGACGTGGTCATTCTGATGGCGGGCTTTTTGTATGGCCCGCTCCCGGCGGTGCTGGTCTCCCTCTCGGTCTCCCTCATAGAAATGGTGACCGTGAGCGACGCGGGGCCGATAGGGATGCTGATGAACGTGCTGGCCTCTTGCTCCTTTATGCTTCCCCCCGCCCTGCTGTACCGCAAGCTACACCGCCTTTCAGGCGCGGTGCTGGGCCTGGTGCTGGGGGTGGCGGCCATGACGGGCATGATGCTGCTGTGGAACTACTTTATTACCCCGTTTTACATGGGGGTGCCGCGTGAGGTGGTGGCCGGGATGCTGCTGCCGGTCTTCCTGCCCTTCAACCTCATCAAGGGGGCGCTGAATGCCTCGCTTACCCTGCTGATATACAAGCCGCTGGCAAACGCCCTGCGCCGTGCCCACATGATGCCGGCTGGCGCGCCGCAGGGCATAGAGGGCGGCGGCGCAGGGGTGGCCCAAAAGCGCAGCCTGGGCGTGTGGGTGGCTGCCGCCGCGGTGCTGCTGGCCTGCGTGGGGGGCGTTCTGCTGTGGCAGAGCCTGGCCTGATGCCCACACGGGTGAGAAAAAGCCACCATGGCAGGGCATTTGCCGCTTGACATTGGCCCTCTGGTTCGATATAATAATTTGGCGGTGTGTTATGCTGCGCCAAAGGAGCATGCCATGGAACTCAAGCTGCAAGCCCTGTTTTCCGGCCAAAAGGACGCCGAAACCGGTGAACTGGCGCTGGATTTTACCGAAAGGGATTTTGGGAGCTTTACCGTGGAGGGGCCGGTGCAGCTGTGCTATGCGGCCCAGGCGCAGAATGGCGCCGCCAGTCTGGACATCACGCTGGAGGCCAAGCTGCAAGCGGCCTGTGCACGTTGCCTGGCAAGCTTTACACAGCCCTGGAGCCTCAGCCGGAGCTTTCGCATCCTGCCACATGAGCTGGACGAAGAGTTCCCGGAGCTGCCCTTTACGGCGGCGGGCGGGCTGGATTTGGACGAGCTGGCCTATGGCGAGCTGCTGATGGACGTGGACCCGGTGCTGCTTTGCCGGGAGGATTGCCCCGGCCTGTGCCAGCAGTGCGGCCGCGCCAAAAACGAGTGTGCGTGTGCCCCGGAAAGCGGGGGAGACCCGCGCCTGCAAGTGCTGAAACAGCTTTTACAAGCTGAGGAAGATACTAAACCCTGACCCTGCGCAAGGCGGGGCGGCCAAGATAGAGGAGGTGCTTATCATGGCAGTACCGAAGAGGAAACATTCCAAGGCCCGGCGGGACAAACGGCGTTCTAACGTTTGGAAGCTGGACGCCCCCACCCTGGTAACCTGCGCCCAGTGCGGTTCATACCGGGTGCCGCATCAGGTGTGCGGCCACTGCGGTTTCTACAAGGGCCGTGAAGTGGTGAAACCCAAGGAAGACTAGAGGATGGAAGTCGGCGCAGGGTCACATGCCCTGCGCTTTCTTTTGTTTGGCAGGCGGCGGGAGGTGAGCGAATGCCGGTGGAGATAGGCGGTGTGGAGAAGGGCTCGCCGGCCTGGAAGGCGGGCCTGCGCGGCGGCATGCGCCTTTGCAGCATAGACGGCCACGAGATTCACGATGGGCTGGACTATGAGTTCTATGCCGCCAGCCAAAACCCTGTGGTGCTGGCCGAAACAGAGGGCAAGGCCCGCCGCTTCCGGGTGAAAAAGCGGGAGGAGGAGCCGCTGGGCTGCCAGTTCGAGACCTACCTCATCAGCCCGCAGCACAGCTGCAAAAACCGCTGTGTGTTCTGCTTTATAGACCAGCTGCCCAAGGGCATGCGCCCCTCGCTGTATTTCAAGGACGACGACGAGCGGCTGGGTTTTCTGTTTGGCAACTACATCACCCTCACCAACCTGCGCGAGCGGGAGATAGAGCGCATTCTGGAGATGCGTTTCTCTCCGGTAAACATCAGCGTGCACACGGCAAATCCGGCGCTGCGGGTGCAGATGATGGGCAACCCCCACGCGGGCGAGGCCCTGGGGCTGCTGCCCCGGCTGGCGGAGGCGGGCATCCAGATGAACACCCAGCTGGTGCTGTGCCCCGGCCTGAACGACGGCCCCGAGCTGCGCCGCAGCCTTGACTGGCTGGCCGGGATGTACCCCGCCGTGCAGAGCATTGCGGCGGTGCCGGTGGGCCTTACCCGCCACCGCGAGGGGCTGGCCGCGCTGCAGCGCTACACCCCCGGGGAGGCCGCCGCCCAGCTGGACATTCTGCTGGAGGCCGGGAAGGTCATGCTGCAAAAGCACGGAGAACGGGTGGTTTTCCCCTCAGACGAATGGTTTTTGCTGGCGGGGCGGGCCATACCGCCGGACGAATTTTACGAGAGCTACCCCCAGCTGGAAAATGGGGTGGGGATGTGGCGGATGCTGCACGAGGAGTTCACCGCGGCGCTGGCCGGGACGGACGAGGCCCCGCCCCCCTGCGGGGCAGACCTTGCCACCGGCCTGCTGGCGGCCCCCCTGCTGGCGGAGCTGGCAGCCATGGCTAACTGCCGTTACCCGCAGCTAAAACTGCATGTGCATGCCATAGAGAACCGCTTTTTTGGCCCCGGTGTTACGGTGGCGGGCCTGCTGACCGGGCAGGACCTGGCCGCGCAGCTGGCCGGGAAGCTGCACACCAAAACCCTGTTTCTGCCTGCTAACATGCTGCGGGCCGAGGGGGACGTGTTTTTGGACGGCATGCGCCCCGCCGAGCTGGAAGAAGCCCTGGGCGTGCGGGTGCAGGTGCTGCCCTGCGACGGCGCGGCCCTGCTGGACGCCCTGCTGGCCAGCCCCCAGTAGCAGGGGGCTACGAGAAAAGGAGAGCACTATGTCAAAAGCCATTGTCGCCATTGTAGGGCGGCCCAACGTGGGAAAATCCACCCTGTTCAACAAGCTGGTGGGCAAGCGCCTGGCCATTGTGGAGGATACCCCCGGCGTGACCCGCGACCGCCTGTATGGCGAAGCCGAGTGGTGCGGGCGGGAGTTTTTGCTCATCGACACCGGCGGCATAGAGCCGGGCAACGACGAGGGCCTGCTGCGCCGGATGCGGGAGCAGGCCCAGCTCGCCATCGATACCGCCGACGCCATCCTGTTCGTCACCGACCTGCGCAGCGGGGTGACGGCCAGCGACGCCGATATTGCCCCCCTGCTGCTGCGCAGCGGCAAGCCGGTGTTTTTGGTGGTGAACAAGGCCGACACCCTGGGCGAGACCCCGCTGGAGGTCTACGATTTCTACTCTCTGGGCATGGGCGAGCCCTACCCCGTCTCCTCGGTGCACGGGCATGGCACCGGAGATTTGCTGGACGACGTGGTGGCCACCTTCCCCCCTGCCCAGAGCGGGGAGGAGGAGGGAGACCGCATCCCGGTGGCGGTCATCGGGCGGCCCAATGTGGGAAAATCCAGCCTGGTGAACTACATTCTGGGCGAGGAGCGCATGATTGTGGCCGACGAGGCGGGCACCACCCGTGACGCGGTGGACTCCGACGTGGACAACGAGTACGGCCAGTACACCTTCATAGATACGGCGGGCCTGCGCCGCCGCAGCAAGGTGGAGGACGGGGTGGAGCGCTTCAGCGTGCTGCGCAGCCTGGCGGCGGTGGAGCGCGCCCGGGTGGCCGTCATCCTGATAGACGCCACCACCGGCTTCACCGAGCAGGACAGCAAGGTGGCGGGCTTTGCCCATGAGCAGGGAAAAGCTTGTATTATCGCGGTAAACAAGTGGGACGCGGTGGACAAGGACGACAAGACCATGGCCGAGCAGCGCAAAAAGCTGGAGCAGGATTTCAGCTTCATGTCCTACGCGCCCATCCTCTTCCTCTCGGCCAAAACCGGGCAGCGGGTGGGCAAGCTGATGGAGCTCATCAACTATGTGGACGCGCAGAATGCCATGCGCATCACCACCGGCAAGCTGAACAGCCTGCTGGCCGACGCCACCGCCCGGGTGCAGCCCCCCACAGACCGGGGCAAGCGCCTGAAAATTTACTATATGACGCAGGTATCCACCCGCCCGCCCACCTTTGCCTGCTTCATCAATGAGAAAAAGCTCTTCCACTTTTCCTACCAGCGCTATCTCGAAAACCAGATACGCGGGGTGTTCGGCCTCACGGGCACGCCGGTTCGGATATTGGCGAGAGAGCGAGAGAAAAAATAGAAATAGAGCAGGCAGGAGGGAAAACGCATGGTGGCAATGCTGGAAGTTATGGCCTACAACCGCCCCGGCGTGCTAGACAGAATTGCCGGGCTGATACGGCGGCAGGGCTGGAACATCGAGTCCCTCTCCACCGCCGACGCCAAAAATGGGCGCACCCAAATCACCCTCTCGCTGCACGGCCTCAGCGTGGAGATAGACGCCCTGGCAGACAGCCTGGACGACATGGAGGGCATTGCCGAGTGGCGGCAGTTCACCCCCGAAAATGTGCTGATGCGGGAGCTTTTGCTGCTGGAGCTGCCCCAGGAAAAACGGGACTTTTTGCAGCGGCACCAGCTGCGCCTGCTTTGCCAGGAGAAGGGGATGCTGTATGCCGAGTTCACCGGCAGCCCGCAGGAGGTGGCCGCCATGCAGGCGCTGGCCGCCGGGCAGGGCCTGGCCGCGGCCCGCAAGGGCACGGTGATTCTGCGCAAGGGGGAGAGCTGAGATGAGCGGAGAAAACTACGAGATTTTGGCCATCAACCCTGGCTCCACCTCTACCAAGGTGGCGGTGTTTCAGGGGGAAAGCCCGGTGGCCAGCCAGACCATCCGCCATGCCACCGAGGAATTTGCGGGCTGCGCCAACGTGCTGGAGCAAAAAGAGCTGCGGGTGCAGCATGTGCTGCAGTTTCTGCGGGAGCAGAAGCTCCCGCCGGAGGGCCTCTCGGCGGTGGTGGGCCGGGGGGGCATTCTGAAATCCATGGATTCCGGCACCTACACCATCAACGAAAAGATGCTGGCAGATTTGGAAAAGGGCGCGGCCACCTCGCACGCCTCCTCTCTTGGGGCCATCATTGCCGCCGAGCTGGGCCGGCGCTACCACATTCCCGCCTACACGGTGGACCCGGTGGTGGTGGACGAGATGGAGCAGGTGGCCAAGATGACCGGGATTCCCGGCATTGAGCGCCGCAGTGTCTTCCATGCGCTGAACACCAAGGCCGTGGCCCGCCGCTGTGCCGCCCAGCTTGGCATAGCCTACGAGGACGGGCGCTTTATTGTGGCGCACATGGGGGGCGGCATCTCGGTGGGGGCCCACCGCTATGGCCGTGTCATCGATGTAAACGACGGCATCAGCGGCGAGGGGCCCTTCACCCCGGAGCGCTGCGGCGGGGTGCCGGCCAAACCCCTCATTGAGATGTGCTTTTCGGGGCACCTCACCAAGGAGGAGCTGCTGGCCCTCACCAACAAAAATGGCGGTCTTGTCTCTTATCTTGGTACGAACGATATGACCGAGGTGGAGCGGATGGTGCAAAAGGGCGACGAGTTTGCCGCGCTGGTGATGGACTCCATGGCCTACCAGATTGCCAAGGAAATTGGGGCCATGGCAGCGGCGCTGGAAGGGCGCATCAACGCCATCATCCTCACCGGGGGGCTGGCCTACTCCACCCGGTTCACCGGGGCCATCAAGCAGCGGGTGGACCAGATGGCCCGGGTGATGACCTACCCCGGCGAGGACGAGATGGCCGCCCTGGTAGAGGGCGCGCTGCGGGTGCTGGAAGGCAGCGCCAAGCTGCTGGAATA
>CAYRFC010000148.1:0-6048 GCA_964423365.1 uncultured Oscillospiraceae bacterium
TCGTTGGCCATGGCCTGGGCCGCCGGGGTGGCAATGGCCAGAATCAAATCGTTCTTATCGTTGGACAGCTTGGAAGCAATGGTGGGGCAGTTGGCAATTTCGCCCTGGGCATTTTGCAGGTCGATGCTCAGGTTTTCGCCCTCCACATAGCCACCCTCGGCCAGGGCGTCCACAAAGCCCTCATAGCAGGCGTCCAGTGCGGGGTGGGGGGCCAGCTGAATGACACCCACCTTGGCGGCCTGGCCGCTGGCGGAAGCCGCCGTGCTGCCCGGGGAGGCCGCACTACCGGCGGCGGGGGCGCTGCTGGCAGGCGCACTGCTGGATGCCGGGGCACTGCTGGACGCACTCGTGCATCCGGCAAAAGCCGCCACCAGCAGCAGGCTCATAGCAGCCGCAATCACTTTTTTCATGTTCTTTCCTCCGTTATTCTATCTGTTCATTGTTTGCTCTAAAGTATTAAAGCGTGCTTATATACTATAATCTAAAAGGGCCTGCCCCGTCAAGGCTGGCGGCAATAAGAAAAAATCCCCGCAGGGCAAAGCAGCCCAGGGGGAGGTTTATAGATGCTATACGGCCATCGCTTACAGGCTCTCGGCCCGGTCTGCCACCGTCTGGTGGAAATTCTCCACCTCGTGCTGGTATTCCTCGTTCATCAGCGCCGAGGTAATCATAAAATCGGCCGAGGCGCGGTTGGTGGCAATGGGGATATCGTACACCAGCGCAATGCGCAGCAGGGCCTTCACGTCCGGGTCGTGCGGCTGGGCGGTCAGCGGGTCGGAAAAAAAGACGATAAAATCGATGAGGCCCTCCACAATCTTGGCGCCTATCTGCTGGTCGCCCCCCAGCGGGCCGCTGTTGTAGCCCCGCACGGGCAGGCCGGTGCGGTCGGTAATCATGCGGGCGGTGGTGCCGGTGCCGCACAAAAAGTGGGTTTGCAGTATTTTTTTGTTCCAGTCGCACCAGTCCAGCAGCTCCTGCTTCTTGCCGTCGTGGGCTATCAGCGCAATATTCTTTTGTTTTCCAATGGTCAGGGTCACATATTCGGTTGCCATTTTGCGTTCCTCCGCTTTTTAGGCCTTGGGCCCCTCTACGGTAAAGGCCTGCAGGGCCTGCAGCGTCTCCGGGGTGTCCTGGTGAATTTTCAGCTCAATGGGATGCTCCAAATCCAGCGAAAAAATGCCCATCATGCTGCGCGCATCCAAAATATACCGGCCCGAGACCAAATCGAAATCCCCCTCCAGTTTGGTCAGCGTTTCGGCAAAGGCTTGCACCTGGGTGGCGCTGGGCAGAGAGATATACACATTTTTCACGTACTCACAACCCCTTTCCTTCTGGGTGGCGCCGGCGATGCTCCCTGTAGCACCGGCAGCACCCAGGGCATAGCGGGGCGGCCCCACGCCATACCCCTGCTTCCCCCTTAGTATATCATAAAGCACATGGGCAAAAGTAAAGGAATCGTAAATTTTCTGTTTACGGGCAAAAGGCGTCACTCTGAACGGTGCCCCCTGTGCCTGGCGCCAAACGCCTTGGCGGCGGCCAGCAGGCGGTCTTTCAGCAGAATGCCCGCAATGCCCAGCAGGGCCGTCACCCCAAAAATGATGCCGGCGGTAAGCCAGCGCCCCTGCCGGGCGGCCTCGCCCAAAAAGGTGGAGGACACCAGCGAGGGAATGCGCGCGATGTTGCTGAGCAGCAAAAAGCGCCAGAGCTTCATCTGGCTCAGCCCCACCAGATAGGTGAGCAAATCCTTGGGGGTGCCGGGCACCAGAAACAGCACAAACACCACCAAATCCTGCTTTTTAGGCTCCTGCAAAAACCGGAATTCCTCCAGCTTGTTTTTTTTGAAAAAACGCTCTACAAAGGGCTTGCCAAAGCGCCGGGTGAGCCAAAACACCATGGCGGAGGCCAGAACGCAGCCCGCTATGCAGATGGCCGTGCCCCCAAAGCCGCCATACAGCACCCCGGCCAGCAGCTCCACCGGCTCTCCGGGGATGAAGGCCACCACAATTTGCAGCACCTGTAAGCCGAACAGGGCCAGCACCCCCCAGGGGCCCATGGCGGCCACGGCCTCCTGTAGCTTCGCCTGGGTGGCGGGGTCAGTTAGGCTTCGGATATAGGGCCAGGCCAGCACGGTAATCACGGCCATCCCCCCAAAAAACAGCGCGGCCAGCAGTATGGTTTTTTTGTTTTTCCAAATCTTTTCCTTCATGCTTGCCATCCTTGCCCGTAAAATAGGCCGTCTATAGTGCTTCTCTGTCTCCCCTACAGAACGAAACAGGCCCCCGCCCGTTTTCACTGGCCCCACAGGGGGGCTTTGCTTCATCATAGCAAGCGGCGCGGGGCAGGGCAAGAAAAAATTGCGGTGGGGCACTGCCGCACAGTGCAGCATGGCCAAACGCCGGGGCGGCGGCGCTGGCCTTGTGCGGTGTTGCCCAGGGCAAACCGGGCGCTCATTTGCCAAATCTCCTGTTTTTCTGTATAATCTTAACCAGTTCTGTGGCGGCTGTGCCCATTTGTGCGGCGCCGCCACCTGCCGGGAGCCCGCCCTGTGTGGCGGCCCCGTTTCCACTCCCCGCCCGGCATGGGCGGCCAATTGAGGTAATTCGCTGTGCAATTTGAAAAAATGGGCAAGCCAACAGGAGAAAAGCCCCCCCGCAAGCCCAGCCCCCCGGGCACACCGCCCCCGCCCAAGGCCCCGGCCCAGCCCAGCCGCCATAAGGCCGCCGGAACGGCCGTAAAAAAGCGCCCCTTTGCCTTTTTTTACCTGCCCGACGGCGGGCTGGACAAAAAGATGGTGGCCCTGTTTTCGGCCCTGATAGGCGGCATTGTCATTCTGGTGGTGCTCATCAGCTTAGCGCTGCTTCTGCCGGGCTGCCAGCAAACCCCGGCGGCCAGCTCCCAAAGCAGCTCCAAGGCCCCGGTGATTGTGGGGGACGCCAGCTACGACAAAACCCAGAACTCCCTGCCGCAGGCGGAATATGCCGGTACTATTTTGCCCCAGAGCGAGGACGCGGGCGATGCGTATGTGGACGAAACCCTGTTTTTGGGAGATTCCAACACCGTGCGCCTGGTGGAGTTCGGCGCCGACACCGGCATCACCCTGCAAAACGGCATCGGCGTGGTGGGCGAGGCCATCCAGGGCGCGGTGCAGAACAACAACATCATCTTCCAGGGCTACAACAACGTCACCATGGCCAAAAGCGTGGCCCTGGTGCAGCCCCGCCGGGTGGTGATTACCTTTGGCACCAACAACGTGGGCTACACCCCGGTGGATGACTTCATAGAGTATTACCAGAGCTTCATCGGCCAGATTCGCCAGGAATACCCCTCGGCCGATATCATCATCGCCGCGGTGCCCCCCATAGCCCAGCAGCACCAAAGCCCGCAGCTTTCCCAAAGCGAGGTGGACAAATACAACCGCGCCCTGGTGGAGCTGGCCCAGGAGGAGGACTGCCGGTTCCTGAACTGGAGCGAGGCGCTGAAGGACGAAAGCACCGGCTATGCAAAAGAGGGCATGATGGAAAAGGACGGCATCCACATCACCCGCCAGGCCGCCCAAAACCTGATGGAGTATTTCCGCACCCACAGCTACATCACCGAGGACACCCGCCCGAAGCCCCTGAAGGCTGTGCCGGTGCACGTGCAAACCCCGGCCCCGGTGGTCTCGTCCTCCAGCAGCTCTGGGAAGGCCCCGGCTGCCACCACAGGCAGCAGCAGCCTGTCGTCCTCGGTGGCCCCGTCCTCCAGCTCCTCGTCCAGCAGCCCTCCGGCGCCCACCCCACCTGTCTCCACACCCACGCCGCCAGAAATCACACCGCCAAGCCCCACGCCGCCTGCACCCACACCGCCTGCACCACCCAACCCCACGCCGCCAGAAGTCACGCCCCCTGCTCCCGATGTGCCGGTGCCCCCGCCCCCCACCGGGCCCGAGCTCACCGCACCCGACCCAACCCTTCCCTCGGCGGGTGACACAAGCCCGGTGCCCGCCTGATGGGGGCCCTGGAAACCCTGGCCGGCGTGCTGAACCTGCGGCTGATAGGCACGGTGCTGCTGCTGGTGGGCCTGGTATTTCTGGCTGGCTGGCTGATGGAAAAGAACAAAAAAGCCCGGCGGCAAAAGCCCGGCATGCTTCTGGAATACACCGCCCCGGGCCAAACCGCGGCGGGCTGCCGCAGCCTGCTGATGGCCCCGGGCGAAGAGGATATACTGCGCTACACCATGGAGCCGGACAACAGCGGCGGGTGGTTTTTCCACCTGCGGGAGCACCGCCCCAGCCAGCAACCGCTGGACACGGTGTACCGCCTGAGCTTCACCGCGGAGGAGCCGGCCGCCTTCCAGCTGCAATTTGTGCGGGAGGCCTTCGGCCAGCGGGAGCCCATTATACCCGAGGCGCTTCTGGATGAGTTTTTTGCCCAAAAGCTGGGCGCGCAGCGCCAGCCGCCTCCTTCCGCTTGACAGCACCCCGGCTCTGCCGTATAATGCGTGTATGCTGCACGCTGCTTTTTCCCGCCGAGGCGGAAAAAACGGCAAAAAGCGGCCACCAAAGGCAGGCCACAGCCCGCCAGCGCAAACAGAAAGGAACCAAAAAACCGCCATGGACGACGACGGCAGTTGTAGACAGCCCGCCGCTGAACAGAATAGTCCCCAGGGCACGGCCAGCGCCGCAGCGCGCAGGGCCGGGCCTTGTTTTGTTTTACACCAGTTTGTTTTTCTCTAGGAGGAACCCCATTTGACAGCCCAAAATCTGACCTTGATTCTTCTTCTGCAGCTTTTGCTGATTTTGCTGAACGCCTTTTTTGCCGCCAGCGAAATTGCTCTTTTGCAGCTCAGCCCCACCCGGCTGCGCCACATGGCCGAGGAGGGGGACAAGAATGCGCCGCGCATTTTGAAGCTGGCCGAGAGCCCCTCGGGCTTTCTCTCCGCCATTCAAATCGGCATCACCCTGGCCAGCCTGCTGGCCAGCGCCTTCGCCGCCGATAACTTTGCCACCCCGCTTGCGGGCTGGGCGCTGGGGGTCTTCTCCCTGCCACAAAGCGCCTTCGCCGCGCTGCGCACCGTCAGCATCATCCTCATCACCCTCATTTTGTCCTATTTCACGCTGGTGCTGGGCGAGCTGGTGCCAAAGCAGCTGGCCCTGCACAGGCCCTACCAGGTGGCCCGCGGCACGGCGGGGGTGGTGGCCGCCCTGGCGCTGGTAATGAAGCCGGTCATCTGGCTGCTCTCCGCCTCGGCGCGGCTGGTGCTGCGGCTGTTTGGCATCCGCAGCGAGCGGCAGGAGGCCGCCGTTACCGAGGATGAAATTCGCATGATGATGGACGCGGGCAGCGAGAGCGGCACCATTGAGCAGGAAGAAAAAGAGATGATAGAGAACGTCTTTGAGCTGCGGGGCACCCTGGCGCGGGACGTGATGACCCACCGTGTGGACGTGGTGGCCATGGAGGCCGACGCGGGCCCCGGCGAGGTTTTGGCCATCATCCGGGGCAGCGGGCAAAGCCGCTTCCCGGTGTATGACAACAGCTATGACGACATTCTGGGGGTGCTGAATTCCCGCAGCTACCTGCTGGCCCTGCAAGAGAAGGGCGCGCCCCCCACCGTGCGCGAGCTGCTGCGCCCGGCCCATTTTGTGCCCGAGACGGTGCGGGCAGACATTCTGCTGCGCGACATGCAGCAGCGGCAGGACCATATGGCCCTGGTGCTGGACGAATACGGCGGCTTTTCGGGCCTTGTCACCATGGAGGATATCATAGAGGAAATTGTGGGGAACATTTACGACGAGTATGATGTGCCCGATGAGCCGGAAATTTTGCAGCTGGAGGACAACCTCTGGCGGATTACCGGCGACACCGACATCGAGGATATTGAGGACGAGCTGGACATCAAGCTGCCCGAGGACAGGGAATACGACTCTCTGGGGGGCCTCGTCTTCAGCAACCTAAACGCCATACCGGACGACGGTGAGCGGGTGACGGTGGACACCGAGGGCCTGCATATTGAAACCGGCCCCATAACCGAGCACCACGTGGAGTGGGCCATGGTGAGCCTGCTGCCCGG
>CAYRFC010000149.1:0-6041 GCA_964423365.1 uncultured Oscillospiraceae bacterium
AGAGGTCGCCTCGCCTGCAAAACGCACAACAGTAAGAATGACATGTGCGTTTTGCCGCGGCTCGGGATGTTAAGTCAGGTCAAGTCCCAAAAAGATACCTGCAACAGAGTAAATGCGGTGGCCCGGGAAGTGAGTGCCAGTGTTTGGATGACAGAACTTGCGGCGAGTGGGGGCATGGGTGTACCTGCTGAAATTTTGCATACAAAATAGTGCACTTTACCGAATTTTGGGAGACTGTGGCTTTTTGGCGGCGGGGTGTGGTATGATAGGCAACGTAGAGGTATGTAAAATGGGGGAGAATTTCGAACGGAGCATTGCACTGGGCTGCACCGGCGTGCTGCTGTGCGGGGGAAAGAGCCGCCGCATGGGCTTCGACAAGGCTTTTTTGCAGATGGACGGCGAATACCTGCTGCTGCGCCACGCCAGAAAACTGGAGGCGCTGTTTGGGCGGGTGCTGGCTGTGTGCGAGCGGCCCGCCAAGCTGGCTGCCGTGCCCCTGCTGGCCGCCCTGCCGCAGGCGGCAGACCATTACCCCGAAACCGGGCCGCTGGGCGGGGTGTGCACCGCCTTTGAGGAGACAGAAAGCCCCTGGCTGTTCGTCATGGCCTGCGACATGCCCAGCTTTGACGAAAACATTTTGTTTAGTATGTTAGAATTAATACAAAATGTAGATGTAGTGCTCTGCCGCAATGGAGAGCGGCTGGAGCCCTTGTTCGCCTTTTACCACCGCCGCTGCCTGCCGGTGTTCCAAAAGCAGCTGGCAAAAGGGGAGCTGCAGCTGCAAAGCGGGTTTTCGCAGCTGCGGGTGGCGGCGCTGCCCACACAGGCGGGCACTGCGGCCTTTGCCAACCTGAACACCCCGGGCGAGCTGGCGGCCTGGAGGCGGAGAGAAGGAGGCCCGGGTGGGCATGGAGAAAGCGAAGGAGCGGCTGGCCCTGCCCCAGATGGTGCTGGTGGGGGGCTATGGCCGGAATGACGGCAAAACCGCCCTGGCCTGCGGGGTGATAGCGAAGCTGCAAGAGCGGGTGCGGGTGTGGGGCCTCAAGGTGATTTGCGTGGAAAACCCCGGCCAGCCCTGCCACCGGGGCGAGGCGGGCTGCGGCCTCTGCGGGGGCCTTTGCGGGGCCTTTGATATCCGCGAGGAGCAGGAGACCGGCACCGGGAAGGACACCGCGCTGATGCGGCAGGCCGGGGCCGAAAGGGCCTTCCTGCTGCGCAGCCGCCCCGAAAGCATGGGCGATGCTTTGCGGGCTTTTGTGCAGACGCTGCCAAAGGGCGTGGCGCTGGTGTGTGAATCGAACCGGATGCATGCTGTGGCAGAGCCGGGGGTATTTTTGTTTGCGGCGCGCGCCTGGCCGCCCCGCGAGGCGGGCAAGCCCGGCGCCGAGGCGCTGGCAAAGCAGGCCCAGCGCATTGTCACCCTGGGGCAGCCGCCCCCGGAAATACAAATAGAAAAAACGGACGGGGAAAGCCTGCGCCTTTTCTTATAAATAGAAAAGCAGAAAAGCAGGCGGCTCTGCCGCCCTTACCAAAGCAGATGCTTCCAGAGAGGAGACAGGATATGACGAGGGAACAGGTGAAAGAAGTGATTCAAAACAACGGAGGGCGTAAAGAGAACATTCTGGCCATGCTGCTGGAATGCCAGTATGTCTCGGCCGAGGGTTATGTGGACGCAGAGACCGCCGGGCATATCGCCAAGGAGCTGGGCCTTTCCGAAACCCGGGTGTTTGAGCTGCTGAGCTATTACGCCATGCTGCACACCCAGCCGCAGGCAAAGCACCTGCTGATGGTGTGTAACTCCGCCCCCTGCCGTTTTTCTAAAAACAACAAGGTGGTGGAGGTATTGAAGGCAAAGCTGGGTGTGGAGCTGGGCAAAACCACCCCGGACGGCATGTTCCGCTATGAGCACACCGCCTGTGTGGGTGCCTGCGGCAAGGGCCCGGTGATTAAGGTAAAAGACAAGGTTTTTGGCAACCTGGACGAAAAAGCCATAGAGAAGCTGCTGGACGGCCTGCGCAGCGGCAGCATCAAAGTGTAAAACCAGGAGGAGAGCATGGGCGAAAAAAGGGTTCTGCTAAAACGGGTGGGCAAGCTGCAAGACCCCGCCTCGGTGGCCGAATACGAGGCGCTGGGCGGCTTTGCGGCCTTCAAAAAAGCCACGGGTATGGAGAAAGAGCAGCTGCTGCAGGAGATGGACGACGCCATGCTGCGCGGCCGGGGGGGCGCGGCCTACCCCGCGGGCAAGAAGTGGCGGCATCTCTACGGCAGCCCCACCTACCCCAAATATATTGTGTGCAACGCCGACGAGGGCGAGCCGGGTACCTTTAAGGACAAGGTGCTGCTTTCGGACGACCCGCTGGCCGTGATAGAGGGGATGCTGATTGCGGGCTGGCTGTTTGGGGCCAAGGCCGGGTATATCTACATCCGCGGCGAGTACCACGAGCTTCAAAAGACCTTCCAGCGCGCCATAGAGAACGCCGAAAAGGCGGGCTACCTCGGGCAGAATATCGGCGGCATCGAGGGCTTCCACTACGAAATCATTTTGGTATCGGGTGCGGGGGCCTATGTGTGCGGCGAGAACTCGGCCCTCTTAAACTCGGTGGAGGGGCGCACCGGCCGTCCGCGTATCAAGCCCCCCCACCTGGCCGATGTGGGCCTGTTCCTGCAGCCCACGCTGGTGAACAATGTGGAGAGCTTTGCCAATGTACCGGTGATTGTGGAGATGGGCGGCAAGGCCTACCGCGAGATGGGCGCCGAGGACGGCGGCGGCACCAAGCTGGTCTGCCTGTCCGGGCATATCAATAACCCCGGCGTGTACGAGATTCCGCTGGGCACCCCGCTGGAGGAAATTCTGTACAGCGAGGAGATGGGCGGCGGGCTGCCGGACGGGCGGCCGCTGGGCTTCATCCACTTTGGCGGGCAAAGCGGGCCGCTGGGCTTCCCCGAGCAGATGGAGGGCATGATTTACAGCTACCAGGGCCTGTGGGACAGAGACCTCGCCATCGGCTCGGGCGCCATTGTGGTGCTGGACGACACCGTGGATGTGGTGGACTATCTGGAGAACGTGATGGGCTTTTTCGTGCACGAGAGCTGCGGAAAATGCACCCCCTGCCGCCTGGGCACGGTGCGCCTGCAGCAGATGATGCAGCGCTTCCAGAAAGGCGCGGCCCACAGGGCCGACCTGGACAAGCTGGAGGAGATGCTGAGGCAAATTGCCATGCTCTCGGCCTGCGGGCTGGGGCAAAGCGTGCCGAAATCTGTGCAGACCGGCCTAAAATACCGCCGTGCGGCGTTTGAAAAGCGCATTGGCTAGAGGAGGAGAACACGATGAGCGTGGACAGAGACAAAATCGTGAATCTCACGATTGACGGAAGGCCCTGCCGGGTGCAGGGCGGCACCAAGCTCTTGCAGGCCTGCGAGAGCCTGGGCATTGAGATTCCCACCCTTTGCTACCTGAAGGACCTGGCCCCGGACGGCAGCTGCCGGATGTGTGTGGTGGAGGTGGAGGGCGGCCGGAAGGGCGGCCTTGCCACCGCCTGCACCGAGGAGTGCGCCGAGGGTATGGTGATTCACACCCGTTCGCCCAAGGTGGTGGAGGCCCGGCGCTTTGTGCTGGATTTGCTGATGAGCAACCATGTGTTCACCTGCTTTAGCTGCGCGCGCAACGGTGACTGCCGCCTGCAGGACTACAGCCTGGAGTACGGCCTGGACAAAACCAGCTACCCCATGGGGGCCCACCCCCATCAAGGCCGGGTGGATGACTCGAACCCCTTTTATGAATTTAACCCCGAGAAGTGCATCATGTGCCGCCGCTGTGCCCGCACCTGCGAGCTGCTGCAGGGCCGCGATGTGCTGAGCGTTTCCAGCCGGGGGGGCGACACCTTCATCAGCCCCGCCTACGGCCTGCCCCGCGGGCAGGAGGCCAGCCGCTGCGAGAGCTGCGGCAACTGCGTGCAAAACTGCCCCACAGGCGCCCTGAGCAGCAAGGACCAGAAGAAGCGCTACCGCGCCTATGAGGTGCAGAAAACCCGCACCACCTGCCCCCACTGTGCCGTGGGCTGCCAGCTGGACCTGCTGAGCAAAAACGGCAGACTGGTGGGCGCCCAGGCCGCCTATGGCCCCACCAACAAGGGCCTGCTGTGTGTGAAGGGGCGCTTTGGCTCCTACAAATTTGTGCACGCGGGCGACAGGCTGAAAACCCCGCTTATCCGAAAGGACGGCGAGCTGCAAGAGGCAAGCTGGGACGAGGCCATGGGCCTGGTGGCCGAAAAGCTCAGCCTCATCAAAAAGCGCGATGGGGCAAATGCCATTGCGGGCTTCTCCTGCTCGCGCAGCCCAAACGAAGACAACTACCTATTCCAGAAAATGATGCGCGCGGCGGTGGGCACCAACAACGTGGACAACTGCGCCCGCGTCTGACACAGCCCTTCTGTTGCAGGTCTTGCAACTACGCTGGGCTCGGGTGCCATGACAAACCCGTTTGATGACATCACCACCGATGTGGATGTCATGCTTCTGATAGGCTCGAACCCCGAGGAGGCCCACCCCGTGCTGGGCACCAAAATCCGCCGTGCCGTGCGCGAGGGCACCAAGCTGATTGTGGTGGACCCCCGGAAGATTGACATCGCGGACAAGGCCGGAATTCACCTGCAGCTAAAGCCCGGCACCAATGTGGCCTTTGCCAACGGCATGATGCATGTGATTTTGAAGGATGGCCTGGCCGACATGGACTTCATCAAAACCCGCACCGAGGGCTTTGAGGCGCTGGCGGAGATTTTGGAGGAATACACCCCCGAAAAGGTGGCCGAAATCTGCGGCATCGACGCGGACGACCTGCGCCGGGCGGCCCACCTCTACGCCAAGGCCGAGAAGGCCCCGCTGCTGTACTGCCTCGGCGTCACCGAGCATTCCACCGGCACCGAGGGCGTGATGAGCCTCTCGAACCTGGCCATGATGGTGGGGAAGATTGGCCGCAGCGGCTGTGGGGTGAACCCCATCCGCGGGCAGAACAACGTGCAGGGCGCCTGCGACATGGGCTGCCTGCCCGGCGATTTCCCCGGCTACCAGAAGGTGGCCAATGAGGAAGCCCGCCTGAAGTTTGAAAAAGCCTGGGGTGTGCCGCTGAGCGGAGAGGTGGGCCTCACCTCCACCCAAATTCCCGCCGCCGTGGCCGAGGGCAAGATCAAGGCCCTCTTCATCTTTGGCGAGGACCCCATGCGCACCGACCCGCACATCGGGCATATCCGCGAGATGCTGGAAAACCTGGAATTTCTGGTGGTGGACGAGCTCTTCCTCACCGAGACGGCCAAGCTGGCCGACGTGGTGCTGCCCGGCGTGAGCTACGCCGAGAAGGAGGGCACCTTCACGAACAGTGAACGGCGGATTCAGCGGGTGCGCAAGGCCGTGAGCGCCGAGGGCGAGATGCGGCTGGATACCGAGATTTTCACCGATTTGATGAACCGGCTGGGCTACCCCCAGCCCGCCCTCACGGCGGCAGAGGTTATGAAAGAGATTGCCTCGGTCACCCCGTCCTATGCGGGGGTAAGCCACGCCCGGCTGGACGCGGGCGAAACCCTGCACTGGCCCTGCACCAGCGGGCAGAGCTGCGGCACCCCCATCCTGCACCAGGAGAAATTCTCCCGCGGCCTTGGCTACTTCTACCCCGGCCGCTATGTGCCCTCGGCCGAGCTGCCCTGCGAGGACTACCCCATCACGCTGGTAACCGGGCGGATGCTGTACCACTACAACGCCGGGGCCATGACCCAGCGCACCGCGGGGCTGAACGAGAAGGCCCACTCCTCCTATGTGGAGATACATCTGGACGACGCGGCCAAGCTGGGGGTGCGCCATGGCGACAAGGTGCGGGTCAGCTCCCGCCGTGGGCAGGTGGAGACCACCGCCCATGTGGACGACAAGGTAAACCCCGGTGAGGTGTTCATGACCTTCCACTTCGAGGACGGCAACGCGAATCACCTCACAAACTCCGCCACCGACACCCTGGCCCGTGTGCCGGAGTACAAGGTGTGCGCCGTGCGGGTGGA
>CAYRFC010000150.1:0-5982 GCA_964423365.1 uncultured Oscillospiraceae bacterium
TTAATTTACGCCTGCCCGGGCCAAATTTTCATCGCCTCACAGCTCTCCCCCTCGTGCCGGGCCAGGAAGCCGCGGGCCTCGTCCGGGGTAAGGCCGGGCACGGTGTAGGCATTGTCTGAGAGCTTCACCGCGCCGGGCAGCAGCTCCATATCGCGGGTGTTTTCGGCCCGCAGATACCACTGGCAGGCTCCGCCGTCGCCGTAAAAGCCGTCTATGGGGGCGGCGGGCTTCCAAAACAGGCTGTTGTGAATCTTCACGCCCTCTTTCATGGCGTCTATCGCGTCGGCCATCACGGCGCTGCCGGTGGGCAGCTTGCCCGCGCCCTTGCCGTAGAACAGCACCTCGCCCAGCATGTCCCCCTCCACCTTCACGGCGTTGAAAACGTCGTCCACACCGGAGAGTTGGTCGCTGCGGCGCACCAGCATTGGCTCCACCGCCACCTGCAAGGGGCCGTCCTCGCTCTTTTCGCACCAGGCTATCAGCTTCACCGCGCAGTTTAGCCTGCGGGCGGCCTCCATATCGGCCGGGGTGATGGCCCGGATGCCCCGTGCCCGCACATTTTCCGGGTACACATGGCTGCCAAAGGCCAGCGAGGCCAAAATGGAAACCTTCCGGCAGGCGTCGATGCCGTCCACGTCGTCAGAGGGGTCCTTGGTCTCGGCATAGCCCAAATCCTGGGCCTCCTTCAGGGCGGCGGCAAAGTCCATCCCTGCCTTCTCCATGCGGCTCAGCATAAAGTTGGTGGTGCCGTTGATGATGCCCGCCACCGAGAAGATGCGGTTGGCCGCCAGACACTGGTGGATGGGGGTGATGATGGGGGTGCCCCCACCCACACTGGCCTCGAACAGAAAGCACACGCCGTGCTCTTTGGCCAGGGCCAGCAGTTCTGCGCCGTACTGGGCCACCATCTCCTTGTTGCTGGTTACCACATGGCGGCCGCTGGAAAGCGCGCGGCGCACATAGTCGTAGGCCGGCTTCAGCCCGCCGATGGTCTCCACCACCACCCGCACCTCCCCGTCGGCCAGAATCGGTTCGATATCCTTCACAAACAGGGCGGCGTCCGGGTCGGCGGAAAAATCCCGCAAATCGCAGATATAGCCCAGCTCCAGTTTTTCCCCGAGGCGCCGCTCTATGCCCGCCGCGTTGCGGCGCAGTATCTCCCGCACGCCGCCGCCCACAATGCCGCAGCCCAAAATTGCCAGTTTTGCCATGAAAACCCTCCTGTATCTACACGGGAGACAGTTGCCCGCCCCGTCTTTTCTAGCCTTCTTTTTTTTGCTTTATCTCCACCACCGTGCGCTGGCGGCGCAGCCGCCCCAGCAGCTCCTCCACCGTTACCTGCATGCCCTGTGTGCGCACCGTTACCGCCACAAGCGCCGCGCCATTCTCCGGGCTGCTCTGGTTGATGGTGACCACCCCGGCCCCCGCCCCGCTGATGGCCGAGAGCAGCTCCTGCAAGGCGCCGGTTTCATCCAGCAGCTTGGCGTTCAGGGTAAGCACCTCGCTGCCAAAGGAGGCGTGAAACACGCAGTCTTTATACTTATAAAATGCGCTGCGGCTCACATCTGCCAGGTGGGTGGCGCGGGATACGTTCTTCGCCTCGCCGCTGGCCAGCAGCTCCTTGGCCCGCAGCACCCGCAGAAACACCTGCGGCACCACCGAGGACTCCACCAGCAGGTAGCGCTTCTCCTCCATATTGTTCACCTCACATACACATTTGTGCCCAGCCAGAACACTATACCATGAACCCCCGCTCCATTTCAAGTGCTTTTTTCCTCTTATTTCGGGCACTTATCTCCCCGTTCTCCTATTTTCCGCCTGTGCCCGGGCGGAGAAGCGGCGCTTGACACTTTGCTCTACATTGTGTAGAATGAACATGTTCCTTCCCTCTTCTGCCGCAAGCAGCACCGCCCGCGGGCGGCAAGCAAATCTCAAAAACCGAAAAACACAGGAGGACCACACCATGGGCAACGAAAACCGCCTTTCAGACGCGGAATACGCCATCATGCGCTGGTTTTGGAAAAAAGGCCCCATGACCAGCAAGGAGCTGGCCACCCTGGTGGCGGACAAAAACTGGAAACCGACCACCCTGCTGACCTTTTTGGCACGGCTGGCCGAGAAGGGTATGCTGGCCGCCGAAAAGCAGGGCAAGGCCAACCTCTACCGCCCTCTCATAGGCAAAAACGACTACAAAAAGGCCCAGGGAAGCGCCTTTTTGGAGGAGCAATACGGCGGCAGCGCCAAAGCCTTTCTGGCCGCCATGGTGGATGCCCGGGGCCTCAGCCGGGAGGAACTGCATGAGCTGCAAGCCTGGCTAAAGGAAAAGGAGGCGGAGCTGCATGACTGATTTTTTGACCCATTATTGGCTGCCCGCCAGCCTGGCCGGGGGGCTGCTTACCCTGTGCATCTGGCTGCTGCGCCCGCTTTGGGCCCGCCTGCGCGCCGGGTTCAGCCGTGCACTGCTGCTGTTGGCCTGCCTGCTGTTCCTGCTGCCCTTTGCCCCGCTGGCCCGGCTGGCGGCCACGGCAGGGCTGCCGCCCGTGCAGGTGGAATGGCCCGCCGCCCCCGCCAAGGCAGATGCCGCACCCGGTATAACCCCTGCCGGCAAGCAAACGGCTGCCCCGGCCCAAACCGGGAAGGCCGCCAGTGGCCCGCAAAGCCCGGCCACCACGATACAGACCAGCCCCGCGCCTGCCCCTGCCCCGCGGGAAAAAGCCATCGACCCAGCCGGGCTGGCGGCGGCGCTGTATCTGGCCGGGCTGGGGCTCAGTTCCGGGCTTTTCTGCCTGCGCTATGCACGGCTCTGCGCCCAGCTGCGCAAAAGCCGCCGCCCCGAAACCGCCCCGGATGTTCTGGATACATACACAGCCCTTTGCGCCGAATACCGGCTGCGCCGTGCCCCGGCCCTGTACCGCTGCACGGGCCTGCGCTCCCCCGCTTTGGCGGGGCTGCTGCGCCCGGCGCTCTACCTGCCCCAAGGCCCCCTGAGCGCAGAACAGCTGGAATTTGCACTGCGCCATGAGCTGACCCACCTGAAACACCGGGATATTCCGCTGAAGCTGGCCCTACTGGCCCTGCGCGCGGTGCACTGGTGCAACCCGCTGGCCTGGCTGCTGGGCCGCATGGCAGAGGAAAACTGCGAAGCCCTGTGCGACGAAGCCGTGGCCGGCCGCCTGCCGGGCGGCCAGCGCTGCGCCTATGCCGCCACCCTGCTGGCCTTTGCCGCCGGCCCCCGGCTGGCCGAGCCCAGCTTCGCCTTCGCCTCACCCGCAAAAACCCTGAAAAGGAGGCTGGACAAACTGCTTCACCCCAAAAACCCCACCCGCCCCCTGCGCTGCGCCGCCGCTTTGGCGCTATGCCTGGCACTGGCACTGGGCCTGCTGGCAGGCTGTGCCGCCGCCGGGGCCAACCAGACAGAAAGTGCGCCTGCTGGTTCCTCCAGCACAGCTCCGCCCGCCTCTTTGGCCATGCCAACTGCCAGCTCGGCGCCTGTGGCATCCGGCAGCGAACTGCACAAAGAACAGGAGGCCTCCGGCATGCCCAACATCATGCGGGGCTGGCCCTTGCCAGGCTTGCCAAATGGCAACCACTACATCCTTGACGAGCAAGACTTGACCCTACAGATGACGGAAAGGCCAGGCTGTGCCATTCTGGCCGTCGCGCCCGGCACCGTGAAAACCGTTGTGACTGGGGACGCGAATTCCAGCTACGGCAACTACATCGTGGTGGCCCATAACGATGGCATGGAAACCCTGTATGCCAACTGCGACATGGTGCTGGCGAAAGAGGGCGACGAGGTAAATGCGGGAGACGGCATAGCTGCCGTGGGCCAGAACGGCCTGCTGTTTCAGATTACAAAAGAAGGCCAGCCGCAAGACCCTATGAGCTACATTGACGAGGACATCCGGCTGTTGTTGGAGCAAGAGCCCACCCTGTTCCAAAACAGCAGCATGCTCTGGCCCGTGCCCTCCTCGGGCACCGTTGCGCGCGAGGGCGGCACCGGGCAGAACCACCGGGGCATCGACATAACAGCTGAGGCGGGCAGCCCCATCGTCGCCGCCGCCTTTGGGGACGTGATAACCGCCAGCTGGCACTACAGCTACGGAAACCATGTGGTCATCGACCATGGCAACGGCCTGATGACCCTGTATGCCCACTGCCAGGAGCTGCGCGTGAGCGAGGGCCAAAGTGTGGAGGCCGGGCAGGTTATTGCCACCGTGGGAGACACGGGCTTTGCCTTCAGCAAACACCTGCATTTTGAGGTGCAGCAAAAAGAGGGCGGCCTGCTGAACCCGCGCGACTACCTGCCCCAGCCGCCAGCCACAGGCGATGCGGCGTATGTATCCGGCACGGCGGAGAGCGAAAATTGGCTTTGGCCGGTGCCCGACTACGTGTATGTCTCGCGCAGTGGGGGGCCGGGCCTGGCCCACCGTGGCATGGATATCTGCGCGCCCAAAGGCACTGCTATTCTGGCTGTGGCAGACGGTACCGTCACCACCGCCGGATGGCAGGAGTATTACGGCAACTATATAATAATAGACCACGGGAACGACCTGCTTACCCTGTATGCCAGCTGTGATAGCCTGCTTGTGGATGAGGGGCAAGCCGTGAAGGCAGGCGTACAAATAGCCACCATGGGAGACGCCGCTTGTTCCAGCAACGGAGTGGGCGCCGGCAACCACCTGCACCTTGAGGTGCAAAACGGAGACGGCAGCCTGGCCGACCCCCACAGCTACCTCACCGCGCCTCGTGGCGCGGGAGTGCCCTAGCCATTGCCATGCCTTACAGCCGCAGAAAACCCGCCCCTGCCTTTTTGGGGCGGGTTTTCTGCGCCGTTTGTTTGACTTTGGCCCCCATTCTTGATAAAGTATTTATTTAGAAAATCAAACAGAGAGCGCCCAACAATACAGAGGATAAGGAGCCGCCTTTGGATACCGAAAAGCTCGCCCATTTGCTGTTTCCCGATGTGACCGAAAGCCCCGCCGCGCTGGAGGAGCGTTACCCGCCCCGCCCCCTGCCCGAGGGGGCCAGGGTGACCCGCATGGCCCCCAGCCCCACCGGCTTTATGCACCTGGGCAACCTGTACGGCGCCATTGCCGATGAACGCCTGGCCCATCAAAGCGGCGGGGTGTTTTTCCTGCGCATTGAGGACACCGACCAAAAGCGCGAGGTGGAGGGCGGGGTGGAGACCATCCTCTCGGTGTTCCGGGAATATGGCCTGCCCTTTGACGAGGGGGCCTGCGAGGGCGGTGAAAAGGGCGCCTATGGCCCCTACTACCAGCGCCAGCGCAAAGATATTTACCATGTTTATGTCAAAGAGCTGGTGAGGCAGGGCAAGGCCTACCCCTGCTTCCTCACCGAGGAGGAGCTGGCCGCCATTCGGGAAGAGCAAGCGGCCGAAAAGCTGGATTTTGGCTGCTATGGCCGCTTTGCCCGCTACCGGGACGCAGAGCTGGACGAGATAGAACAGCGGCTGGCCGAGGGCCAGCCCTACGTGCTGCGCTACCGCAGCGAGGGCAGTGCCGAAAACCGCATCAAGGTGGGCGACGTCATCCGCGGGGTGCTGGAGCTGCCCGAAAACACCCAGGATGTGGTGCTGCTGAAACGCGACGGCATTCCCACCTACCATTTCGCCCACGTGGTGGACGACCACCTGATGCGCACAAACTTGGTGCTGCGCGGCGAGGAATGGCTGGCCACCCTGCCCATTCACATCCAGCTGTTTGCCGCGCTGGGCTGGAAGCCCCCGAAATACCTGCACACCGCCCACCTGATGAAGCAGGACGGCGGCGGCAAGCGCAAGCTCTCGAAGCGGAAAGACCCCGAGCTGGCCCTGGGCTTTTACCACGAGAAGGGCTACCCCGTGGCCGCCGTGAAGGAGTATCTGCTCACCCTGCTGAACTCGAACTTTGAGGACTGGCGGCTGGCAAACCCCGAGGCCGATATGAATACCTTCGCCTTCTCGGCCAAAAAGATGTCCGT
>CAYRFC010000151.1:0-2316 GCA_964423365.1 uncultured Oscillospiraceae bacterium
TTTCGCAAAATGCCATCACACGTTGGCGATGTCTATTTCTCCCTTGTTGTAAAAAACAGTGGCGTTAAAGGCCGTCTGCCGCTGAATTTTGGTCGCATCCCCTATGGTAATCTGGGCCGGGGGGTACAAAACGTCGGTGCGCAGGCGGCAGTCGCTGTTTTTCACCTGCTTCTTGTTCAGCTCCTCCAGCCCGCGCGCGGCGGCGGCCAGCTGCATCTTCAGCACCGAGAGCTTCAGCTTCAAATCATCCGCCAGCTGGGCCTGCTCGGGCGCGCTGTTCACCCCGGCATCCAAAAACCGGATGTTCTTCTGGGTTTCCTCCACCTCATTTTGCAGCACGTGGTGCTTTTGCTCCATCTCGTGCTTGTCGCGCAGGTAGTTGGCCGTGCTGCCCATGGTGATAACGATGTTCCGGTTCGACTGGTTGCCGATGGTTTTGGCCTCGATGCGTTCCAGCGCGGTGATGTGCCCCCCGATGATGGCCCCCCGCCCCGTGGTCACCATCAGCGCCACATCGCTGGACACCGTGGAGTTGATGATGGTATCGCAGATGATTTTTCCTCCGGCGGTCACCGTGGCGTTCTCTATGAACTTGCTGCGCACCTCGCCCTTGGCCTGCAGCACCCCGTGGGAGTTGCCGTTCATGCCGCGCCCCACCTGAATATCGCCCCCGGCCACCACGTTCGCGCCCTCTATCATACCCTGCACGGTGATATTCCCCGTGGCCTGCACGGTGAAGCCCTCCTGAATATCGCCATGCACCAGTATATCGCCAATGGTGTCAATGTTTCCCGTCTCGGTGGAAATATTACCCTTGATGATGAGGATGGGGTCCACCCTGAAGCGGCCGTTCGCAAACGACACCACCCCTTCTATGGTGGCCAATAGCTGGTCACCCTCCTCGTTCATCCGGGTATTTTGGCCCATGGGCGCCACGGCCTTCTGGCCGTTTTTCCCCCGCACCTCCTGCCCCGTCACATCGCGGCCTGTAATGGCGTTTGTCGGGGGCACCAGCTCGCAGATGCACTGCCCCTCCTCCACCGTTTGCAGCCAGCCCAGGTCCTTGTAGTCAATGGTGTTGTCCTCCCGCACGGTCAGCTGTATTTCCAGCTCCCGTTTAAAGCGGTCAATCACCTCTCCGTTTTCGCCATCTATGGGCGCTTCCCCCGCCGCCACCTGCACCAGCCGGAAATAGGGGGGCCGTTCCCCCAGGGTCCGCACTTTTTCCTCATCCAGCCCAAACACCACCCCGCGCTCTGCCAGCGCGGCGCGCAGCTTTTCCTCGTCGGCGGGCTGGCCGTCCATCACCGGGGGAAAGGCAAACAGCCAGGCGGCCATCCTGTCCCGCGAGACAAACACCAGCACCGAGGCGTCCAGCGCCTCCTCCTGAAACAGCTCCTCCTCCCGCTCGGGCCGCTGGTTCTTTTTCAGCAGCTCCCGGGCGGCCCGCTCGGCCTGGTTCAGCCAGCCGCGCTGCTCGTCGGTGGGGGCCTCTCCGCTTTCCATAAATTGAGACAGCCAGAACAAGGCCTGCGGGTCCTCCTCGGGGGGCAGGCCCGCGCGGCGTGTGTACAGCTCATACAGGGCGTTGCCCGCGGCGGGCAGGCAGTTCGGGTCGGCCTCCTCCTCTGCCGCCTCCTCCCCGGCGGCAGGTGCCTCGCCGTCCTCCTCCTCGCCCGGGCCGCTCACGGCTGCCGGCCGAGATGGTATGGGTATCTCCCGCGCCTTGGCTTGCCCGGCAGACGGCGGAAAATGGGGGGCGTCCGCGGGGCCTTCCGCATGCAGGTGCACATGAGACACATCGTCTTCGGCCAGGGCATCCTTCCGCTCCGAGGAGGAAAACAAACTATAGAGCAGGCTTTTTAGGCCTCCCCGCTCATTTCCTTCTTTTTTTTCTCTGTCGGCCATTTTTTCACCCCTTCGGCGTTCCCCATAGTATACCGCATTCCGGCTTCACACGCAAAGGGAAAACGCTATTTTCTTCCAGGGAAAATGAACAAAATAGGCGTGATGCTGTTCCTGGCAGAAAAGCAAAAAAAGCAAGGGTATAGAATCCCCCCTTGCTTTTCCACTTTATTCCCTGCCTTTGCCCAAAACCCGGCCGCTATTTCTCACTTTCCGGCTGCACCGGGGCTGCCGCCGCCTCTTTTTTGGGCTCGGCTGCCTTTTTGGCCGGGGTTTTCCGGGCCGCCGCCGGCTTTTTGGCCGCCGGCTTCTTGGCGGCCACTTTTTTGGCCGGGGCCTTCTTGGCCACGGGGGTCTTGGCCGCGCCTGCCTCCGCCGGCTTCGGCTCCGCCAGTGTTTTTGGGGCTGCCG
>CAYRFC010000151.1:2416-5962 GCA_964423365.1 uncultured Oscillospiraceae bacterium
GCGCCCTCCACGTCCTCCCAAATCTGCACCGGGGTGCCGTCCATCGCCCCCAGGCCCACCAAATCCAGGCACTTGCCCGAAAGCTTGGATTTTATCTTGCAATAGCCGCGGCCCGCATTTTCAATGCTCCATAGCTGGCTGTCGGCCCCAATATAGTCCCACTGGTGCACCCAGGCGCCATTTTCCACGCCCTGCATCGCCACGTCCAGCACCTTGCCGGAAAACGCGTTGGTAATTTTATAAAAATCCCCCGCCACTTTTTCCATCAGCCACTGCTGGGTGTCGCCGCTCGCTTCGCTCCATATGCGCACAATGCCGCCGTTTTCACGGCTAAACTCTCCCACCTCCAGCACTTTTCCGTTCTTGGTTTTGATGAGATAGGGTTTGAATGTTTCGATATTCAACTCTTTTTTCAATTCTCATTCCCTCCTTGGCAAGGTAGCTGTCTGGTGGCTGCGGTTGCCTGGGGCGCGCCACTCATGGCACTTTCCCAGTCCGTCCTCATCCAAGCACAGTATAGCACGGGGCGGCGCAGAAAACAATACACTCTGGGCGTTTTGCCCACAGGGCAGCCTCCAGGGCCTTCCTAAAGCTGGGGCCCCAGCACCGGCATGTCGGAAAGAATGATTTGCGAGCTGGTGTGCCCCACGGTTTGCAGCTGCCCCAAAAGGCGTTCCAGCGCGGCAATATCCCGGCAGCGCACCCGCATCATGTAGCTGTAGCTGCCCGTTACGTGGTAGCATTTCATGATGTCCTCCTGGTTTTTCAGCATGGCCTTAAAGGCCGGGCGGTCCTCCAGCGGCACCGAGATGGAGATGAGCGCATTGATTTGCTCGGCGCTGAACTTGGTGTTCAGCCGCACGGTGTAGCCCTGAATCACACCCTGCCGCTCCATTCGGCGAATGCGTTCCGCCACCGCCGGGGCGGTCAGGTTCACCCTTTGGGTTATTTCTTTCACGGTCAGGCGGGCATTTTCCTCCAGCAGCCCCAGAATATGGCGGTCCAGCTCGTCCATGGCAAAACTCCTTTATAAATAAAGTGGGCAGGCTGTAACAGGCAGGTATTTTTACTATAATAAAGCAGTTTTCTTGTTTTACCTTATTATATAATGTAAATTCCCCTTTGTAAATGTTTATATAAACTATTTTGGCGGTTTTTATGTTGACAATACCAGGCGCTATGGATAGAATAAATTTGCGATAAGTATTTCCTTTGTTTGTACTTTCCCACCCCTCTAAAAAGCAAGACGAGCTGCACCCCCGCAGCTCGTCTTGCTTTTTGTCCAGCCATAGCATCAGTCGTAGTCATTTTCCTCCGGCAGCACCCAGGGCAGCCTGGCGGAAAAATCTATCTGCATGGCAGGCCTTGGGAAAGCGTCGTCCAGCATGTCACAGCAGGTGCAAAAGCCCACCTGAAACATCTCGGCTTCTTCGCCTTTTTCGCCCGTTTCCGCCTGCCACAGCAGGTGGTACTTCTCCCCACCCTCCAAAAGAAAACCACTCACATGCGTAAAGCCCATATACCACAGCAGGCCATTTGTCTCCAAAAAGGGTATGCACACCTCCCGCACCTTGGTCACATCCGCACCCAGGCTGGCAAAGAAGGCCCCCACCTCCGGCGGCAGCCGCTCCACCGCCGCCCGGAAGTTCCGGCACCCGACACAGTCACAGCCCTCCCCTTCGCGGGCCGCACTGTCGTAGTAGGCTTTTGTTGTTTGCCTGTCCACTTCCAGGCACCAGTCCCCAAAACGCATTTCCACGCTACGCGCCTCCTTTCTGCCGGGCTACTCCTCCGCCCAGCCGCGGGCGTGGCGCACGGCCTTGGCCCAGCCCCGGCAATTTCGCTCGGCCTCCTCGGCGGGCATGGCGGGGGTAAAACACTCGTCCGGCTCCCGCTTGCCGCGTATCTCCGGCAGGCCCCCCCACACCCCGCTGGCCAGCCCCGCCAGCAGGGCCGCGCCCAGGGCGGTGGTCTCACGCACCTGCGGGCGGCACACCCGCGCCCCGGTGATGTCCGCCTGGAACTGCATCAGCATCCGGTTGGCCGCAGCCCCGCCGTCCACCCGCAGCTCGTCTATCGTCAGCCCCGCGTCCTTTTCCATGGCCAGCAGCACGTCCCGGCACTGGTAGGCAATGCTCTCCAGCGCGGCGCGTATGATATGGTTCTTCCCGCTGCCCCGGGTAAGGCCCAGAATGGTGCCCCGGGCGTGCATGTCCCAGTAGGGCGCGCCCAGGCCCGCAAAGGCGGGCACCAGGTACACCCCGCCGTTGTCTGCCACGCGGGTGGCAAAATACTCGCTGTCCTCGCTGTCGTCCAGCAGGTGCATCTCGTCCCGCAGCCACTGAATCACCGCCCCGCCCACAAATACGCTGCCCTCCAGCGCGTAGCAGGGCGGCCCGCCGGCCGAGGCCGCCATGGTGGTCAGCAGGCCGTGGCGGCTTTCCACCGGGCTGTGGCCGGTGTGCATCAGCATAAAGCAGCCGGTGCCGTAGGTGTTTTTCAGCTCCCCCTTTTCAAAGCAGGTCTGGCCAAACAGGGCGGCCTGCTGGTCGCCCGCCATGCCCGCCACCCGCGCCTGCCCGCCCGGAATGCTCGCCAGGCCAAACGCCCCGCTGGAGGGGCGCACCTCGGGCAGCATGCCCATGGGAATGCCGAAAATGCGGCAGATCTCCTCGTCCCAGCAAAGCTTGTGGATGTTGTACAGCATGGTGCGGCTGGCGTTGGTGTGGTCGGTGGCATGCACCCGGCCCCCGGTCAGGTTCCACAGCAGCCAGCTGTCCACCGTGCCCAGCAGCAGCTCTCCCCGCTCGGCCCGGCTGCGCGCGCCCGCCACATTGTCCAAAATCCAGGCGGCCTTGCTGGCCGAAAAATAGGCGTCCAGCGGCAGGCCGGTCTTCTGGCGTATCAGCGGCCCGTAGCCCTCGGCCTCCAGCTTTTCGCAGAAGGCGGCGGTGCGGCGGCACTGCCACACAATGGCGTTGTACACCGGCTTCCCGCTCTCTTTGTCCCACACAATCACCGTCTCGCGCTGGCTGGAAATGCCAATGGCGGCTATATCCCCCACGCCCAGAGAAGCCGCCGCCAGCACCTCCTCCAGCACCGCCATCTGCGAGGCCAGAATCTCATAGGGGTCGTGCTCCACCCAGCCGGGCTTTGGGTAATGCTGGGCAAACTCCCGCTGGGCCAGCTGGGCCATTTTCTGGTTTTCGTCAAACAGGATGGCCCGGCTGGAGGTGGTGCCCTGGTCCAGCGCCAGCAGATACTGCGCCATGCTCGTCTCCCCTTTGCGGCTTTCTTTTCTCCATCATACCATACCCCGCGCTGGGATGCTATGCATTGCCCCCCTCCCGCTCGTCTGTGCTATGACGCTGTGACTCTATGGGTTCCCCCGCCGCAGGCGGGGAACCCCCGCATTGCCACCCTCCCGCTCTCCTGTGCTGTGATGCTGTGACTCTATGGGTTCCCCCGCCGCAGGCGGGGGAGCCCACGCATTGCCTCCTCCGCTCTCCTGTGCTATGATGCTGCGACTCTATGGGTTACCCCGCC
>CAYRFC010000152.1:0-4608 GCA_964423365.1 uncultured Oscillospiraceae bacterium
TTTGGTCCGAGTGGCGAGACTTGAACTCACGGCCCCTTGACCCCCAGTCAAGTGCGCTACCAACTGCGCTACACCCGGATATCGCCGTTTTTAGCGGCGATACTTAGTATAAGGGAAAGTGGAGAATTTGTCAAATATTTTATGCGCCGGCGGGAAAGAGTGTGTCAGCGCACCTGCAGCTCCAGAAGCCGCCAGTTTCCTTCATACAGCGCAAAGTACATCAGGTAGCGGGTGGGGAAGCTGTGGGTGGTGCCATATTGGTACACCAGATAATCGAAGGTGATTTCCCCGGAGAAGGTGTTGGTGCTGGTAGAGGTCAGGCTTTGGATTTGCATGTTTTGGAAGTCATAGCCCTGGTGCTCCAGATACCAGCCACGGTAAAAACCGGCCATGCGGGAGGCAAGCTCGGTGCCGGGGTAGAGGTAGGTCTGCAGGTCGCCCAGGGTGTTGTCGTCGGTGACGAAGGTGGCGTAGCTTTTGGCCGCGGCCTCAAGGCGCGCCGTGTATTCGGCCGCGGCTTCCTCCTCCAGAGGAACGGTGACCAGCGCGGTGGCGGCCGCACTGTCGGTGGTGATGTCGCAGGGAAGGCCGCCCGGCCCCGTGGCGGTAAAAACCGGCGTTTGAAGGCTGGGCTCCAGGGGGTAGTGCAGCAGCAGCGGGCGGGCCTCCTCAGGCAGGGCCTCAAAGCCCGCAAGCAGCTCCCTGGTCACCCCCTCGGCACCGGCGTTCAGGGGCTGGCCGTTGGCCAGCACGGTGGCATGGCCGGGGGCGGTGACGGTATAGGGCGCTTGCAGGTCTGTTATGGCGCTCACCCGCCAGTGGTGGGGGGCCTCTTTGTCGGCATACAGCGCCAGTTCGCCGCGCTTTTCCTCGCCCTCATACACGGCATAGTGCTGGCCCTCGGCGGTGCCGGCCACCCGGCGGTAGCGAAAGCCGCCCGGCTTTTCTCCAAAGCGGCTGTGCAAAAAGGCGTAGTAGTCCTCCCAGCTATCCATGGCGCTGGGGCTGAAATCCGCCTGCGCCTGAAGGGCCGCATACTGCTTTTCCGCCAGCAGGGAAAAATAGCCGTCCATCGCCGCACGGGGGGTGGTGGTCTCGTACCGGGCCAGCCCCTGCCACAGCAAGAACAGCAGTGCGGCAATGACGAGGCAAAAAATGCAAAAGAGCGCCAGCATGGCCTTGGCATAGCGGTGCTTTTTGGGTGCGGTGGTTTTTCTGCGTCTGGGCGGTTTTTCCAAGGCGTCCTCCTGCTTTTTTGCCCTTCTTTGCCATTCGGCAAAAAGAGCTCCTCCCGCGCGGCCTGCGCGGTGTTGTATTCCCCGGTGCTTTGCGGCGATATTCTCACATCACCAGCCAGGCGGCGGGCTGGCTGCGGGAGCCATTCAGCGAGGCGCAGGTGTTGATAACCTCCCCCTCGTACACCATCATGCTGGAGGAGCCGCCGTCCAGGTTGGCCGCGTTCACCGCGCCGTAGTTCAGCATCTCCTGCAGGCAGTCCTGCAGGGTGGCGCCCACGCTGTGGGGCTGCCGCCCGTCTATCACCAGCAGCAGCACCGTGCCGTCGGCCCGCTGGCCAATCACCGTGCGGGGGTTCAGCCCGCCTCCGGTGCCGTCCACCTCGGCGGGGGTGCCGTTTACTATTAGGGTGGGGCTGAAGTGCACCGCGTCACGAACGCCCATGTCCAGCGCCTGCTGCCCGGTCATCTCCCCCACCACCAGACGGTGGTTTTGGTCGAAGCCGATGATGTTGCAGGCGGTGTCGACTGAGCCGCTCATGATTTTCCCCTCGTGGATGAGCAGCCCCAGCGGCAGGCCGCCCTTGCCCAGGCCCCCCTCGTCCACAAAACCACCCGCGTTGATGGCCCCCACCGCGCCAAACTCCTCGGCAAACTGCTCAATGCGCATCCCGCGCAGCTCTGCGCCAAAGGCGGGCAGGGTGCCCAGGCGGATGCGCGAGGGGTCTTGCACAATCATCATCTTGCCCTTGTAGGTGCTGCCGTACACGTCCTCAATCACCAGGGGCGGCGCGTCCTCCTGTGTGGGGGGGCTGGCAAAGGGCTGGGTGGTGTCGGTTACCTGGTTTGGCACCACAATGGCGTTCCGGGCCAGGATATCCGCCACCTCCTCTTGGGAAAAATACAGGCGGGAGAGAAATTTGATGGCGCTGGTTTCGTTGACCGAGACGACAAACAGCTCTTTGGCGGTGGGGAACGGCCCTTTGCAGATGATGGTGATGGCCCCCAGTGCCAGCACCAGGGTCATGGTCAGGGTCAGGCCCAGCACCCCCAGAGAGCGCAGCGCCGCCCGCAGAATTTTACGCCGGGTGCGGCGGCGCCTGCGCTGGGCCAGGGCGGCCCGGCTGCCGGCGGAGAGCGGTGGCAGGGAGCTGGGGATGTGGCCCTTGGCCGCCCGCTGGGTGCGCGAAGGGCGTGGCGTGGCAGGGGGGCGGGGGCTGCCGGGTTGGGCGCTCTTAGGTTTTGCCGTGTCTGCGCCTTTTTCGGGCTTTCCAGCGGCTGGCCGGGGCAGGGCTTCCCCCTTTGCGGCAGGCAAAACAGGCCCTGCTTCCGCCAAGGGCGGCGGGGCATCGGCGCTGGGCCGGGCATCGCCCGCCCGGTAGCGGGTTCTGTAGGAGGAAGGGTTCATAACGGGCCTTTCTGAAAAGCGGGATAAGGGGGTACAAGAGCGGGGGGATATTTCTGCGGGCGGGCCGCCGGGTGGCTGTGCGTGGGCGGCTAACGGCGCGGGAATACCCAGCGGCGCTGGATGCGGAAGCTGACAAAGAACAGGAACAAATCCACACAGGCTTTGGAGAGCACCGCGGGCAGGCCCGCCACCTCGCTGAGGAAAAAGGTGCCCGCATAGGAGCAGAGAATTTGCGCCACACACAGCAGGCCGTAGCGCAGCAGGCTGCCGCCGTAGCCGGTGTTGCTGTGGAAGACAAGATTCCGGTTTATTAGGAAATTGTACCCGGCGCTGCAGGCTCTGGCCCCGGCCACGGCAATGAGGTAGCGCCAGCCGGGAACCAGGCTTTGCAGCGCCCAGTCCAGCAGGGCAAACAGGCCGATGTCCACCAGAGCGGAGGAGAGGCCCGAGAAGGCAAAGCGCAGGATGGGCAGGAAGATACGCAGAGAATCGGCCACCGGGCGGAAATGGGAGGCGGCGTTTTCGTCGATGTAGATGGTCTGGATGGGCAGCTCCACCACCGGTAGGCCCTGGGCTTTGGCCTCCAGCAGCATATTGGTTTCCAGCTCGTAGCGCTCGCCGTCCAGGTCGAGAATCCGCCGGGTGAAGGCGGCAGGGATGCCCCGCAGGCCGGTTTGGCTGTCGGAGACATGCAGCCCAAACAGCAGGCGCAGGGCCAGGCGGGCCAGGCGGTTGCCCAGCGCGCTGCGCTTTGGCACCCCCCTTCCGGCAAAGCTGCGCACCCCCAAAACAAGACTGTCCGGGTGCTCCTCCAGTGCGGCGGCGCAGCGGCGGATATCGGCCAGCACATGCTGCCCGTCACCGTCCACCGTCACCACACCCAGGTGGCCCCGGGGGTTTTGCAGGAAATGGGCAAAGGCGGTTTTCAAGGCCCGGCCCTTGCCCCGGTTTTCCGCATGGTGCAGCACCTCGCAGCCGGGCAGCTGCTCCGCCTGTGCAAACAGGGGCCTGCATTCGGCCTGGCTGCCGTCATTCACCACGATGATATGGGTGAAACCACCCTCCGCCAGCTCGCGGACAACGCGCAGAAAGTTTTCGTCGGGGTTGAGGCAGGGCAGAACGGCGGTCACCTTCATGGTTGGCTCCTTGCGGGGCGGTTTATTTTCTGCGCCCCTGGTGCGGCGCTCTGGGGCAGCGCAGCAGCCAAACAGCCAGGGCCAGCAGGCCAAGGGCAGCCAGGGCGGCCAGCGTTGAAACCAGCGCGGCGGGGGGCTTTTCCGGCGGGGCTGCGCTTTCGGCGGCAGAGGCGGCAGCCGGGGCCGCCGCAGAGCTGGGGGGCGGCGCGGCAGAGAGCACCGCGCTCACGGGCGGGGGCGTTTCGGCGGGAATGTTCTCAAAAAAATCCCCGCCCAGCACATCCGCCCCCACGGTGCTGCGGTATAGGCCAAAGAGGCGGCAGTCGTAGGGGCCAAAATCCTCCACGGAAAAATAGTTCTGCTGGCTCTTGTGCTGGGCAAAGCCCTGCTTGGCCATATCCAGAGCGCTGGCCCCGCCAAAGCGGGCGAGGGGCTGGCTCCAGTCCATCACAATCTGGTTTTGTCCATAGAGGTGCAGGTAGGTTTTGGGGGTGTTCCATATGCCATACAGGGTGGCACTCTCGGGCTGGGCCGTCTCATCGCCCGCCAGCTCCACCGCCTCTGTCAGGGTGTCGGCGTTCAGCCTGTGCACCCCGTGGCCATACTCGCCGTTCAGGTCGTGCCCCAGCACCACGCTGGGCTTGAAACGCCGCAGGTTTTCCACCTGCCAGGCCAGCACCGCCTCCCGGTCATACAGGCTCTCGGCGGCGGCCAGGCTGTCGGCATAGAGGTCGGGGAAATCGGAAATCACCGGGTAGTGCCGCAGCCCCACGGCCCAAAGGCCGTTCAGCAGCTCGTGGGGGCGGTAGGGCTCGCCCCAGTGGTTTGT
>CAYRFC010000152.1:4708-5838 GCA_964423365.1 uncultured Oscillospiraceae bacterium
GGGGGCTGTCCCACACAAGATATAGCTGGGCAAAAGGCTCTGCGGCGTAAAGATACAGGCTGTCGCCCGCCGCCAGCCGCAGGCTGGTGCTGCGGTTGGCATCGGTCAGCAGGGGGGCCGCCTGGCCGTTCAGCTCAGCGGCGGCCTCCAGCGGTTCCTGCTCTGTGGGCGGGCCTGCCTGCCCGGCCCACACGCCTTGCGGCAGAAGAAATAAAACCCACAGCAATAGCCCGGCAGCCGCCTGCCAGGGGGTGCGCCACCTCATGGGGATGCCCCTTTCCTCCGCACAGGGAGACCCACCGGGGAGAGGCCCCGGCCGTGTCCTGTGCCCTGTGCTAATAATTAGGGCTTATTATACCATATATAGGGTGGCTGTGTACGATTCAGGCAAAAATATGCTAAATGTTGCACCATTGCCGTCATTTGCCGCCCCTGCCGCCAGCTGCCCTGCCTTTTCCTCTGCCCCCAGTATAGCCTGTGGCCGTGGGCAAAGTGCCCTGTATTAAGAAATCTTAAGCAGGGTGGCAAATAAAGGCCATCCACTTGACAAGCCCCTTATTTATCTATATAGTAGCTATTGGCATTTATGGCCTGGGAACGCTTCGCCTAAAGGGCAGGGGTGTTCCTTTTTGCCTTTTCATTATAGAGTGGCGGGAGGTGCGGTATGGCGGAAACACCTGTGGTGTCGCTGCAGGAGATAGCCGTGGAGTTTGGGGACGAAGCGGTGCTGCGCAGTCTTTCATTGGATATTCTGGACAAGAATTTTGTCACCCTGCTGGGGCCCTCGGGCTGCGGGAAAACTACTACGCTGCGCGTGATTGGTGGTTTTCTAAGCCCGAGTGGCGGCCGGGTGTTCTTCGACGGGGCCGACATTACCGCCTTTCCGCCCTACAAGCGGCAGGTGAACACGGTGTTTCAGAAATATGCCCTGTTCCCGCATCTGAACGTGTTTGAAAACGTGGCCTTCGGCCTGCGGCTGAAAAAGTGGCAGGAGAAGGATATCCGCGAGGCGGTGCTGCAAATGCTGGAGCTGCTGGGGCTGAAGGGCTTTGAGCGGCGCGGCAGCGAGCATCTCTCCGGCGGGCAGCAGCAGCGGGTGGCCATTGCCCGCGCGCTGGTGAACAAGCCCC
>CAYRFC010000153.1:0-3989 GCA_964423365.1 uncultured Oscillospiraceae bacterium
TGGCCTTTGCATGGTACTCAATTGCTTTGTACCCCTGCCCGACCTTCTGATGGGTATGCTGCTGGGGCTGAGCCTTTGCTTGGAAGTGATTGGCATTCTGCCGGAAAATATCTACCAAAACCTCAAGCGGCGCAAGGCGGCCCTGCTTGGGCGAAATTGACCCTCGCCCTATAAACAAAGGGCTTGACAGCCCTTGTGGCGGGTGTTAGAATTGGGGCAAATCACAAAACCGATGATTTGGGAAGAGTAGCCTGTGCAAACGGAGTATAGAGAGCGGCCCATTGGTGGAAGGGCAGCCTTACGCGCACAGGGGAATGGGCCCAATAGGGCGGCCCGAAATTGCTGTGGCAAGAGTAGTAGCCGACGGGGTGAGCCGAACCCGTTACCAAAACGGCGCGCATGAATGGTGCGTAAAAGTGGGCGCTTTCCGGCGCCAAATTGGGTGGTACCGCAGGAGTTTTCTCTCTTGTCCCTTTCGGGGGGCAGGGGTTTTTTATTTTTCCACACTTTCACAGCAAGGGAGCCAAAACAGATGAAACACCCGGGGCGGCGATGGCAAAGACAGCCACGCAAAGCAAGCTGACACCAAACACACAACCACAAACAGCCAGATATAGGAGGCAACCACCATGAACATTCCCTACAAAACCTACCTCACCGAGGAGCAAATGCCCAAGCAGTGGCTGAACCTGCGGGCCTTCATGAAAGAGAAGCCTGCCCCCCTGCTGAACCCCGGCACCGGCCAGCCCCTGGGCTTTGACGAGCTGACCCCGGTGTTCTGCGACGAACTGGTGCGCCAGGAGCTGGACAACGAAACCCCCTATTTTGACATTCCCGAGGGGATTTTGGACTACTACAAGATGTACCGCCCCTCCCCTCTTGTGCGGGCCTACCAGCTGGAAAAGGCCCTGGGCACCCCGGCCAAAATCTATTACAAGTTCGAGGGGAACAACACCTCCGGCAGCCACAAGCTGAACAGTGCCGCCGCCCAGGTGTACTATGCCAAGCAGCAGGGGCTCCGCTCCCTCACCACCGAAACCGGGGCCGGCCAGTGGGGCACCGCGCTCTCCATGGCCTGCGCCTTCTACGGCGTGGATTTAAGCGTGTATATGGTGAAGGTGAGCTATGAGCAAAAGCCCTACCGTAAGGCCGTGATGAGCACCTATGGAGCCAGCGTCATTCCCAGCCCCAGCGAGACCACCAACGTGGGCCGCGCCATTCTGGCCCAGCACCCCGGCACCGGCGGCAGCCTGGGCTGTGCCATCAGTGAGGCGGTGGAAAAGGCCGTGGGCACCGAAAACTGCCGCTATGTGCTGGGCTCTGTGCTGAACCAGGTGGTGCTGCACCAGAGCATCATTGGGGTGGAGGCCAAAATTGCCATGGATTCTTTGGGCGAGTACCCCGACATCGTGATTGGCTGTGCGGGCGGCGGCTCGAACCTGGGCGGGCTGATTGCCGGCTACATGAAGGACAAGCTGACCGGCGCCGGCAACCCGCGCTTCATCGCCGTGGAGCCCGCCTCCTGCCCCAGCATGACCCGCGGCAAATTCGCCTATGACTTCTGCGACACCGGCCACATCACCCCGCTGGCCAAGATGTACACCCTGGGGGCCGACTTTATGCCCGCCCCAAACCACGCGGGCGGCCTGCGCTACCACGGCATGTCCCCCATCATTTCCACCCTGTACGACGGCGGCCTTATGGAGGCCCGCAGCGCCGAGCAGACCACCGTGTTTGAGGCGGCCACCCTGTTTGCCAAGCACGAGACGGTGCTGCCCGCGCCCGAGAGCGCCCATGCCATCCGCGCGGCCATAGACGAGGCCCTGGCCTGCAAGGAGAGCGGCGAGGCCAAAACCATTCTCTTCGGCCTCACCGGCACCGGCTATTTTGATATGAAGGCCTACATGAGCTACCAAGAGGACACCATGCGGGACTATGTGCCCACCGACGCCGAGCTGGAGGCCAGCATCTCCCAGCTGCCGCAGGTAAACGCGGCCAGCGCGGGCTAAGGCCGGCATACAATAGGGGGCTGTTGCAAAGCAACTCGAAAGAGTCGCCGGCAACAGCCCCTTTGTTTCACTGTGGTAAACCGGGCCTAGGCCGCCGGCACATAGTACAGAAGATGCCACTGGATGCCGAATTTATCCTTCACCATGCAGTATAGCTCACTGTAAAAGGTTGGCTGCGGCTCCATCATCACCTCGCCGCCCTCCTTCAGCTCGTGGAAAATCCGCACAATTTCTTCCTTGTTGTCCAAATTCATGGTGGGGTTGATGTTGTTTCCCACTGTGTAAGGGTAGCCCGTGGGCACATCCATCATCATCACCGTCATGCCGCCCAAAGGCACCCCCGCATACATCACGCGGTCCTTGTCCGCTTCGGCCACCGGGCCGCTTTCCCCCTGCGGCACCTCGGCATAGGTCATCAGGTTGTGCACCTCAGAGCGGAAGACTCTGGCATAAAACGCCGCTGCCTCGCGGCAATTCCCATCAAAATTCAAAAACATTTCCAGGTGCATCCAAAAACACTCCTTCTTTCCTTACATGGGGTTTGCCTGGGCCAAGTATAGCACGGGCCGCAGGCAGAAATCCACACAAACTTTCGCCGCCGCTGTTTGCTATATTTTTCACAGCACTTTGACGAAAACTTAACCACTCTGCCCCTTGCACCCCGGGTACGCCGTGCAGTATACTCTTATAGGTATGTGAAGAAAAAGCCCCGTTTTTTGGGCTATTATTGGGGAGGAACCATATGGAAAACTTCGATTTATTGATTCTTGGCGGCGGCCCTGCCGGTTACCTGGCGGCAGAGCGCGCGGCCTGTGGCGGGCTGAAAACCGCCCTGGTGGAAAAACGCGCGCTGGGCGGCGTGTGCCTGAACGAGGGCTGCATCCCCTCCAAGGCCTTTTTGAACTCCGCCAAAATCTACCAATATGCCTTGCACGGAGACAAATACGGGGTGACGACAGAAAACGCCCAAATTGACCATGCCAAGGTGGTAAAACGGAAGGACAAAGTGGTGAAAATGCTGGTGTCCGGCGTGGCCTCTAAGCTGAAAAACCACGAGGTGACGGTCATCAGCGCAGAGGCCTGCCTCAAAGGCAAGGAAGGCGACTGCTTCCTGGTGCAGGCGGGCGAGGAATGCTATGCCGCCAAGAAGCTGCTGGTGGCCGCCGGGTCTGTGCCGGTCACGCCCCCCATTCCCGGTGTGAAGGAGGGGCTGGAAAGCGGCCTGGTGCTGACCAACCGTGAAATTCTGGCCCTCACCGAGGCCCCGGCCTCCCTGGTGGTGATTGGCGGCGGGGTCATCGGCCTGGAGATGGCCGGATATTTCAGCGACATTGGCACAGAGGTGACCGTGGTGGAGATGCTGGACAAGATTGCCGGGCCCACCGATGCGGAAATCAGCGCCATTTTGCAGAAAAACCTCAAAAAGCGCGGCGTCACCTTCCTGCTGGGCTGCAAGGTGACGGGTGTGGAAAGCGGCAGGGTCTCTTTTGAAAAGGACGGCGAGGGCCAGAGCGTGCAGGCCGAAAAGGTGCTGCTTTCCATTGGCCGGCGGGCCGCCTGCGAGGGCCTGGGGCTGGAGAGCCTGGGCATTGCCACCGAGCGCGGCGCCATCCTCACCGACGAAAAAATGCGCACCAATGTGCCCGGCGTCTGGGCGGCAGGCGATATCAACGGCAAAAGCATGCTGGCCCACACCGCCTACCGCGAAAGCGAGGTGGCCGTGGCCGACATGCTGGGCATAGAGGACTGCATGCGCTACGAGGCCATCCCCTCGGTCATCTACACAAACCCCGAGGTGGCCAGCGTGGGCTACACCCTGGAGGCGGCCCAGGAGGCCGGCTTCACGGCCGAGGCCATCAACGTTTCCATGCGTTTTTCCGGCCGCTACCTGGCCGAGGTGGAGGGCGGCGACGGCATTTGCAAGCTGATTGTGGACAGAGACCGCCAAGTGCTGCTGGGCGTGCATATGATAGGCAGCTA
>CAYRFC010000153.1:4089-5810 GCA_964423365.1 uncultured Oscillospiraceae bacterium
TGCAAAAACACAAAACAGCCCTTTTGCGGCTGTTTTCTGCGGAAAAGGACGGATGCCGGATGAAAACCGATGTTGTGATTGTGGGCGCGGGCCCCGCGGGTATCTTCACCGCACTGGAAATGCTGCGGCAGGGCAGCCAAAAGCATATTGTGATGCTGGAAAAAGGCAGCCCCATTCAAAAGCGCGCCTGCCCCAAAAACAAAACCGGGAACTGTGTGCAGTGCAAGCCCTTCTGCCATATCACCACCGGGTTTTCGGGCGCGGGGGCCTTTTCAGACGGCAAGCTCTCCCTCAGCTACGAGGTGGGGGGCGAATTTCCGAACCTTGTGGGGATAGACAAGGCTCAGTCCCTCATCGACTACACCGATAAAATCTACCTGGATTTTGGCGCTTCCACCGCTGTGGAGGGGGTGGGTAACGAGGAAAAAACCAAGGAAATTCGCAAACGGGCCATCCAGGCGGGGCTGAAACTGGTGGATTGCCCCATCCGCCACCTGGGCACCGAAAAGGCGCAGGAGCTCTACCTCTCCATCCAAAACTTTTTGCAGGAAAAAGGCGTGGAGATACTGTTCGGCCACGAGTGCGGCGACCTGCTTTTGGAGGGCAGCCTCTGCAAGGGGGTGCAGGCCTACCCGGCGGGCAAGCCCGGCGAGAGCTTTGCCATTGAGGCGGCCCACACCGTGATAGCCACCGGGCGGCGTGGGGCCGACTGGCTGGAAAAAATGTGTGCCCAGCACGATATCGCCCACCAGCCCGGCACGGTGGACATCGGCGTGCGGGTGGAGGTGCGCAACGAGGTGATGGAGGACGTGAACAACGTGCTCTATGAATCGAAGCTGATTGGCTACCCGAAGCCCTTCAAAAACAAGGTGCGCACCTTCTGCCAAAACCCCGGGGGCTTTGTCTCGCAGGAAAACTACGACAACGACCTGGCCGTGGTGAACGGCCACAGCTACAAAGACCTAAAAAGCCAGAACACCAACCTCGCCATTCTTTGCTCGCACAATTTCAGCTACCCGTTCAACCAGCCCATTGCCTACGCGCAGAAGATAGGCGAGCTGACCAACATGCTGGGCGACGGGCATATTCTGGTGCAGCGCTACGGCGACATTCTGGACGGCAAGCGCACCTGGGCCGAGGAGCTGAGCAAGTCCAACGTGAAGCCCACCCTGCCCGACGCCGTGGCCGGGGATATCACCAGCGCCCTGCCCTACCGCGCCATGATTAACATCATCAATTTCATCAACGCGGTGGACCATGTGGTGCCGGGCTTTGCCAGCATTGAAACCCTGCTCTACTCCCCCGAGCTGAAATTTTACTCGAACTGTGTGAAGATGGACAAGGAGCTGACCACCAGCGTAGGCGGGCTGTATTGCCTGGGAGATTCCAGCGGCTGGACCCGCGGGCTGATGATGGCCTCGGCCATGGGTGTGATGCTGGGGCAAAAGCTGGCGAAATAGCGCTTGCCACGGCCCCGCTTTTATGATATACTTATTCGGCAATACGCACGCATGGCTGGGCTTTCCCGGTGCCCTCTTTTGGGGGGTGGAAACGCCTGTAACCCATGCGGAGGAAAAAACAAAATTTGGAGGTAGTAAAATGGCAGTCGTATCGATGAAACAATTGCTGGAGGCCGGTGTGCACTTCGGCCACCAAACCCGGAGATGGAACCCCAAAATGGCGCGTTACATCTTCACAGAGCGCAATGGCATCTACATTGT
>CAYRFC010000154.1:0-5752 GCA_964423365.1 uncultured Oscillospiraceae bacterium
TTGCCGCCGCCCATGGGCAGGGTGGTCAGGCTGTTTTTGAACACCTGCTCAAAGCCCAGAAACTTGATGACCGAGGCGGTGACGGTGGGGTGGAAACGCAGGCCGCCCTTGTAGGGCCCCAGCGCCGAGTTGAACTGCACCCGGTAGCCCCGGTTCACCTGCACCTTGCCCTCGTCGTCCACCCAGGTCACCCGGAAATGGATGAAGCGCTCCGGCTCCACAATCCGCTCTAAAATGCCATGCTTGCGAATCTCCGGGCGGCTTTCGCACACCGGCTCAAGGCTCTCAAATACCTCGTGCACGGCCTGCAAGAACTCCGCTTCCCCCGGGTTCAGCTTTTCGGTCGCCTCGTATACCCTTTGCACATACTCGTTTTTGAACATTGTCAACACCCCTCTGCTTTCATTTTCGATGAAATCATGTCAACGTAGGCTTACAGCAAATTAACAAGCTGTGGCGCATAAATACGAGAAAAATCTGGCGCTGCATAACAGTTTCTAGCAAAAGTTTGCCGCGCAACCTTTTGAGAAACTGTAATAAGTATAGGGGGCGGCAGAAAAAAAATCAAACAAAACCCGGCCCGCCGGGAAAAAACGCGCGGTGCACCTAGAATGCGGCTGCGCCAGGGCCAAATTATTGTGCAAGTTGTCCCGCCAATGCGAGCTATTGTCCTTCTGTAAAATACATATAATGACTTTTTCCGCCCTGCCGTTCCCCATTTACGCACATGGCCGCCCGCCAAACCACACAAAAAAGAACCCCCTGAAAAGGGGGCTCTCAGGCAAGCAAACCATAAGCCGGGTTCTGTATTAAAGGGCAATCTATCTTGGCCGCCTGTCGCCAGTCGGCTCATGCCACGTAGGGGACGCGCAGGGTACGCCAAGGCTCTGGGCCTTTGTCCCCGGTGTTGCTTCCGGTAGGGTTTACAGGGCCGCGGGGTCACCCGCCGCGCCGGTGAGCTCTTACCTCGCCTTTCCACCCTTGCCACGCGCCCTTTCGGGCCGTTCGGCGGTTGCTTTCTGTTGCACTATCCCTGGGGTTGCCCCCGGCTGCCGTTAGCAGTTACCGTTCCCTTGTGAAGCCCGGACTTTCCTCACCCGCCAAAGGCAGGCGCTGCCCTCTGTTTTACTTGCGTGTTTCATTGTACAGCATCCGCCCGCCCTTTGGCAAGCCGGGTGCCCGCCTCTTACCCCTGTGCCTGTTCCGGGCCGGCTTCGCTTTCCGCCGCGCCGCCCAGGTGCAGCACCTCGGCCCCGCCGCCCTCTGGGTGCACCGCCAGCAGCACCACATTGCCCGGCACCCAGGCGTCCTGCAAATAGACCAGATGGAGGGCATAGCCCGGGCAAATCTCCTCCAGCAGCCGCGGGGCCCGCCACAAAGCGCCCGGCTCCTCCAGCAGGGGCAGGGTCAGCACGGGCTTTTTCTCCCGCAGCTCCCTCCGCTGCTCCTCCGTCAGCTTTTCCATGTCTTCCAGGCGCAGGCGCAGGTTTTTCTCCACATCTGCCCCCACATAGCACTGCTGCTGGGTCTCATGCGCACGGCACAGGGGGGCCGGGTCCAGGGTCAGCCAGTTGTCCACCAGGGCCACCAGCACCTGCCTGTCCACCGCACCGGCCAGCCTGCCATACAGCCAGTGGCTTTCCTCCCGCCCCTGCCGCAGCAGGGCCGCGCGGTTTTCCAGCAGGGCAAACTCGCTGCCCTTCCAGTCCAGCGCGCCCAAATACGGAAAGCGCTGGGCCGCCCTTTCCAGCATTTTCATCTGGGGCAGGGGCAGGGCGGCCAGGGCGCGCTTCTGCCGCTCCAGCAGGGCCGGGGCATCTTCGGCTTCCAGCATTTCCATCAGCTCGGCAAAGCGTGCGTCCAGCGCGTCCTCCTCCCGCTGGCAGATGCCCTCCAAAAAGGCTTTGGGCTGGGTGTTGCCCACCTGCTCTAAAATCGCCGCCAGCGCGCTTGCCGGGCCCGCGGGGCACACCTGGGCCGGGTAACCCAGCACCCGGCTGTACAGGCGCACCGCCTCGGGCAGGTTGCCGCGCTCCGCCAGCAGGGCCGCCGCCTGCTGGTCCACCGCCAGCTGCCACACAAAGGGTGGCTCCACCACGGGTTCCATCCATTTTTCCAGGTTTTTTGCGGTCAGGTCGGCCAGCTTTTTGCTCTTTTTCTTGTTGGTTTCGGGAATCTCCCTCTCGGTGCGCACCATGTCTCCCAGGTCTATCTGCTCCTCAAACAGGGGCCTATAGCGGCGGCGGTAGCTCTCGGCCTCGGCCTTCGCCTCCCCCTCGGCTTTTAGGCTCACCACCTCCGCCAGCTCATACCACTCGGCGTTTGGCATTCCGTAGGCAAAGCCCTCCTTCAGGTAGGCCCAGGCGGCCTCATAGCGCCCGGCCACACAGCAGGCGTCGGCCAGCTTGCTGTGCAGCTCCAGGTCATCCAAATCGGGCTGCAGGGCATACTCGTCCAGCAGCTCGGCGCAAAGGCCGGAGTAATAATAGTAGGCAAACCGTATCATGAAGTTTTCCCGGGCATTGGGAAACAGCTCCAGCACCCGGTTGGCCAGCGGCAGCCCGGCGGCAAAGGCAATGCGGTGGTAGTTCTGCACAATCAGCGCGTAGTCCGCCTCGTTTAGCCCGGTGCCCTTCGCCAGCGCCTGCAGCACCGGCCGGTAGGCCCCGGTATAGCTCTCGTATTCCCCCTGCAGGGCCTCGTCCTGCGCGCAGACCAGCGCCAGGAACAAAAGGCTCTCCGCGTCCGCCTCGTCCATGCCCTCCGGCGCCACATGCAAGGCCTCTGCCGCCTCGGCATATTTGCCCGAGACAATCAAAAAGTAATAATAGTCCGTCCTCTTGGAGTTTCCATCCTCCACCAGCTTCACGCTGTAATACAGGTAAAGCTGCTGCCAGCCCTCGTGCTGGGTGCTGTCTATCAGGTTTTCAGCCACACCGCGCAGGCCCACATTCATCCTGGTGTTCAAAAACAGGATGATATCCTGCAGCGGCAGGCCCTTCACACTCCACAAAAGCAGTGCGGGCAGGGTATAGTCGGCAACCGTCACCTGGTAGCTCACGGCCTGGGCGGCCAGCTCAAACAGCTTTTCCCGCTCGCCCAGGCGGTAGAACCGGCGGGCCGCCACCACGCACAGAAGGTAGGCATTGGTCTCAAAGAAATTGATAAACTCCTCGTTTTTTTCCGCCTCATTCAAGCCCCGCTGCAGCAGGGGCAGCACCCGCAGCAGCTCCTCCTGGCTGCCGCCGCTGAAGCGCGCCTCATAGATGGCGTCCAGCAGCTTGGTGGCAGAGCTTTTGGGGTGCACCTTTCGCTGGATGGGCGGCAGCACGCGCTTCACCTGCCTGCGGCTGCTGTTTTTCCGCCCGGTGCCCAGCAGAGACATGCCGTGGAACACCGCCATGGGCGCTATATCCTTATACAGCATCATCACCTGCTCCAGCTGGCTGGCATGGTCCAGGGCCCACTGCATGTACCTCCGGGCCTCCTCCGGCTGCAGCGCAGCCAGCTCCCGCGAAAGATACACCGCCGCCAGAACCTTTCTCGGCTCTGTTTCGTCCATCTCCGCAAAGTCCCGCAGCAATATTTCGGCGTTCCGCTCCCACTTCCTTTTAGAGGCATCCCCGCCGTAGCCGTCATGCAGCAGCGTCAGGTTTTCCACCTGCACCGCCTTGGCGTCCTTGTCTATGGGGCACAGCACCTCGTGAATGGCCCCCCGGTAGCAGCCCTCCTCTGGAAAAGCCGCCCGCTTCACCACGCGCGGCGCAAAGCTCCCGCCCATGTCCAGCCCATAGTCCGGGTCTATGTTTTTCACCATCACCTTGCAGGCAAAGTTGTCGTCCGGCAGGAAAACATCGTTCACAAACCGCGTGAAATTATGGTCCAGCGGCGGGTCAAACCACTCGTCGCAGTCCAGTATAATCACCACGTCCCCGCTGCTTTTGCAAAAGCCATAGTTGCGCGCGGCGGCAAAATCGTTTATCCAGGGAAAATGCTCCACCCGCGCGCCATGTTCTTCCGCCACCTCCACGGTATGGTCGGTGCTGCCGGTGTCCACCACCACCATCTCGTCGGCCACGGCCTTTACACTGTCTATGCTGCGGCCCAGCTTCTTTTCCTCGTTTTTGGCAATCCATACCACTGATATCATGGCAGCTCCTCCGCTTCGCCACCCCTGCCGGGCGGCCCATAGTGTGCTTCCCTATTCCCTTTGTATTATACGGCCCTCCAGCGGCCTTTGCAAGAAAAAGCCCCCACGTCTGCGGGGGCTTTAGGCGGTTATCCTGCCCTGTTATTTCAGGAGCTGCAGCACCTGCTGCGGCTGCTGGTTGGCCTGGGCCAGCATGGCCTGGGCGGCCTGCGCCAGCACGTTGTTTTTGGTGAAGTTCATCATTTCCTTCGCCATGTCCACGTCGCGGATGCGGCTCTCGGCGGCGGTCATGTTCTCGCTGGAAACATTCAGGTTGTTGATGGTGTGCTCCAGGCGGTTCTGCAAGGCGCCCAGGTTGCCCCGGTTCACGCTCACTTTCTCAATGGCGGCCTTCACGGCGGTCAGGGCTGCGTCGGCACTCTCCTGGGTGGCCATGGAGATGTTTTGAATCCCAAGGCCGGTGGCGCTCATGTTGTCCACCTTCACGGTCACCTTGTTGTAGGCATCGGCGGTGTCGCCCACCTGCATGGTCAGGCCCTTGGCGGCCTCGCTGTGGAAGATAAGGGACGTCTGGTTTACTACGCCGGCCTGTGTGATATTATCCACTTTTACGCCGGTTTTAGAGGCCACGGTGTGGGCAATGGCCGCATAGTCGGCGCCCACGGGCGGGTCGGCAGACACCAAAATCACATTGATATTCTTGTCGGTAATCAGCTTGGCGGTGGCGGCGGTGGCGGCCACAAATTTCACACCATTCACGCTGAAGGTGGCAGCATCCAGGTTGGTGCCATCAAAAGCAGTTACGGTATAGCCCTTGGTCTCGTCCAGCCCTGCGGTATTCGCCAGTGCGGGGTTCTCTGTTGCGGCGCCCACCTTGCCACCTATAGCCGTAATGCTGGCGCCGTTGCTGCCACCCACACGGGCGGTAAACGTCACATTTGTACCAGCGGCGGCGATGGAAAATCCGGAGGTCAAAGAGCCTATCTTGTTGGCTTCCGCCGCCACGGCTTTGGCCAGGTCAACACCCTGCGGGGCACCTGCCGCCGCGTTGGCATACACAGTGCCGTCCTTGGCCACCAGGTTCAGGCTGCCATCTACGGTGAAGTCGATGTTCTGCGAGGTGCCATCGCTCAGGGCGATGGTATAGCTCACCTGGTCGCCCCGCACTGCGGCCACGGCAGGGTTTGCGAAAGTGAGGGTGGAAGTGCCCTGTGTGGCGGCGGTGGTGGTGCCGGCGCCCAGGCCGGCAATTTGCATATTGTCGATATTCTTCGCGCCCAAGCTGCCATCCAGCAGCTTGATGCTGTTGAAGTTGGTGGCCTGGGAAACACGGTCAATTTCCTCTTTCAGGGCCTTCACTTCGGCTTCAATCTTCTGGCGGTCGTCGGCCTGGATGGTGCCGTTGGCGCTCTGGGTGGCCAGCTCCACCATGCGGTTCAGCATGCTGTGCACTTCCTGCAGGCCGCCCTCAGCGGTTTGAATCAGGCTGCTGCCGTCCTGCGCATTCAGTACGGCGCGGTTCAGGCCGGTAATCTGGGCGCGCATTTTTTCAGAAATGGCCAGCCCTGCGGCGTCGTCGGCGGCGCGGTTGATGCGGTAGCC
>CAYRFC010000155.1:0-3933 GCA_964423365.1 uncultured Oscillospiraceae bacterium
TTATCCTTTCACCGCGCCGGCGGTCATGCCGTCCACGATATAACGCTGGAAGAACCCATAGAAAATGAGCTGCGGAATGATGATGAGCAGGCTGGCCGCGATGATGCCCGCATTGTCCACACTGTACAGCCCCTTGAAGAAGGAGGCCCCGAGGGACAGGGTGTACATATCCTGCTTTGGCAGCAGAATGGAGGCAAAGGGGTATTCGTTCCACACATACAGCGCGTTGAATATGAACACGGTGGCGATGACGGGCTTTGCAATGGGTGCGATGACACGGCGGCAAAGCTGGAAGAGGGTGCAGCCGTCAATCAGCGCGGCCTCCTCAATTTCGCTGGGGATGCTTTTGAAAAAATTGGAGAGAAGCAGGGTGTTGAAGCTGATGTTGGTGGCGATGTAGGCCAGAATGAGCGGCCAGCGGGTTTGGTGAATGCCCATGATAACGCTGATTCTGTAAATGGGAAACAGCAGGATAAAGGGGGGAATCATCAGCCCCAGAATGAGATAGTTATAGGTGGCCTTTTGCACCCGCCGTTTTTTGAATACCATCCGGCTTAAGGCGTAGGAGCTCATGAAGGTGATGAGCAGGGAGACGCTTACCGAAACCACAAGGATGAGCAGGGTATTCAGGTACAGCTGCCCAAGGTTGATGGTTTGCAGCGCACGGGCGTAGTTGTCAAAGTTCCATGTGGTGGGCAGGGACAGGGGGTTGCCGTATAGCTCCTGGTTCGTTTTGAAGGAAAGCAGGATGGACCAGAGGAAGGGGGCCACCATAATCAGGGTGACGAGCACCAGCAGAATTTGGCCGAGGAGCCGCCCGGTACGGCCGGATTTACTGACACCATTCATGCTTGCTCCTCCTTACGGGTGGTGAGGAAGGTATAGGCGAAGGAAAAAATCAGGGTGATGAGAAAGGTGATGGTGGCCAGCGACATGCCATAGCCGTACTCGCCCCCCTTGAAGGTGGTCATGTAGGTGTAGGTGACCAAAACCTCCGAGAGGTGGTTGGGGCCCCCGTTTGTAAGCTGCAAAACAATTTCAAACACCTTGAAAGATTCGGTGATGGCGAGCAGGGTGGTGATGGTGAAGGTTTGCCGCATCATGGGGATGGTGATGTGGACCATGCGCTGCCAGGCGGAGGCACCGTCGATGGCCGCGCTCTCGTACACATCCTCGGGAATCATGTTCAGCCCCGCCAGAAAGATGGTGGCAAAGTAGCCCAGTTGCCGCCAGATAAACACCAGGGCAAAGGAGTAGGGGGAGAGGGTGTCGCCGCCTATCCAAAGCTGGGCCCAATTCTCCTTGCCCAGCGCGCGCAGAATGGCGTTGATGGCCCCAATTTCCGGGTCCAAAATAAAAATCCAGATGATGCCGACAATGATGGGGGCGATGATGGCGGGGGAGAAAATGCTGGCTTTGCTGGGGCCGTTTCCCCGCAGCTTCATCCGGAACAGGTTGGCCAGCAAAAAGCCCAGGACGGTGAGCAGGATGAGGGAAACGGCCAGAATGACCATGGAATTGCGGAAGGCCGTCCAGAAATATCGGTCTTGGAACAGGCGGGCATAGTTTGCAAAGCCCAGCCATTTGGGCTTCCCAATGCCGGAATACTTGGTGAAACTGTAATAGATGGCAATGCCCACCGAAAAAATGATAAAAACGGTATACACTGCCAGCGTGGGCGCCATCATAACGGCGAGGTTTCGTTTTTTGCTCAGCCAGTGCACAGCATCCCTCCTCCCCTTGCAAGCGCAAGACAGCGTGAAAAAACAAGAGTGAATCCAAAAATGTCAACGGGTTGTCAAGCACAGTGTATCACGCACACATAGATATGTCAACCTATTGTCAAATGAAAATAATTGCATCTGATTTTGGTGAATATTCAACACTATTCCAGCACATATCTATGTCAACCCATTGACATATCCGCAAGAAACTTTATAATTGGAGGTAGAGGATTCATCACACATGGGCGAAAGGAATGCTATGGGGCTGACAATCAAAGATGTAGCGAAGAAGGCGGGGGTGTCGGTCACCACGGTTTCCCGTGTTTTAAATAAGCGGGGGAGTTTGTCGGAGGCAACCATAAAAAAGGTGCACAATGCCATGGAGGAGCTGAACTATTACCCAAACCAGCTGGCGGTGAATCTGTTCCGCAAGCGTTCCATGCTGGTGGGCCTGATTGTGCCGGATGTGAGCCACCCCTTTTATGGAACCGAAATCAAATATATAGAAGAGCATCTGTATGGGCAGGGCTATAAGATGATGCTGTGCAACGCCGGGGATGACGAAAAACGGGAAAAAGAATACCTGACGATGCTGCAGAGAAACAAGGTGGATGGCATCATCATTGCCAGCCACACGCTGGATTTGGAAGCCTATGACAAGGTGAGCCTGCCGGTGGTGGCGCTGGACCGGTACCTCGGGAAGAGCATCCCCACCATCTCGGCCGACCACGAGCAGGGAGGCCGCTTAGCCGCCGCAGAGCTGGTGCGCGCGGGCTGCAAAAAGGTGGCGCAGATTATCGGGTTCAGCGCGGTGCCCACACCTTCAAACGAGCGGTACACCGTATTTCGGCAGGTGATGCAGGAGAATAATGTCACCTGCCTGGACTATGAGCTGCCGCTGAACGCCTTTCGCTTCACGGAATATCTGGACTTTGTGCAGGACATCCTCTCCAATGACCCGGATATCGATGGCTTGTTTGCTGTGGACAACATTGCCTGTGCCGCCTGCAAAATTGCCTCGGCACTCAGCATCAAGGTGCCGGAGAAGCTGAAAATTGTGGGCTATGATGGAACAGACATATCACTGATGTGCCACCCGTCTTTGTCAACGGTGGTGCAGCCAATTCGGAAAATTGCGCAATCTACAGTGGAATTACTGCTGTCTATGATTGCGCAGGAAACCACAGATACCCCAGGGGTACACTTGCGGCTTCCGGTTACTTTTATTCGACGTGATACAACCATGTAGACGCATTGTCCTCCGTTTTTTGCATTTCTGTAAAGTTTGGCTGCCGCGCGTTAAAAGTTGCGGCAGTTTTTTTGCAAAGCAAAAATTGTCAACTGGTTGCTATAGAGTGTTCTTGTATGATATTACCTAAAATATGCACAATATTTTGTTAAAATATAAAGTCAATTCCCAATGTCAACCCATTGACAATCACAAAAGCGCTTGCTATACTAAAGCACATAAATGTCAATGGGTTGACATTGGAAGACGACAAACCTGTACCACGGAGAGAAAGGATATAAGTATGCGTAGTATCATGAAAAAAGCGGGGGCGGCGGCCCTGTCACTTGCACTTTCTGGCGTTTTGTTGGCGGGGTGCAGCCCGGCGGCGAACGGAGAAAAAAGCAGTTCTGCCCCGGCGGCCACATCGGCCGCCGCGCAGGCTTCCTCCATGGCGGCCTCTGGGGAACCCGTCACCATCACCTATGGTGCGCACGTGGCCAACATGGCCGAGCAGGAACCCGCCACCTATGCCGTGATTGAGGCCTTTATGAAGGCAAACCCTGATATCACGGTGGAAATCAACGGGGCAGACACCGATGAGCACGTCAAACGCATGAAGATGGCGGCGCAGTCGGGCACTTTGCCGGATATTTTTTGGCTTCTGCCCGCGCCCTCCCAGGAGATGTGGGACGCCGACCTGCTGCTGGACTTCAACGAGTATTTTGCCGAGAGCCCCGAGGTGGAAGCCAAGATAGGCGATGAGATGCGTGCGATGTCTCCGGTGGAGGATGCCGTATTTGGCCTGTCTTACCAAAAACTGGTGACCGGCATGTGGTATAACAAGGCTTTGTTTAAGCAGTATAATGTGCCAGAGCCTGTGAATGGCACAAGCTACGAAGAGTTTTTGGAGATGATTGACACCTTTAGCAGCAATGGCGTCACAACGGTGGCGAAGGGCGCCAAAGACCCCTTTAGCGT
>CAYRFC010000155.1:4033-5686 GCA_964423365.1 uncultured Oscillospiraceae bacterium
ATGCAGGCGCCTACCAACAACATCCGCGTGAGCAAAACCGTGCTGGATGATGCGGCCAAAAAAGAGGCGGTTTACCGCTTCCTGGACTATTTCTACAGCGAAGAAGCCGACCAAATCCGCATCGAAAAGGGCTCGGTTCCCCTGGCGAATGACGGCGACACCAGTACAGTTTCCCCAGCGTTCAAGGCGGTGCTGGAAGCCATGGCCGACAGCGAGTGGCCCAGCGTGCCCGACCAGGCCGACCTGGTGGTGAGTGAGCCGGTGCAGGTGGCCATGTATGACGCCTTGTATGGGGTGATGGTGGGAACCTACATGCCGGAACAGGCTTTGGCAAACATTGAAGAGGCGCAGGCGCGCGAAAGATAAACGGGATTTTGGGGGATTCGTTGATTCTTTCATGCAAAACATCTGCAAGAGCAGCAAAAGAGCAGGGCCCCGCCTCGGCGGGGCCCTGCTTATATATACAAACACCCGCTCACACCATCAGGGTGAAGGGGATGTAGTCCAGCTTGCCTTGCCAGTAGTCATCTTTGGCAATCAGGGCGTATTGTGGCACCCAGTCTGTGGCAACGGAATGTATGCCTGGGGTCTCGGATAAATAAGTGTCCAGTTCCGCACCACGGCCAAGCTCACTTTTTGTTATCCCGTCGCTGCCAAGCAGCCAGGTATTGCCGGGCAGGAGGTCCACCAGCACAATATACTGGTCTTGGTATTCACCTGCTATGGTCAGCAGAACTTCCCCCGGTGTACTCTGTATCCGTATCCGGTTTTCCAGTGGGGAGATTTCCCCTGTTTCCACATCAACATAGAAATAGGGAGAGCGGTTCCCATCCTCACTTTGTGCCACAATGGGTAGTTTGTTGTCCCAGCTGGGGTGGCTGTTGAAATAATAGGTATCGCTGCCAAAACTGAGCTGGAGGGTTTCCCCGGTGGCAGGGTCATACTGGTTCAGGAAGTTTTCTCCGGAATTCTGCCAAAACACGCGGTCACAATCGGTAAAATTATACAGCAAGCCCGCACCATTTGAATCGATGAGACATAGTTCTTCTTTCTCGCTTGTTTCCATGTCCAGGGTATAATATGCGATGGAGAGGGGGTAGTTGCTGCCTTCAGATATTGTTTTGCACAAAACAATCTTGTTCTGATAGCAGCCGCCCAGATACTCGGAGTCCTCTAAGACATAGGAGGTGTCGGTCTGGCCGTTTTGCAGGTCCATACGCTTTAGAGTATGGGTATCTTCTCCCACCTTATTGGTGAGATAATACAGGTATTTCCCGTCCTGATAGGCGGGACTCAAATAGTTTTCTTCTTCCAGAAGGGTTTCCCTCTGGCTCAAATCAAAACTGAGAGACTCCACAGAGTTTCCCTGAATCATAATCAGGCGGCTCTCTGTGCTGAACAAAGTGGGGATAGAGCTTGTCGTCTCCGCCAGAAAAGGGCCGTCCTCCGTTTTGGGTATGGCCAGAGCTTTGGTTTGCATGGTGGCTACGTCATTGAAATAGAGCCTGCACCCAAATGTAAAGTTGGCTTCTTTTGATTTTTCGGGTATGACCTCCTGGCCGATGCTGAAAAAATTGCCGTCCGGCAGGGAGACGACGTTTCGCCCCCAATGCAATGAACGCAATGGTTTTGGTTCTGCCGCGCTTGCAGCCG
>CAYRFC010000156.1:0-5659 GCA_964423365.1 uncultured Oscillospiraceae bacterium
TTTTCGGCACTCTGCTTGTGGGGCAATATAAAGTGTGCGATACTGAAATTTATATACGCTTATGCGCTTGAGAAAAGAAGGAAACCGCAGTTGGGAGATGGACATGTGAGGCGGAGATGGTTTCTGCCATGGTTGGCCGCTGTATGCGTGCTGGCACTGGGGCTGCCCTGGGGCAGTGTGTATGCACAGGGCGAAACAGTGGTGCGGGTGGGAATTTTTGACTACCCGGCGTTCTATGGAAAAGATGCGCAGGGGGCCAACTATGGCTATGGCTATGAATATTTGGACACCCTGGCACGCTATGGAAATTTCCAGTATGAATATGTTTACGGGAGCTGGGCAGAGTGCCAGGCCTGGCTGGAAAGCGGCGAGATTGACCTGCTGGACTCGGCCCAAAAATCGCCGGAGAGGCAGGAGAAATTCCTGTTTTCTGAGTATTCCACCGGCACAAGCTACGGCGAGCTTTTTGTGCGTGCAGACAACGAGGAGATTCTGTACAATGACTTTGCGGCCATGAACGGCCTGCGTGTGGGCATTTTGCAGGGGAACAGCCGCAACGATACCTTTTTAGAGTTTGCCAGGCAGAACCGGTTTTCCGTCACCAGCAAGACCTTCCAAACGGCAGAGCAGCTTTCGGCCGCCTTGCAGGAGGGAAGTGTGGACGCCATTGTGTCCAGCAATCTGCGCAAGGGCAGCAACGAGCGCTCGGTGGCCCGGTTTTCCCCCAGCCCGTTTTTTATGATGATGGGGCGGGACAAAACGGCGCTGAAGCAGCAGATAGACGCCGCGCTGGAGGAGATATTGGTGGATTACCCCAATTTCAACGCCGGCCTGAACGACAAATACTATGCGCTGGATGCGGACGGCCCGGCCTTCACCCGGGAGGAGCGTGCTTATATTGCTGCCAGCCCGGTGCTCAGGGTGGTGTACAATGACGGCTGGCGGCCTTTTGTAGAGCTTGATAAGACGACAGGGGAACCCAAGGGCATCCATGTGGATGTATTGAAGCTTGTGGGGGAAAAAACGGGCTTACAGTTTGAATATCTGCCCGGAAGCGCCTACGAGGATGCCGTGGCGCAGGTGGCCGGCGGTGAGGCCGACCTTCTGCTGGGCTTTGAGACGCAGGCCTCCAAACAGGCGGAGGCAAATCTCATCACCACCGATGCCTTTCTCAGCGTGCCGTATTGCCTGGTGGGCAAAAGCGCAGCGGTGGGGGAAGAGGCTGTGATAACGGTACCGCAAAACAGTGCCGAGATGGTGGGTGTGGTGCAGGCGTCCTTCCCGTCCAGTGCCATCACGGTGCTGGATTCTGTGGAGGCATGCTACCAGGCGGTGCTGAGCGGGCAGGCAGATTTTACCATAGACAATATCTATTCGGCCACCAGCCGGCTGGGTGATGTACAAAACCAGGGTTTGCTGATTGCCTTTGTCTCGCCCGAGAAGGAATATTACGCCCTGGGCCTGCCCGCAGGGGCCGACCCCACCCTGCTTCGGGTGCTGAACAAGGGCATTTCCTCCCTGTCGCAGGCAGAGCTGGGCGCCATCTTCACAAGGCACACCACAAATACGCAGGATGACACCAGCCTAGGCGCCGTTTTATACAAGCACCGCGCCTCTCTGGCCATACTGCTGGCGGGCCTGGCGGCTTTGTTGCTGGTGCTGGGGTATGTGCTGCTCCGCGTGTACAGAAAGCGGCAGCAGCAGGTGTGGCGCGACGCCTATATCGACCCGCTCACCGGCCTTGGGAATGCCAAATGCTTCCAGAACGAGGCCAGAACCCGGCTGGACAAAAACCCCGAGACACGCTTTGCGGTGTGCCAGTTTGACATTGAAAATTTCAAACTTTTGAATGATATTTATGGCTTTGAGCGCGGCGACTGGATTTTGCAGAGAATTGCGCAGGAGATACGCCTGTTAACCCTGCCGGCGCTGGATGTCTTTGCCCGGATAGCGGGGGATGACTTCATTGTGATGAAAAGCTTCACAAACAAAGAGGATGTCAAGGCCTTGCTGGAAAAAGGGGTGAAGGCGGTTTGCGCAGATGTGGAGCGTGAGCTGGACGGCCGCCTCAAGTTCAAGTTTGGCATGTATTTGGTGGAGGACAACACGGAGCCGGTGGCCTCTATTTTAGAAAAAGCAAACTATGCGCACAGCATCTGCAAGGCCGACCCAAACCTGCGGCAATACCTCTACGATGAGAAGGCCAAGCAGAGCGCCATTGAGGAAAAGAAAATAGAGGCCAGGATGGAGGAGGCGCTGGTGCAGGAGCAGTTTAGCCTGTATCTGCAGCCCAAATACCGGCTGGAGGATGAGAGCCTTGCGGGCGCCGAGGCCCTGGTGCGCTGGAAAAGCGAAGACGGCGGCAAGATGGTGTATCCCAGCAGCTTTATTCCTCTTTTTGAAAAGAATGGCTTCATCACCAAGCTGGATATGTATATGCTGGAGCGGGTGTGCCAGTTGCTGCGCAGCTGGCTGGACGAGGGCCGGGATGCGCTCATCATCTCCATCAATTTCTCCCGGCTGCACCTGCTAAACCCAAGCTTTACGCGGGAGCTTTGTACCGTGGTGGACCACTACGAGATTCCACGGCAGTTTATTGAGGTGGAGCTGACCGAGACCACCATGTTCAACAACGAGGAGGCCATGGCGGCGGTGCTGGAAAGCCTGCACGAGGAGGGCTTCACCCTCTCCATGGATGATTTTGGAACGGGCTATTCCTCTCTGGGGCTTCTCAAAAATCTGCCCGTGGATGTCATTAAAATCGACCGTTCGTTTTTCCTGAACAGCAAGTTCAAAAGCAGGGCCAGGGCTGTGCTGGAGAATGTGATGCAGATGGCCAAGCGCCTGGAAATTCACACGGTGGCCGAGGGTGTGGAGGAGCAGGAGCACATCGACATGCTGCGGGAGCTGGGCTGTGATATCGTGCAGGGCTACTATTACTCAAAACCGGTGCCCGCCGCCGATTTCCCGCTGGAGAGGGCCGCTTGCCCCAGCAGCCCCCGCCGGCAGGAGCTGCGCATGGCGGCGGCAGATTTGGGAGATTGGGCGGCAGGTCGCGCCGAACTGGGGGAGACAACCTCGGTGTTTGCCTACCGCCTGTTTCAGGCCAGCCTGCGCAAGGTGCTGGCAGACCAGTATGGAGATGGGGAGATGATATCGGTGCTGCGCAGCACCGGCAAGCTGGCGGGGGGCCTGTTTGCGCGCGAGCAGCTGGACACCTCCCTCCCCTTTGAGGATTTTGTGCTGGCCCTGTCTCAAAAGCTGCTGGACCACCAGATGGGAAAAATGACGGTGGAGCGGCTGGACACGAATTCGGGCGGCGGTGTGCTGCTTTTTTCCGATGATTTGGACTGCGCCGGGATGCCGGAAATGGGGCAGACGCTTTGCCAGTACGACGAGGGCTTTATTGCCGGGATTTTCAAGGAGTATACCAAGAAAAACTATTCGGTGGTGGAGCTGGACTGCTGGGGCACGGGGGCCAAGAGCTGCCGGTTTGAAGTGAAGCCCCGCTAAACATGAGGGAGCACTGCCGGGTGAAGAAGGCGGCAGAAGGGAGGGTGCAGCTTGAAGCATTCGGTTGCTTTTGTGATTTCCAGAGTGGCCACACTGGTTTTCCTGGGCATTTTTATTCTGGCGGGCACTGCCGTGGTGCTGCTGCAGAGCACCTTTTTTAATGCGGGGGCAACAAGGCTGGAGGCCAGCCAGGGCGGCGTGACACTGGCGGAGAACCAGCCCGGCGGCCCCCCTGCTTTTTTGGAGGGCGAATGGGAGTATTACCCCTCTGTGCTGGAGGTGGCCGGCCGGTTTAACCAGACGCTTTTGGCGGGCAAACAGCCGGAGCTGGTGCAGTTCCCCCTGCGCAGCATTGAGCAGGCCACAGGGCCGGGCACCTACCGTCTGCAGGTTTGGCTGGAAGAAGCGCTGCCAAACGCCGCTTTTCTTCTGCCCAACTATGGCGAGGATTTCGCCATCTATGTGGACGGAGCCAGGGTGCTGCCGGTGTGGGGCGGGCCGCAGGAGAAGCTGCTCTACTCCCTCTCCGACTATGTTTTCCGCCTGGAGACCCCTCTGGAGCCGGGCCCCCATGAAATTCTCATCTCGGCAAACAGCAGTGCAGGCCAGTCTCTGCTCTACCAAAACGAGGTCTTGTTCGGCCCTGCCGACGGGGTGGTGGACTATGTGGCCCAGGTCTGGCGGGATGACACCTTCCTCATCGGCATCATTCTGGTGCTGGTGATGATAGGACTGGTGTTTATGCTGATACACACCAAGTTCGACATGCTTTCCAGCATCGCCCTGTTCGACACGGTTCTGGCCGTTCGCATTTTGCTGGGCTACACCATTGCCACCTATTTCATCCACCGGATTCTGCCGGGGCTTGGCCTCAGCCGGGTGGATTTTGTGGGCCTGCAGTATCTGGCCTTTTTTGCGGCAGGCTGCTTTGGCTGCCTGCTGTCGCAAAGCATCTTCGACGCGGAGAAAAAGCTGCCGGGGTGGCCCATTCGGGTGCAGATAGGCATGTGTGTGGCGGGCGGGGTGCTGACGCTTTTCTTCTACCGCAGCATCCCCGAAATCTGTATCGGAATGTTGTTTCTTACCCTGGTGGGGTCTTTTCTCATCGTCACCTGGCATATTGTATGCCTGGTTAGAGAAAAACGCTTCAATATGTACTATCTCTTTCAGACGGGGAAAACCTATTACATTGGGGTGATTATGGCCCTGGATATTTTAAACCTGTGGGGCGGCAGCTACAATTCGCTGGTGTATGCCTATGTGGTTTTTCTGTTTGCCCACATGCTGGCCCGGCTGATGGACAGCAATGCCAGCTACCAGCAGGCGGAAAGGCTGAACCACAACCTGGAACAGATGATAGACGCGCGCACTGCAGAGCTGACAAGGGCGAACGAGCGCCTTTCGGAGATGACGGTGCGCGACCCCCTTACACAGGCGCACAACCGCCTGTATTTTGAGGAGGCGCTGGAGCAGGTGCTGCGGGAAAAGCCGGAGGGCCCTCTTTACCTGTGTATGTTCGACATGGACTATTTCAAGTCTATCAACGACAACTATGGACACGGCGCAGGCGACGAGCAGCTGCAGTATGTGGTGCAGCTGGTAAACCAGACGGTGGACGGTAGGGCAACCCTGTCCCGGGTGGGGGGAGAGGAGTTTGTGATTTTGTTTGCGGGAGAGGAAAAGGAGAGCGTTTTGGCGATGGTGGAGGAGGTGCGGCGGCAGCTAGAGCGGGAGGCCCGGCAGAATGAACAACGAACCACCGCCAGCTTTGGCCTGGTGCAATACCAGGAGGGCGACAGCCCGAAGGACTTTTTGCGCGCGGCAGATAAATGCCTGTATTCGGCCAAAAAGCTGGGCCGAAACTGCATTGTAACCGCATAGAAGGGGTTTGCTCCCCCGGCCGATGGTACGGAACTGGAAGAAAAGGAGTGTACAAAAATCTCTGTCAAGGAGAAAGCGGCCTCTGTGGAGTGGCTAGAATCTCGAGAATAGCAGGGGCAAAGCCATATCGGATTTTTGCCTGTTTTCGGCAAAAACTTGTGTTTTTTCCCTGTCATCATTTTTTGTCCCTCCGCTCTCGCCTAATACCAATCTTCCATAGAAATGATGAACCCATTTCTATGGAAGGCGGCAACAAAGTGACGTT
>CAYRFC010000157.1:0-1949 GCA_964423365.1 uncultured Oscillospiraceae bacterium
AAAGCCCCGGCTTTGCACATTGCATTCCCCCCGGCCTTTTGGTATAATAATGTGGCATGAAAAAAGCACAGGTGAGAAAGCAGGCCGGAACAACCGGTTCGGCACAGGGCCGGAGGCTGGGCAGCTATGAAGTTTGGGTCGGTACAGTTCTTTAAACGGCTTATCATCGCCGGTTATTTGCTGCTCATTCTGCTGCCGCTGGCGGCGGCCATTGCCCTGGGCTTTCTGTACCAAAAGGAAAAGACCCGCGCCGACGCCCTGCAGCAGGCCACCCTGGCCGAAATAGCGGCCCTGTTGCAGCAAAACGGGGCGGGGGAGGATGCCCCGCTGGATTTGGAAAGCCTTGAGGAGCTTAGCCCCCAGCCGCCCGGCAGCCCCAGCCTCTCTTACCAAAGCCTTTACCCACAGCTCTATGCCCAGCGCCCGCTGCTGCAAACGGCCGAGGAAAATGTCTGCTACCTCACCTTCGACGACGGTCCCTCCGCCACCACCACCCAAATTTTGGAAGTGCTGGCCGAAAAGAACACGAAGGCCACCTTCTTCGTCACCGGGGAGAACAGCGTGCAGCACGAGGACGCCCTGCGCGCCATTGCCGCCGCCGGGCACAGCATCGGGGTGCACAGCTACTCGCACGAGTACAAAACCATCTATGCCTCGGTGGAGAATTACCTCGCCGATTTTGAACAGATGTACAACCGCATTGTAGAGGTTACCGGAAAGGCGCCCACCGTCTTCCGCTTTCCGGGCGGCAGCATCAACGCCTACAACCTAAAAACCTACACCCAAATTGTGGCCGAGATGACCCGCCGGGGCTTCGTTTTTTACGACTGGAACGCCGCGGGCGACGACGCCGTGAAGGGTGGCATCAGCCGCCAGCAGGTGGTGAACAATGTGATGCAGAGCGCCTCGGGCAACAAGCGCCTTGTTGTGCTGCTGCACGACCGCAGCGAGAACGGCTCCACCGCGGCCGCCCTGCCCGATATCATCGACGGCCTTGCCAAGCGGGGCTTCCGGTTCGAGGCCTTGCAAAACGACGTGGAACCCATCACCTATTACTATACAAACACCCCGTCCAACCAATAATTCTAACGAGGAGAGAGAAACATGAGTGCGAAAGACAATTTTGCCCAGGCGATGAAGGAGCTGCTGAATACCGGTGAGGCGGCCAGCGCCCCGGAAACCGAAGAAAACCGGGCGCCCAGCTCGTTTTCCTCTTTCAGCATGCCAGACAGCCGCCCCCCCAAGGCGCCCGCACCTGAGAAACGTGAATCCATCTTTGGCGGCGCGGCCCTGCCCAGCGAGGCAGACAGCAGCGCCAGCAGCCTGCTAAGCGCACTGGACGAGGTGGAGGAAGCGCCCGCTGCAGAAGAGGAGGTGGTGGCCGAGGTGGTGGAGGCAGCCCCCGTGGCCGAAGCCGCCCCTGTGGCAGAGCCCGCCCCCAGCTACGAGGCGCCCGCCGCCCCCAGCTACACCCCCTACGAGGAACCCCCGGTGTCCGCCACCTTTGGCGAGGTCACCGTCATCGCAGCCGGCACCACCATTGTGGGCGATTTGAACACCAGCGGCAGCCTCACCGTAAACGGCGACATCAAGGGCAACATCAAGGTGGCCCACAAGCTGGAGCTGAACGGCAAAATCATTGGCGACGTAGAGGCCGAGGACGCGAATATCACCAGCAGCATGGTGCGGGGCAACATCGCCGTGAAAAACAGCTTTTGCATGGACGGCGGCACCACCGTGGTGGGCGATATCTCGGCCACCAGCGCCAAGAGCAACGGCAAAATCAAGGGCAACCTCACCGTGCTGGAGCGCGGCCACTTCGAGTCCTCCGCCACCCTGGTGGGCAACTTGGTGGCGGGCACCGTCATCATCGACGAAGGCGCCATGCTGAAGGGCGACATCGCCATCACCAACGCCCAAAACGAAAATATTGCCGTGGATGAGCCCGT
>CAYRFC010000157.1:2049-5650 GCA_964423365.1 uncultured Oscillospiraceae bacterium
ATCATTCTGCCTGCCCTGCCTGCGCAGGTTTCCCGCTATAGGAGGTATTCCGGTGCCCCATCCCGTCTGCTGGCCCAAACACCGCCTGGCTCTGCCGGGCTGTTTGCTTTGCCTTCTGCTGGCAGGCTGCCAGGCGGCCTCGTCTTCGGCAGCGCCTGTCTCCTCTGCCTCTGCCGCCTCTTCCTCCACCTCCATCTCGTCCTCGGCAGTCCCTCCGCAGCAGGCCTCCTCTTCCAGTCTGCCACCCGCCTCCCAGCTCCTGCCGGACGACAGCCCCGCCCCCCTTCTGGTCTCCGATTTTGCCGCCTATCTGGACGGCGATTCGGTGCTGGGCCCACTGGACGTGGCCTTCCAGCGCTTTTCCTTCCAAAGAAACGCCCTGGGCCACAAGCTGGACGCCCTCGCCCTTTCCACAGAGCGGGGGCTGCGGCTGGGCAGCCCCACCGCCGACATTCTGGCGGCCTATCCCGGCCTGCCGGTGGATATCCGTGCCGACGGCAACCGCGTCTCGGCCCGATATGAGGACTACGGAAGCTTTTTAGAGAGTGAAAACCCCCCCACGGATTATTACGCGGTGTTCTTCCTCTACATGGTGGACGGTGCCGCCGCCGAGCTGCCCGCCGCCGAGGCCGCCATTGCCGCAAACGCCGCCGGCCCGGTGCACACCCTGCACCGCTACGAGCTCATTTTCCACATCCAGTCCGGTGTGGTGGCCGATATCCTGCTCTCCTTCAGCGACACCACCCCCTTTGTACTGGGCAGCCTGGACGCACCCCGTCCTCTCTTGGAAACCGAGAGTCTCGCCGTCAGCCTGAACGGCCTGTTTGCCTCGCCCGAAAGCTTCGGCTTCTACCTCGGCCTGCGCAACGGCTTCGACCAAGGCCTCGTCGCCGTCTGCACCGCCACCATGGTCAGCGGCAAGGCCCCGCGCGACATCGCCCTTTTAAACCAGCATGTCCCCGCCTTCTCCTACGTGGACGCCCTGCTGGAAATCCCAAACGATACCATCCACGCCGCCGGGGTGGAGCGGGTTGACCAGGTCTCCTTCACCATTGAGCTGCGCACCGAGCAGGGCCGCACCGTCTACAACAGCGGCCCCCTCACCGCCCGCTTTGGCTACCCCGAGGAAACCCCGCTGGCCTAAACGTCTGATACAAGGTCAAATGCGACCAAAGACCGTGCCTTTTTTGAAAAAAAGGCACACCCAAAAAACTGAATCTGGCCGAGGAGCAAAAGGGCTATCTCTCTTCTATTTTCCACTGATTTTATGTCCACTCTCATATCAATACACATATCTGATACAATAAAAAGACAGAGCTATTTCACACAACATAGCTCTGTCTTTTTTCCTATATTTTCCTAGCTGTTTTTCGGCTTCCTGCGGCGCACCCCGGTTATTTCACCGGCACAATCCAGCCCTTTTGGTCGGCTGTTTTGCCATATTGAATCCCGGTCAGCGTGTCGTACAGGCGGCCGGTAATCGGCCCTATGTGTCCGTCGCCAATCTGCACGTCGGCATCCTTATAGCGGATTTCCTTCACCGGGCTCACCACTGCGGCGGTGCCGGTGCCAAACACCTCTTTCAGCTTCCCGGCGCGCGCCGCGGCAATCAAATCATCAATGGCCAGCTTTTCCTCCCGCACCCGGTAGCCCCAGTCCTTCAAAAGCTCTATGCAGCTCATCCGGGTGATGCCGGGCAGCACGGTGCCGTCGGTGGGCGCGGTCCAAATCTCGTCGTCCAGCACAAAGAACACGTTCATGCTGCCCACTTCCTCCACATAGCGGCGCTCCACACCGTCCAGCCACAGCACCTGGCTGTAGCCCAGCTCGTACGCCTTCATCTGCCCGGCCAGGCTGGCGCCGTAGTTACCGCCGCATTTGATGTGGCCGGTGCCGCCGGGGGCGCTGCGGGTCAGCTCGTCCTCCACAAAAATCTTCACCGGGTCCAGCCCTTCGGCGTAATACGGCCCCGAGGGTGAGCAGATGATGAAGAACAGGTAGCTGTCGCTGGGCTTCACCCCCAGCACGGCCTCGGTGGCAATGGTGCAGGGGCGAATGTACAAGCTGGTGTTCTCATTGTGGGGCACCCAGTCGGCGTCCAGCTCCACCAGCGCTTTCACGGCCTGCACAAATTCGGCCTCGGGAATTTCGGGAATGCACAGCCGCTGGTGGGTGCTCATCATGCGCTGGGCGTTTTTCTCGGGGCGGAAAAGCTGCACCCCGCCGTCGGCCCGGCGGTAGGCCTTCATTCCCTCAAAGCATTCCTGCGCATAGTGGAACACCTGGCTGGCCGGGTCCATGGGGAAGGGGGCATAGGGCACAATCTCCGCGTCGTGCCAGCCCTGCCCCTCGTCATACTTCATCACAAACATATGGTCGGTCAGCACCCGGCCAAAGCCCAGTTGGCTTTCGTCTTTGGGTTTTTCCTTCAGTTTATCTGCCTTTTTTATGGTAATTTCCATCTGTTTTTCCCCTCCCGGTAGTTTTGGCTCATTGTCTTCTATTTTAGCCCCATATGCGCCAGTTTGCAAGCCCCAGCCTCTCTCTTGCACCGCTACCGCACTTACTATTTATGGTCTGAAGACTGCCTTTGGCCTGGCCTTGACCTAACTTAACATCCCGAGCCGCAGCAAAACGCACATGTCATTCAGTACTGTTGTGCGTTTTGCAGGCGAGGCGACCTCTAGCGTTTAGGGGTCCGGGGGAACGCAACCCCCGGCGCTTTTGGTACTTTTGGCGCCCAAAAGTACAAGAAAAACCTTGCCTAGCGGTTTCCGCGCGAGGCGAATGTGAGGAAAACTCTCTCGTATTCTCTGTCATTTTCTTTCGTTAGCGCAAGAGCATAGGCTCGCTTCGCTCGAAGGGAGGATTTATGTCTCCGACGGGTCAGGGGCTTTGCCCCTAACAACCCCATAAGGATAAGGTCAAGTTCCAAAAGAATACCGGTCACAGGTAGGCCAATTTTGCAGTAAACCTACGGGTTTTTCTCTTAATTAGCTTGTTCAAGTAGGCTTGCAACATAGTAAATGCGGTAGCCCTGCCGTCATGGGCACCGTTTACCGCCCCAAAATGGCCGAATACGGCCATTCCCTTGCCAGCACAGCCCGGCAAACTCTATAATAGGGCCAGAGAAACCCAAACAGAAAGGCGGACACCCTCTTGCAGCTCAGCATCCAAATAGACGAAAAATACGAGGAAATTCTGGTACAAATTCTGGCAAGGGAGATGAATGCAGAAGTGGGGGAGCTGGTGCAGCGGCTGGAAACCGCCCCCGCCAAAACCCTGGCGGGCTTTCAAAACGGCCGGGCCGAGCTTTTAAACCCCGAAGATATCCTGCGCATCTACACAGAAAAGGACCATCTGCTTGCCCAAACGCAGGCCGGCATCTACCAGCTCAAGCTCCGCCTGTACGAGGCCGAGCAACGGCTCGACCCCTCCCTCTTCGTGCGCATCTCCCAGTCGGAGCTGGTCAACATCCACCAGATAGCCAGCCTGGATTTGAGCCTCTCCGGCACCATCCACATGCGGCTCAAAAACGGCGGCAGCAGCTTTGTCTCCCGCAGGCAGGTGCCGGCCATCCGCCAAAAGCTGGGGCTGTAAA
>CAYRFC010000158.1:0-5640 GCA_964423365.1 uncultured Oscillospiraceae bacterium
TAAGGCACTAGACCATAGAGAGCACCCTGGGCCTCGCTGCGCGGGTTTACACGAAATAAAGACCTCTTCAGTGGCAGCCAACGGCTTCCCTATAAGGTCTTTTTTATATGCGCAAAAGAAGAATGATGCGGTGGCTCACCAGAAGCAAACCGGCAAGTCATGTCACCGTTCTGGGGACAATAGTTCGGGCTTATTGTATTTTTGGTGAGATTGCTAAAGACCCAGGCAGTTGTTTGAGGAATATGCCAAATATAAGCTGAGAATAGAGCCGCAAAAACCTTCCTATATACATTTGTTTTTTATCACACTCTCCGAGGCTGCTCCACCGCCCCAGAGAAGCAATGTGCCAATTCCAACATTGACAAAATTCGACTGGATGCTATACTCCAAATCAACACAGTTGCGCACGGAGAGATAGTGTGAAGAACAGCTGGTCAGACCATCATACCACTTCATCGAAAACGCTGCGGCAAGAAAGGGGGATGCGACGCAAATACAGCTTCAGCCTGTCGCTAAGATGCAAAGGGGCAGAAAGACGGTATTGTTCTGCGACGGGCAGCTGTTGTTGGAAAGCCCACAGTGTAAGCGTATCCACAAGGAACCCTCATCTCATACAGAAGACAGGAGGAAAAGGGAAATGGAAGTTAAACAGAAAAAGAGCGTACATTTTGCCACCATTACCATTTGGGCGGCGCTTATGGCCGCAGCAAGCATGTTGCCTTCATTTGCTGTGTTTGGCGGCGGCGGAAGCTTTAGCATTGGGTACACACTGGCCCCGCTTGCCGGGGTGTTGTTCGGGCCATTTCCGGGGGCTCTGGCCGCCCTGATAGGGGATTTTATTGGCACCCTAATTGCCCCGCACACGGCAAATGTTGGAATTTTCACCTGCCTTACAGGTGCGGCCAATGCACTGGCTGCAGGCTTTATGGTTCGCAAAAGGTGGTGGCCCGCGCTGGCGATGATTGCGGTGGGTTTCGCCAACTGGATGCTGTATGAAGCCGGACGTGCCTCCACCCTGTATATCATTACCGTATGGGGAATAGGCGCCGTGATGTGCCTGATAGGGGGCATTGTGGGTGCCCGCCTTTTTGAAAAAGACAATTATCTTTTGAAAGCGGTGGGGCTGTTTATATGCATTTACCCCTGCTACATTGCGGCGCAGGCCATCAACACACTTTTTGTAATGGTGATGTATGATTTGCCACTGGATTTATTGAAATTCCTGGCTGTGATGGTGCCGCTGGAGCGCCTGCTCTTCACATTGGGCGCCGTGATTATCGGCATTCCCCTGCTGGCGGGTTTGCCCAAAATCGGGGTTTTTGTGGGACCACAATACGACAACCAAACCATGCGCCTGACCAAGGAGGACGAGGAGCTGAAACGGCAGTACGAGGCACAAAAGCAGGACGCTTCCGGCAACGAAAAGGATGACGAACACCCCTAGGGTCTCCGCCTTGCTCAGCCTTCACCAGTCTTCTGCCCCAAAACGGCTGGTGAAGGCGGCTCGGGGCAAAAGGCACCCTATTGACCTGCATAAGCAAAGGAGTTTCCTTCATGAAATACCACCCGAATGATACGGCTATCCACCGCCTTGACCCGCGGGTAAAAATCATCATGCTTATCACACTCACCATTTTGGTGTTCCTCAGTAGAAACGTTCTGGTGCTGGGCGTGATATTTGTGGCCATTATATCGGCCTGGATTGTCTCTAAAACACCGGTGAACGAGCTGGTGGGCTATATGAAGCTGCTTGTTGGTCTGGTTTTGTTTTTGTTCGTGATTCAGGCCATCTTTCAAAACGGTGAAACCGCCCTCATCGACCCCATCATCCCCTATGCGGTTCCCCTAATTGGGGGAATTGGACGCATTACCCTGGAAGGAATCTTGTATGGGCTTCTGCTCAGCTTCCGGTTGGTTATCATCCTGTGTCTGATGCCTCTGGTCATCATGACCATGCGTACAAAGGACTTTTCGCTGGGGTTTGTGAAGCTGGGCGTGCCTTACCGCATCGCCTATATGATTACGATGGCTCTGAACTATGTGCCCACACTGCAGGGGGAAATCTCCACCATAACCAGTGCCCAAAAACTGCGGGGTTTTATGGTGTTTGAAAAAGGAAGTGCCCTGCAGAAGCTAAAGGCCTACCCCGCACTGGTGATTCCGCTTGTGATGGGCGCAATGAAACGCTCGATGCAAATAGGAATGGCTATGGATGTGAAGGCTTTTGGCCTGAACAAAAAGCGGACTTTTTTGCATGATCTCACCATGCGCAAGGCAGACTGGGCCGTGCTGTTCCTATTCTGTGCCCTTTATGCCGCCCTTCTTGCCATGAATTACCTACTATAGGAGAGCCACCATGAGTGAAGTAGTTCTAAAGGTAGATAACGCCTCCTTCCGCTACCCCAATGCCAAGGAATACAGCCTCCAAAACATCAGCTTTGAGGTGAAAAAAGGCGATTTCATTGCCGTGATGGGAGAAAACGGCGCCGGAAAAACAACGCTGTGTAAACTCTTGTGCGGCATCATCCCCCACAGCCAGGAGGGGATGCTGTGGGGGGACGTCTTTTTGGCGGGGGAAAACACCAAGGAGCACAAGCTCTCTTACCTGTGCAAACAAGTAGGGATTGTGCTGGATGACCCGGAATCTCAGATTTTCACAACAGAAGTGCAGGACGAGGTGGCTTTTGCGGCGGAAAACCTGGAAATGCCCGTGGAGGAAATTCGCCGGAATGTGCAATGGGCTATCCACACAGTGCGGATGGACGGCTATGAAAAAAATGACCCCACCCGCCTTTCCGGAGGGCAGAAGCAGCGGGTTTCCATTGCGGCGGCCATTGCCACCGTACCCAGCGTACTGATACTGGATGAGCCCACCTCCCAGCTTGACCCCATTGGCACGGTGGAGGTATTTGAGGTGATACGGGAGCTGAAAGAAAAACACAATATCACCATCGTAATGGTGACGCACAAAAGCGAGGAAATTGTTCGTTTTGCCGATAAGGTATTGGTTCTGCACAAAGGCGAGGTGCTGGCCATGGATACCCCACAGGCAATATTCACCAACAAGGAGATTACGGACAAGGCCTGGCTGGCCATACCGCAGGTGACCGAGGTGTTCGACAAGCTGAGTGAACGAGGACTGTACGAGGGCTGTAGCCCTTTGACGGTGGAGGATGGCAAGGGAGCCTTTGAAGCACTGTTGCAGGAGAAGGGGGGCGCAGTATGAGTCACGCGGCAATCGACATCCAAAAGATGAGTTACCGCTATCCCAACGGCTTCACCGCCTTGGAGAATATCAATATTCAAATACCCAAAAATGATTTTGTCGCGATTATTGGCCAAAATGGCGCCGGCAAGTCTACCTTACTCAAAAATATCGTGGGCTTGTATCATCCCAGCAAGGGCAGCATTGTGGTGGATGGGCATGATACCAGCAAAATCGCCATCGCCCAGCTGGCCACCAAGGTTGGCTTTGTGCTGCAAAACCCAGACCGCCAGCTTTTTGAAAGCAGTGTGGAGGCCGAAATTGCGTTTGGGCCCAAAAACCTAGGGCTGAGTGCGGCGGAGGTGGCACAGCGTGTGGACTATGCGCTGGAACAAACCGGGCTTGGTGACTACCGTGAGCTGTTTCCCATGGCACTGAGCGCCGGCGAAAGGGCCAAGGTGGCCATCGCCTCTGTGGTGGCCATGCAGCCAAGCGTCATCATTCTGGATGAGCCAACAACGGGACAGGACAGAAAGGGTTGCTTCCAGATTATGGATTTGGCAAAACGGTTCCACCATGACGGACGCACGGTGGTGGTGGTAACACACCACATGACACTGGTGGCGGAATATGCCAAGAGAACCATTGCGCTTTGCAAGGGAAGCGTTTTGCTGGATGGGACAACCGAGGAGGTTTTTAAGCAAACGGAGCTGCTAAAGCAGACATTCATTATGCCCCCACAGGTGGCGCAGCTGGCAAGCGCTATAAACAAGAGCCTAAACAACGAAGGGAGCATTTTACACACAGACATTTTGGCGGAAAAAATGGCAATGGCAATTATCAGCAGGGGGCAAAAACATGCGTAGGCTTTACCGCGAAAACACTTGGAAAGATTTGGCTGAATGTGAGAAAAAATCGTGCATTGTCCTCATGCCTTTGGGGGCCACCGAGCAGCATGGCCACCACCTGCCGCTGGGAACGGACGCCATGTTTACAGAAGAGGTGGCAAGGAGAATTGGCGAGGAGATAGAGCCCGACATTCCGCTTTTGATGCTGCCCACCTTGTATTTAGGGCTGAGTGTGGAGCACATGCAGTACCCGGGAACCATCACTCTGGCGGCGGATACCTATTACCATGTGCTGATGGATGTTGGGAAAAGCCTGGCACAGCATGGCTTTACTAAGCTTCTGCTGCTTTGTGGGCACGGGGGAAACAGTGGCCTTGCCGGAACGGCCATGTTTACGTTGCGGGCAGAGTGTGGTATGCAGGTGGCCATGGTAGATATTTCCCGCATTATTACCGCCGAAGACAGGCCGGTGGGAACCACAACCCCCGAGGAGGAGGATTCGCACGGGGGAGAGATGGAAACCGCTATGATTTTAGCAGCCCAGCCGGGGTGTGTTCAAATGGAGAGGGCACAGATAACCAAGCCGGAGAAATTTATGCAGAATGAAGTGCTGCGGCACACGGGACCGGTGGGCCTGGGGTGGCTTGCCAGCGACCTCGCCGGGGCGGGCTCTTGCGGCAACCCGCTGCATGCCACGGCAGAGCAGGGAAACCAAATGCTGAACCATATTACCGGTATAGCCTGCGCCGCCATACGGGAGCTGAACCAAATGCCCGCCACAGTAAACCCAATTGCCTGAAAAAAGGCAGGCCAAACCATTCGACTTTCTGGCAAAACCATCGTATAATGGCTGTAGAGAGTATCCGACAGGCACAAAAATTGCAGGAGGCTTTGTGTGCATTTACATCCAATAAAAACCAAAAAGGTTCACGAGGCCGTGGAAGAGCAAATCATGGAGCTGATTGTAGGCGGTGAGCTGAAAAAGGGTGACAAGCTGCCTTCCGAGAGGGAGCTTGTCGAGTTGCTGCACGCCAGCCGGTCCTCCATTCGGGAAGCACTGCGCTCCTTGGCCGCCCTGGGATATACCGAAATCCGCTCGGGCGAGGGTGTGTTTGTAAGGAAAACAGACGTAGAAAGTGTGATGCAGGCACGCGGCATTTTACTCACCTTAGACATGGAATCCCTACAGCAGGTGTACGAGGTGCGGCGCATCTTGGAGGTGGGGAGTATTGATCTAGCCGTGCAGCGCGCCACGGAAGAGGATATTCAGCGCTTGAAAAAAATAGTGGATGATATGCGCCGAAGCTATGGCGAGGTATTCAACGGCGATGAATTTGACATCGCCTTCCACGAAGCCATTGTGGAGGCGGCCCATAACCCGGCCCTCAGCGAAATGATGGGTTTTTTGTCCGACTCTATCCACTATGTGGTGAAGGCCGCCAGAGAGAGCATCTACCTTTCTTACCCCAAGTTTGGAAAACTGTTTTTCCAGCACATGGCTATTTTTGACGCGCTTCAAAGCCGAGACGCCTTGAAAGCGAGGCAGGCCATGAACGAGCACCTTCTCTATTCCGAAAAACTGTTTAC
>CAYRFC010000159.1:0-5579 GCA_964423365.1 uncultured Oscillospiraceae bacterium
TCGGCATCTTCTATGATATTCTCATCGTCCGGCTCACCATAGGCCGCAATCACTTCCTCATAGGAAGACCCCAATTGAATGCCGCCGGGCAGAAGAAAGCTGCCGCCCTTCGAGGCGTCATATTCGGTGTACCCGGTGCTATACACCTGGCATTCCATCACGTCCAGGGTCTCGTTGCTCTGGTTCACAAAGGAGATGACAAACCGGTTCCCTTCGCTGTTTTTCAGGGTGAACCCACTGGTCTGTGTCATAGAGGGAACCGTGAAATCGAAGGGCTTCTCACAGCTCCAGCCATTGTCTAAAAATTCCTGCACGCTTGCCACGGGAAAGGTGTACACCGCCCCGTTTATCTCCACCTGCTGGCTGCGGATATCGTCCGATAAAGCACCGGATGGTGCCGCCGGGGCCACACTGCTGCTGGCCACCGAGGCCACCTTGGAGGAGGAGGAAGCCACGCTGGAGGAAGACGGCGCCGCCAGCGAGGAGGACGAGGAGGAAGCCGTGCCGCCGCAGGCCGCCAGTGCCAAAGTAAGCGAACATGCAGAGAGAACCGCCAGTGCTTTTTTCATCGTGTTTTCCACCTTTTCACCTTTTGTTTTTCTTTGTAAAAGTCGAATTTTGTCGAACAATGCCAAAATCATAGCATAGTTTCTATCATGTGACCACATTATTATGGGAATGTAAGAATTTTGTCACAATCATTCGTGCCATATTGCCGCAATAAAGCTAAACTTCCCACGTCATGGCCCGGAGGCCACAGGGCAAAGCCCCCCGGGCACAGGGCAAGCAGCGCTAGTAATGCGCGTATCAAAACAAAAATTTCCCCTCTGCCACAGCAGAGGGGAAATTTCCCAAAACTTATACTCTATTTTAGCTTTTGTGTTTTGCCGCCACATCTTCACCGCGGCATGCAGGCAGTTCTACTTGTACACAGGCAGCCGCAGTTTATAGCTGGTGTGCAGAATATGGTGGGCCTTTTCACCGCCCGCTTCGCCCAGGAATTTGGCATACACGTCCTGCACCACGGGGTTATCGTGGCTTTTGCGCAGGGTCTTTTGGGCGTCCTCGCTATACAGCGCCGCGGCCCGCAGGCCCTTCAGGTCGGTAAAGTTGCGCACGTTGGCTGGCTGGCTGGGCTGGCCCCCGCCGTTGATGCAGCCGCCGGGGCAGGCCATAATCTCGATGATATGGTAGGGGCTTTTGCCCGCCTCCACGTCCTTCAGCAGGCTCTCCACATGGGCCATTCCGCTCACCGAGCAAACCCGCACCTCCTGGCCGTTCACGGTGTAGCTGGCCTCCTTCACGCCCTCGGTGCCGCGCACCTCGGCAAAGTCCGGCGCGGGCAGGGCCTCTCCGGTCAGGCTTTCCACCGCCGTGCGCAGGGCCGCCTCCAGCACCCCGCCCGAGGCGCCAAAAATCACGCTCGCCCCGGTGGATTCCCCCAGCGGGCTGTCGAAGTCCTCATCGGGCAGCACGGTGAAATCCAGCCCGGCGCGCTTCACCATCCGCGCCAGCTCCCGGGTGGTCAGGCTAATGTCATTGTCCATGATGCCCTCGCCCGCGGCGTCCATGTCGTAGCGGTCCAGCTCAAACTTTTTGGCCGTGCAGGGCATGATGGACACCACGGTAATCTTCCGGGGGTCTATGCCCATCTTCTCGGCAAAATAGGTTTTTATCAGCCCGCCCATCATGCCCTGCGGGCTTTTGCAGGAGGAGATATTCGGGAACAAATCCGGGTGCTGAATCTCGCAGAACTTGCTCCAGCCGGGGCAGCAGCTGGTCAGCAGGGGCAGGGTGCCGCCGTGCTTCACCCGCTCCACAAACTCGTGGGCCTCCTCAATGATGGTAAAATCGGCGGCTGTGTCGGTGTCGAAGATGTAGTCAAAGCCCAGCCGCCGCAGGGCCGCCACCATCTTGCCCTCCACGTTGGTGCCCACCGGCAGGCCAAAGGCCTCGCCCAGGGTGGCCCGTATGGAGGGCGCGGTGTGCGCCACCACCACCCGCTCTGGGTCGGCCAGGGCCTCCCACACGCCGGCGGTGTCGTCGTGCTCGGTCAGGGCCCCGGTGGGGCAGTTCACAATGCACTGCCCGCAGCTGATGCAGGCCGTCTCGGCCAGCGGGGCCTCAAAGGCGCAGGAGATATGGGTTTCAAAACCCCGGTCGGCCGGGCCAATCACGCTTACATACTGGTGCTGGCAGGCCGCCACACAGCGGCGGCACAGAATGCACTTGTTGTTGTCCCGCACCAGGTGCAGGCTGCTGGTCTCCAGCGGGAAGCGGGTGCGCTCGCCCACAAAGCGGGTGCCGTTCACCCCATATTCAAAGCACAGGGCCTGCAGCTCGCACTCGGTGTTTCGCAGGCAGGAGAGGCAGTTCTGGTCGTGGTTCGAGAGCAAAAGCTCCAAATTGGTGCGCCGGGCCTCCAGCACATGCGGGGTGTTGGTGCGCACCACCATGCCCTCGCTCACCGGGTACACACAGCTTGTCACCAGGCTTTTGGCGCCCTCCACCTCCACCACGCACATCCGGCAGGCGCCCAGAGAGTTCATCTCCCGCATCCAGCACAGGGTGGGCACCCGGTAGCCCGCGGCGTGGCAGGCGTCCAGCAGGGTGCTGTTCTTGTCAGCCTCAAATTCCCGTCCGTTTATCGTAATTTTCACTGTTTCCATTCGCTTTCCCCCCCTTAGCCCTTCACCACGGCGCCAAACCGGCATTTGTCCATGCAGGCGCCGCATTTGATGCACTTGTCCTGGTTGATGCTGTGGGGCTGCTTCACGCTGCCGCTGATGGCCCCCACCGGGCACACCCGGCTGCACGCGGTGCATCCGGTGCATTTGTCGGGCAGAATAGAATAGGCCAGCAGCGCCTTGCACACCCCGGCGGGGCAGCGCTTGTGGTCGATATGCTCGAGGTATTCCTCGCGGAAATACCGCAGGGTGGAGAGCACCGGGTTCGGGGCGGTTTGCCCCAGCCCGCAGAGGCTGTTTTCTTTAATGAAAGCGGCCAGCTCCTCTATCTTGTCCAAATCCTCGCGGGTGGCCCGGCCGTCGGTCACCTTGGTCAGCATCTCATACAGGCGCTTGGTGCCCATGCGGCAGGGGGTGCACTTGCCGCAGCTCTCGTCCACCGTAAACTCCAAAAAGAAGCGCGCAATGTCCACCATGCAGGTGGTGTCGTCCATCACAATCAGCCCGCCGCTGCCCATCATGCTGCCAATGGCCAGCAGGTTGTCATAGTCTATGGGGGTGTCCATGTGCTTGGCGGGAATGCAGCCGCCCGAGGGCCCGCCGGTTTGGGCGGCCTTGAAGCTGTGCCCGCCGGGAATGCCGCCGCCAATCTCCTCCACAATCTCCCGCAGGGTGGTGCCCATGGGCACCTCCACAAGGCCGGTGTTCTTGATTTTGCCGCCCAGCGCAAACACCTTGGTGCCCTTGCTTTTCTCGGTGCCAATGCCCTTAAACCACTCGGCCCCTTCTAAAAGGATGCGGGGCACGTTGGCGTAGGTTTCCACATTGTTCAGCACGGTGGGGCTCTCGAACAGGCCCTTCACGGCGGGGAAGGGGGGGCGGGGGCGGGGCTCGCCCCGGTTGCCCTCAATGCTGGTCATCAGGGCGGTTTCCTCGCCGCACACAAAGGCGCCCGCGCCCAGCTTGATGTCCAAATCAAAGTCAAAGCCGGAATCAAAGATATTTTGGCCCAGCAGGCCATAGTCCCGCGCCTGCTCAATGGCAATTTGCAGCCGCTTCACCGCAATGGGGTACTCGGCCCGCACATACACATAACCCTGGCTGGCCCCAATGGCATAGCCCGCAATGGCCATGGCCTCTATCAGCACATGGGGGTCGCCCTCCAGAATGCTGCGGTCCATAAAGGCGCCCGGGTCGCCCTCGTCGGCGTTGCAGCACACATACTTCTGCACCTCGCCGCGTTTCCCGGCGGCAAATTTCCATTTCAGCCCGGTGGGGAAGCCCGCCCCGCCGCGCCCGCGCAGGCCGCTGTCCAAAATGGTCTCAATCACCTCGTCGGGCTGCATCTCGGTCAGCGCCTTGCCCAGGGCCCGGTAGCCGTCGAAGCCGATGTACTCATCGATATTTTCCGGGTTGATTACCCCGCAGTTGCGCAGGGCAATGCGCATCTGCTTTTTGTAAAAGCTGGTGTCGTCCAGGCTGGTCACGGTGCCCTTTTCGTCCACCGTCTCGTCGTACAAAAGGCGGGTTACCGGGCGGCCCTTCAGCAGGTGCTCGCTCACTATCTCGGGCACGTCCTCGGCCTTCACCATCGAGTAAAAGCTCGCCTCGGGGTAAATAACCACAATGGGCCCCAAAGCGCAGAGGCCAAAGCAGCCCGTCTTTATCACCCGCACCTCGTTTTCCAGGCCCTTGGCGGCAATCTCCCGCTCAAAGGCCTGGTGCACCGGCCCGGAGCCCGAAGAGGTGCAGCCGGTTCCCGCGCACACCATCACATGGCTTCTGAACATACGATGTCTCCTCCTCTGTTACTTGCTGGCCGCGCCAATGGTGTACTCCGCCACCACCGCGCCGCCCACCAGATGCTCGGCCACCACGCGCTTTGCCTTCTCGGCGTCCATCCGCACATAGGTCACCTTCTCCTTGCCGGGCTGCACTATCTCCACCACCGGCTCATACTGGCAGATGCCAATGCAGCCGGTCTGGCTCACCAGCACGTCGGGCAGCTCCCGGCGGGCCACCTCCTCCACAAAGGCGCTCAGCACCGGGCGGGCCCCCGCCGCAATGCCGCAGGTGGCCATGCCCACCAGCACCTTGGTGCTGTCGTGGGCAGATTCCCGGGTGGTTTTCACGCTCTTCATCTTGTCGCGGATAGCCGCCAGTTCTTCCAAACTTTTCATGCTCTATTCCCCTTTACGCATTCCGTTGTTTTGTGTGGCAAGCGCCGCCGTGTGTGCCAAGAACGGGGTTTCAGGGCTTGCCCTCGGGCGGCGGGGCTTCTTCCCCCCGCCTCACCCGGTCCATCTGCTCGTTCACATAGTCCCGCAGGAACACCGTCACCGCCGGCTCGCTGAAGGATACCTCCCCCAGAATCTCCCGCAGCTCCTTGGTGTCGAACAAAAAATCCTGCGCATCTTTTTGGTAATAAAAGACGAAATCCATCTCCGGGCTGCCCGCGCACAGGGCGGCCATGGTGGCCCCCATGTCCCCCAGGGGCATCAGGTCTATGTGCCCGGGGGTGAACCGCGCCTGCACTTTGGTGCCCTGGCCGGGCGTGCTCTCTATGGAAAGCCCCCCGCCGGTCATCTCGGCGGCCATCTTCAAAAAAGGCAGGCCCAGCCCCACCTTGCGGGTGGTACGGCTGGTGTAGAAGGGGTCGCACACCCTTCGCACCGTCTCGGCGTCCATGCCGCAGCCGTCGTCGCTGATAGAGAGGACGAGGCTGTTTTCAGCGCTGCTTTCCTGCAGCTCAATGCGGCAAAGCCCAGCCCCCGCCCGCACGGAATTTTGCGCGATGTCCAGAATGTTCATCGAGAGTTCTTGCATTTCGGCTTCTTTCCTTTTACAGGGCAGGCCACCGAAAACGTAACCCACACCTCCTGTTTGTAGCGC
>CAYRFC010000160.1:0-5547 GCA_964423365.1 uncultured Oscillospiraceae bacterium
GCCCCTGCACATATTTTTCCCTCACATCCCCGGCGTCCGCCAGGTACACCACCCGCTCCAGCCGCTGGGAAAGGGTCAAGGGGAAGAAGGTATCCAGGCGGCTGTCGTCCAGCACCACCGCGTCAAAGGCGTAGCCCGCCTTAAAGGCGCCCACCTTGCCAAACAGCTGCCCGCCGCCCCGGGTGGCCATATAGAAGGCTTCCGGCACGGTCAGGGGCGCGCCGCTCCCCTCCACCAGCCGCCAGCGCAGCTTCGAGTGCTGAATCGCGTCCGCCATCACCCGGAACAGGCAGGCGGTGGCCCCTCCGGCTACGTCGCTGCCCAGCCCCACGGCAATGCCCGCCTCCATATACTGCCGCACCGGCGCAATGCCGGAGGCCAGGTTCGCGTTGGAGTTCGGGCAGTGGGCCACCAGCACGCCGTGCTTCTGCATCAGTGCCATCTCGGCCTCGGTGGGCCACACACAGTGGGCCATCACGGCGGGGGTTTCCCGGCTGCCCAAAAGGCCAAAGCGGCGGTAGGCGTCGGCGTAGCAGCTCGCCTCCGGGCACAGCTCCCGCACCCAGGCCACCTCGGCAGGGTTCTCCGAGAGGTGGCTCTGCACCGGCAGCCCCTGCTCCGCCTGTATTTCGGCCAGCCCCCGCAGCAGCTCGTCGCTGCAGCTGGGAATAAACCGCGGGGTGAGGATGGGCCTTGTGCGCCGGTAGCGCCCGGCGCAGGCGGCCAGCCATTCCCGGGTGTCCGCCAGAGAGCGCGCGGCGCTCTCCTCCCGCAGCATGTCCGGGCAGTTCCGGTCCATGTTCACCTTTCCCGCAAAAAAGCGCAGGCCGCTCTCCTCCAGCAGGTCCATCAGCAGCAAGGTGGCGGGCAGGTGCAGGGTGGCAAAGGCGCAGCCCCGCGTCACCGGGCCCTCTAACATAGTTTTCACAAATTTCTGGTAGGCTGGTCTTGCATAGTCCAGGCTATGGTACTTGGCCTCCTCGGGAAAGGCCTTCTGCTCCAGCCATTCCAGCAGCTCCATGTCCATGCCCAGCGCCATAAAGGGGAACTGCGGGGCGTGCAGGTGAATGTCCGAAAACCCCGGCAGAATCAGCTTGCCGCTGTGGTCCTGCACCGGCAGGGCCGCGTAGCGCTCGGGCAGCTCGGCAAACACCCCCGCCACCAGGCCCTCCTCACACACCAGGTAGTGCCCGGGGTGCAGCGCCAGCTCCCGGGGGCCCTGGCTAAAAATCACATCTCCATGCAAAACAAACGCATCTTGTCTCTCCATCATGCATCCCTTTCTGCCCTGTTGTTTCTGGCATACTGCTGTTCGGTCACATTCATTTGCCCAAAAATCAGACTTTTTGACTTATCCCCTGGCTGTTTTTTTGCCAAACCGCCCCTATTTTTGGCGATAATTCCTATAGAAACACGGCAGCAGATGAATTATTTTGGCAAAAACCTTGTAAAGCCGGGGGCACTATGGTATCTTTATCATAGCATAATATACGCATTTCAACAAACACAAATATTCATCAACCCTAAAAATTCGTAATGGAAAGGAGGCCTCTCGGTTTGGGAATTGGAGAATCCATCAAACGGGTAGATGCCTACGAGAAGGTGACCGGGCGGGCGAAATACACAGATGACCTGGCCCCCAAGGACGCGCTGGTGGCCAAGGTGGTGCGCAGCACCATTGCAAACGGCAAGGTGCTGGCCTTTGACCTGCACAAGGCGCAGGTGGTGCCGGGTGTCCGGCGCATCTTCACCTGCTTCGACGTGCCGGACTATCAGTTTCCCACGGCGGGCCACCCCTGGAGCGTGGAGCCCGCCCACCAAGACGTGGCAGACCGCAAGTTGCTGAACCAGCGTGTGCGCGTCTATGGCGACGACGTGGCCGTGGTGGTGGCCGAAAACGCCCTGGCGGCAGAGAAGGCGGCGGCCCTTGTCAAGGTGGAGTATGAGGAATACCCCGCCCTCACAGAGCCGCGCCAGGCCCTGGCCAGCACAGAGAACCCGCTGCACCAGGAATACCCCGATAACCTGCTGAAAAAAACCGCCTCGGAGCTCGGGGAGTTCTCCTTCGACGCCCTTGGCAAAGAGCAGGACGTGACGATTCTTGCGGGCGAGTACAGCACCCAGGTGGTGCAGCACTGTCACATCGAGCCGCCCGTCTCCTACGCCTACATGGAGAATGGCCGGGTGGTGGTCATCTCCTCCACCCAAATTCCGCACATCGTGCGCCGGGTCATCAGCCAGGCCACCGGCCTGCCCTTTGGCATGATTCGCGTGGTCAAGCCCTACATCGGCGGCGGCTTTGGCAACAAGCAGGAGGTGCTGTACGAGCCGCTGAACGCCTGGCTCACCACCAAGCTCGGGGGCCGCTGCGTCAAGCTGGAGCTCACCCGCGAGGAGACCTTCACCTGCACCCGCACCCGCCACGCCATGCAGTTCGGCATCAAAAGCGCCGTGCGTAAGGATGGCCGCCTGCTGGCCCGCGAGGGCTGGGGCCACTCAAACCAGGGGGGCTACGCCTCCCACGGGCACGCCATCATTGCCAACGCGGCCAACGCCTTCCGCATGATGTACCAGGACGAGCTGGGCCACAAGATGGAGGTCAGCACGGTGTTCAGCAATCTCTCCAGCGGCGGGGCCATGCGTGGCTACGGCATTCCGCAGGGAGATTACGCACTGGAATGCCACATGGACGATTTGGCCCGCGCCATCGGCATGGACCCGGTGGACTTCCGCAAAAAGAACTGCATGAAGGAGGGCTATGTAGACCCCTTCACCAAAATCACCTGCTACACCAGCGGCCTGCTGGAGTGCATGGAAAAAGGCCGGCAGGCCATCGGCTGGGACGAAAAACGCAAGGCCTATGAAAACCAGAGCGGCCCGGTGCGCCGGGGCGTGGGCATGGCCATCTTCTGTTACAAAACGGGGGTGTACCCCATCTCGCTGGAAACCGCCTCCGCCCGCATTGTGCTGAACCAGGACGGCTCTGTGCAGCTGCAGATGGGCGCCACCGAAATCGGCCAGGGGGCCGACACGGTCTTCACCCAAATGGCCGCCGAGACCATCGGCATCCCCTGCGAAATGGTGCACATCCAAACCGTGCAGGACACCGACATCACCCCCTTCGACACCGGGGCCTACGCCTCCCGCCAGAGCTATGTCTCGGGCATGGCGCTGAAGCAGACCGCCGAGATTTTCCGCGGCAAGCTGCTGGCCTATGCCGCCGAAATCACCGGCAAAAAGCCGGAGGAGCTGGATGTGCAAAACGCCCAAATTGTGGAAAAGGCGGGCGGCGCGCCGCTGGTCTCTCTGGCAGACTTAGCCCTCGAGGCCTTCTACAGCTTAAAGCACTCGGTGCACATCACCGCCGAGAGCACCCACCAGTGCAAGGACAACACCATCTCCTTCGGGGCCTGCTTTGCCGAGGTTGAGGTGGATATCCCGGTGGGCAAAATCAAGGTGCTGAACATCCTCAACGTGCACGACAGCGGCCGCCTCATCAACCCCCAGCTCGCCGAGGCGCAGGTGCACGGCGGCATGAGCATGGGCCTGGGCTACGGCCTCTCAGAGCAGCTCCTCTACAACAAAGACGGCAAGCCGCTGAACGGCAACCTGCTGGACTACAAGCTCCCCACCTCCATGGACACCCCCGAGCTGGGCGTGCAGTTTGTGGAGACCAGCGACCCCAGCGGCCCCTACGGCAACAAGAGCCTGGGCGAGCCGCCCTGCATCCCCCCGGCCCCGGCGCTGCGCAACGCCCTGCTGCACGCCACGGGCGTGGCGGTCAACGAAATTCCGCTCAATCCCCAGCGCTTGGTAGAGCATTTTGAAAAGGCGGGGCTGATTCAGAAAGGGGGCAGAGAGCATGCTTGATTTTGCGGGCATCTACGAAGCCAGAGGCATTCCCGACGCGGTGACGGCCCTGACGGCGGACGAAAACGCCATGGTCATCTGCGGCGGCAGCGACGTGCTCATCAAACTGCGGGAGGGCAAGCTGGGCGGGCGCCGCCTCATCTCGGTGCGCGATATTCCCGATTTTGCGGGCGTCACCCTCAGCAACGATGAAATCATCCTCATCCGCCCGGCCACCACCTTTGCGGGCGTCACCCGCAGCGAGGTGGTGCAAAAGCACATCCCGGCCCTGGGCGAGGCAACCGACCAGGCCGGCGGGCCCCAGCTCCGCCACGTGGGCACCATCGGCGGCAACATCTGCAACGGCGCCACCAGCGCCGATTCTCCCCCGGCCCTGCTCACCCTGAACGCCGAGCTGGAAATCACCGGGCCGGACGGTGCGCGCAGCCTGCCCTTAGAGGATTTTTACGAGGGCCCCGGCAGGGTGAAGCTGGCCCAGGGCGAGCTGCTCACCGCCATCCGCATTGCCAAGAAGGACTATGAGGGCTACCACGGCCATTACATCAAGTACGCCCAGCGCAACGCCATGGACATTGCCACCCTGGGCTGTGCGGTGCATGTAAAGCTGGACGAGGCGGGCAAAACCGTGCAGGACGTGCGTCTGGCCTACGGCGTGGCCGCCCCCACCCCCATCCGCTGCCATGCGGCCGAACAGGCCATCCTTGGCAAAGCGGTGGACGAAAGCCTGTTCCAGCTGTTTGGCAAAACGGCCCTCACCGAGGTGAAGCCCCGCAGCAGCTGGCGCGCCAGCGAGGATTTCCGCCGTCAGCTCATCTATGAATTGGCGGGCCGGGCGCTGAAAATTTCCATTGCAAAAGCCAGAGGGGAGGCGGCAGAGTGAGAATTATTGAGATGATTGTGAATGGCAAACGCACCGAGCTTGCCATAGACGAACGGGAGACCCTGGCCGATACCCTGCGCAGCCGGCTGGGCCTCACCAGCGTGAAAAAAGGCTGTGAGGTGGGGGAGTGCGGTGCCTGCACCGTGCTCATCGACGGCAAAAGCGTCGATAGCTGTATCTACCTCACCGTCTGGGCCGCCGGGCACAGCATTCTCACCGTGGAGGGCATCACCGGGCCAAACGGCGAGCTCTCGCCCGTGCAGCAGGCCTTTGTGGACGAGGCCGCCGTACAGTGCGGCTTCTGCACCCCCGGCCTCATCATGACGGCGGTGGAGATTGTGGGCAGCGGCAAAAAATACACCCGCGAGGAGCTGCGCAAGCTCATCTCGGGCCACCTCTGCCGCTGCACCGGCTACCAGAACATCCTGAACGCCGTAGAGCGCGTGGTGAACGAGACCTATAAGGCCGCCGGCAAGCCGGACGCGTAAGGGCAATGGAAAGTTGACAGTGGACAGTGGAAAGTTGACAGTTGAGAGTGGAAAGTTGACAGTTGACAGTTGACGGTGGAAAGTGGAAAGTGAAAGGCAAGGGCAAAACCCAAGAACCACCCGCTTTCCGTAGGGGCGGGGCTCTGCTCCGCCCGCAAAACCCCGCGGCCCGTAAAAACCCTACGGCCCCTGTAGGGGCGGATTCCATATCCGCCCGCAGAACACGGCCTCCGTAGGGGCGGATTTCCTATCCGCCCGCTGCGCAAAACAATCTGTATAATTCCAAAACAAAAGGCCCCAAACCCGGAG
>CAYRFC010000161.1:0-5518 GCA_964423365.1 uncultured Oscillospiraceae bacterium
AAAAGAACACGCAGGCCGCCAAAAACAAAAAGATGGCCAGCCCAAACCCGCCGTAATACAGTAAAATATTCATGCGCCTACACCTCCAGCCCGGCACTTTGGAGCTGCCGCTGCAACGCACTGTATTGCATCAGCTCCGTGCTGCCCAGCTCTGTATTGCCACTGGCAAGGCTTGCCGTGCGGGCATAGCTTTCCAGCACCCCGGCCATGCTGCGTTCCTCCTGCGGCTTCAGCAGCTCTGCATACAGCCTGGCCTTGGTCAGGTAGACATTGGGCAAAAAGGAAAGGCTGTTTTTTGCCGTCATCTCCTCATACAGCCGGGTGGCCGACGCCAGATGCGTCTGGTTCTTTTCGCCGCCGCCACCGGGCGTGTTGTACAGCTCAAAAATCCCCAGGTGGGCATTCGCCTTTTTGAGCTGCAGGTTTTCGGGCAGGCCAACGCCCAAAGCGTCCAGGCTTCTAAACCACTCCAGGCTGTTTTGGTAGGCTTTTTCCTTTTCCGCATCCGCCGTGTAATAGGCCGCACTGTTGTACTGCCCGCTGGCCAGCAGCTCATACATGGGGATGATGTTGTTAAAGCTCATGTTCTCGTCGGCGGCATTGCTCTCCAGCAGGCTGCGGGCCTTGCCGCCAATCTCATAGGCTTTTTCGAAGGCCCCGTCCAAATTGGCCGGGTAGGTGCTGTACATTTGTATCAGCGTGTAGTAATTGGCAAGGCGCTCGTCGGGGGAAAGGCTCGCCGTATCGGTGTATTCCTCCAGCTCGGCCAGCGAGGCGGCAAATTGAGTGTAGTCGGTGTCGTCACTCTCCTGCGCCTGGTGGGCGGCAATCACCGCAAGGCTTTGCAGCTCCCTGGAATCAAAGGCCCCCGCCGCGTAATCCTCGCTCTCCTGAATCACGGTAATATATTCCTTGGCATAGCCCGCATACACTGCGTCCTGCACCTCAATGCAGCGCTTTGCTGTCATATACAGCAGCGCCGGGTCCTGGCACAGGGGAGAGCGCGTGTTTTCCAGGTAGCTTTTCCGCATCTCGTCGATGGCTTCCATGGTTTTGGCGCGGGCATTTTCCTCACCGTCGGCCGGCAGCAGGTTGCGGAACAGGCGCACATGGGTCTCCCTGTCGGCCGGCTTCGCGGCAATGGCCCGCGCATACTGAACGGCCGCCCCCTGGCTGTCTCCCTCCCGCTCATAGGCTGTAGCGCTTTGAAAGGAGCTTTGAAAAACATCCGCCAAGTCGTTCTGCACGCGGAAATACCCCACCAGGCCGGTGGCCGCACATGCGATGCTGAGGACAAAACTGGAAAGAAAAAGCGCCATATGACGCTTCATCTTCTTGCGATACACCCGGGAGAGTGTCTCAATATTGGCAAGGTCTTTCCGAAAAGCTTCGGCGCTCTCATACCGGCTGTCGGGGTCGTCGGCGGTGGCCTTGGCGAGGCAGTATTCAAAGGCGTCGGAGAGGTCGGGGTTTACCGAGCGCAGGGCGGGCACACCGCCTGGCGGCTTACCCGGCGGTGTGCCTGTGGCCAGGCAAAACAGGGTGGCCCCCAGGCTGTACACGTCCGAGCGCTCATCCAGCAGGCCGCTGGCCCCCTTGTACTGCTCCGGGGCGGCATAGCCCTTGGTGCCCAGGGCCTCCCCCTGCACACGCTGGCCCCGGGGGCAGGGCAAGGCAATGCCAAAATCGATGAGGTTGACACGGCCCGAAGGGGTGAGAATGACGTTTTCGGGCTTCATGTCGCGGTAGATGATGGGCGCCTCCTGCGCCGTGTGCAGGTAGCGTAAAATATCGCAGAGCAAAATGCCCCAGTCTATGACCTGCTGCTCCTCCTGCGGGCCATATTTATGCAGCACCTTGCCCAGCGTGGTGCCGGAGACAAAGTCCATCACCACGAAGTATTCGTCCCCCAGCTCAATGCGGTCTACAATGCGGGGGATATCCGGGTGGTTGAGGGTGGAGAGCAAATCCACTTCCCGCAGAAAGGCGTCGAACTGCACACTGGAATCGTTCTTCACCACCTTGATGGCCCAGAAGGAGCCGAGGTTCGTGTCCTGCGCAATCCACACAACGCTCATGCCGCCCTGGCCGATGACCGACACCAGCCGGTAGCGGTCGTGGATGATTTGCCCCTCAAACGCCATGGTGCCTCCCCCCGCCTCCGGGCGGGTTCATTTCTACTGCTGAAGACATGTAGCCTTCGGTATTGTGGGCCAAAAGCATGGTGCTCCTGCCCCCTGTAGCGGCACACTGCAAGCTACTTGCCGCTCTCTTTTTGCACTGCGCCTTCCACTTGTGGCTCTGCCGGGCGCATGGGCTGGTACAGAATTCCAGAACTGCAAAAAGGCCCTCTTTGCGCCTCTTTGGGTGAAACAGAAACAATGCGGGACAGAACCGTTGCGACGGCCGAATGGAAACCCTGCGACATTTTCTTTTTGGCTTTCATTGCTTTTCTATGCCTCCTGCTTTACTAGTTTTGCCACTGAAACCAGAACAGCATCCAAGATGACTGCTGCGCCTGCGGTGTAAAAATAGGGCGGCGGAACAGAGAGAAAAAGCATGCACACAATCAGCGCCACTTGCGTCAGCATCACAGCAGCCACACGCTTTTTCAGAATCTTCATTTCCCTCTGTGACAGATGAACATTCGGGTGATTTACGGGGGACAGAACGAGAATCGCCGTGGCCGCCACCAGTGTTGCCAGTATGCACACGCCATACGGCAAGGCACTTTTGGGAAGCACAGAGGCAAGCCCGATGCAGCCCAAGGCAATGACCAGAGAGCAGACAAAGCACCCGGCCTCTGATTGCAGGTGGAAGCCGCCTGTACAGCATCGGAGTGAGAAAAAAAATGCGAGAAAAGTACACGCCTGCGGGAACCAGCCAAGCAGCCCGGAGGTCAGCAGCAGCACCCCCGAAAAAACCACCATGCCGCAAAGCGAGTGCAGCCGGTAGGTCAGCATCTCCCGGCTGGTGCTGTTCATCGAATCGTATCGAATGATGTAATCTGCAATACTTTCCGATAGCTGATTCAAGATTTTCACCTCTCGTGTGTCCACTTCTCATCATCACTATAACGTAAAGTAAATCCATTTCTCAAGACCTATGGCGAAAATAGCACCGTATGGCGAAAACAGCGTGCCGACTGCACGCCGAACAAAAAAAGACCCCGTTTTTGGGGTCTTAGCCTATCCGTTGCACCAATTCAACTCTATTCAGATTTTATGCGCACCGCAGTAGAAAAGACAAACTCCGTATCGGTGCTGTCCAAGGCGTACCCGGCATGATATTTTTGCAGGGTGGCGGCCACATTCAGCAGGCCAATTCCATGGCTCATTTTGTCCGGCTTTGTCGTTTCTATGTGATTGTCCTTTTTAATCAACACTCGCTTGGGAATGCTGTTGCGCACCGCAAGCACCAAATCGTTTCCCACAATCGTTACAGCCACCCTTACAAGCTTGTTCCCAGAGACATTCTCACAGGCATCCACCGCGTTCCGCAGCAGGTTTGCCAGTATTGTCACAATGTCATCATCCTCCACGGGTATCTCCCCAATGGGTTCAGATATCACCTGAAAGCTGATGCCTGAAACAGCGGAAGCAATGCGAAACTGGTTCAGCACCGCATCAATTAAATTGTGGTTTGTATAGGCGTGAAAATAATTGGCATTCACCTTTTCCTTTAGCCCGGTGATATATTCATGCGCTTTATCGGTATACCCACTCACCAAGAGCTGGTCTACCGTAGCCAGCTTTTCCTTGATATCATGCATGATTCCTCTTTGTGCATCCACAATTGCCACGGTGGCGCCAATACCATCCTTGATTCCGGCCTGCTGGGATTTGAGAAGCTGCAGCTCGTTTTCTTTGCTATTGCGTTCTAAAACACTTTGGAACAGGTGCAAAAGTATGGGGCTGGTGAAAAGCAGACCAATCACACAAATCATAACCAAGTTTATATAGGCTGATTCAGGGCCAATAACCCACAAAAAAGTGAATATGGTCATGATGGTTATGATGGGGGGAAGCAGGAGCATAATCCACTCATTAAATGCAAACACGCTTTCTCTGGTGGTTTGAAACCTTTTCCAAATTCTCATGGAAACCAAAACCGCCATAAACAGCAACACCCTGCCAATGGTTCCCAGTAAGAAAAAAGACAGCGAGTTGTTTAGAATAACATCCACGGTGTTTCCGCCAAACTGCATATAGACAAACACCACAAGGGAATCTATCCCAACCAGAAGAAGCTGCATTACAATAGAGAGAAAGAGTTTGATTTTGAGGCTGCCAACAAAAAACAACATATTGACTAGAATAAAGATAATCACTGATACGATGTTTACAATAAAGGGAACTGGCCAGGCTCTTACGGCATTAATAACAAACATCGCCACAACAGTATATACAATACTCATGGAAAACACATTGCCCCACCATTTGTTTTCATACCTTTTCTGCATAAATATGCTGAAAAATAGGAAAGTACAAATCGCCTCAAAAAAAATGAGTACCCCGCTGATGAAATAATCGGCACTAGACACCGGCCAGCCACCCCTTGTATTCATAATATTTTTGTATTGTGTCTTGCTTTTTGCTTCTGCTTACCTGTAGAGGCGGCTGTTTTGTGGAGAGAATCACCTGGTCATTCTCCACTCTTTCTATAAAGGCAAGGTTTACAAGGTAGCTTTGATGAATGCGTACAAACGATTTTGCGGGCAGCTCGTGTTTCAGTTCGTCCAGCTTTTTATGCCGATAGGCCAGCATTCTCTCCTGGGAGGCGGTGCAGACCATAATGGCCTTGTTTTCGCTTTCAAAGTACACCACGTCATCCAGAAACAGCGCCCTGCCCGGATGCTCGTACAACTCTATATTGAGAACAACCCTGTCCCAGCCAAGCCGCCTGACCACATCCCCCATATATTCATCGAACATGGAATGTATATTGCTTTTCACCAAATACCGTATTGCGCCCACCTCATACCCTATAATAATAGGGTAGCTTTCAATTACCTCTGTAACAAAAACCAAGCACATGTTGGGGTTTGTCTCACGCAGCTGGCGGGCCACATCAATGCCGTAGCAGGTATTCAGCCGTATATCCAAAAGCAGCAGGTCAATGGTAAGCATATCGCTGCTGAGTAGCTCCTCGCCCGAGGTGAATGCAGTGAGGGTGATTTCTATGCTGCGCTTTGCAAAATATTCTTCCACCTGGCTGCGAAACTCCGCCAGAAATATCGGGTCATCATCGCACATCACAATGCTTCTCATCCTGTTGCCCCTTTCTGCCGTTTTCCCCGATGCATTATGTGACCGTACAAAGCATGTATTATGCATAGTATACTTCCCGCCCTGCGCGTAAAAGGAAATATTTTAGCGTGAAAAAAAATAATCCCTCGGCTGGGCGGGGGCCAGCTATGGACAAACCCCGCCAAAATCTGGCGGGGTTTGTCCATAGCCGACGGCAGAGGGCGGCGCCGGTTTGGCGCCGCCCTCTGCCTATTGGTATTATGTAACTG
>CAYRFC010000162.1:0-5505 GCA_964423365.1 uncultured Oscillospiraceae bacterium
GGCCCGGCCGCTTTTGTGCAGCCGGGTTTTGTTGACGGATTTTCCTTTTCTGTGCCGGGCGGCTGTGATACAATAAGCGCACCATACATGATGCGTACGTATGGAAAAAAGTGAAATGCTGAATTTGAAAAACGCTGGGGCGTGGTGCATGATGAGAGAACGGTTCCAATCTCTGCAATTCCGGTTCAGCGCTTTGATTTTTGCCTGCCTGCTGCTTTCCTCCTTTGTGGTGGGCGGGGTGAGCATTCTGAACGCGCAAACGGTGGTGGACCGCGGCTCGGCCGAAACCATGAACCTGACCTGCACCAACCAGGTGCAGTATATGAACGCCCTGCTGTCCCGCATTGAGCTTTCGGCGCAGACCCTCTCGGTGTATGTGAAAAACCAGCTCACAGATTTTGCGCGCTTCAAAGAGAGCGACGCCTACGTGCAGACCTTTGCAGACGAGGTGCAGGATGTTGCCGTGAACGCTGCGGCCAACACCGAGGGAACCATGGCGGTGTACCTGCGGTTCAGCCCCGACATTGCCAGCCCCACCTCGGGCTTTTTTTACAGCAAGGACAGCGGAAGCGGAGCGTTTACCGCCAAGCCCCCCACCGATATCTCTGCCTACAAAGCCGCAGACACCAGCCGTGTGGGCTGGTATTATATTCCCCTGGCCAACCACGCCCCCACCTGGATGGGCGCCTACCACAACAAAAACCTGGATGTGAAGATGGTTTCCTATGTCATTCCCCTGTATGTGGGGGAGGAGGTGCTGGGCGTGGTGGGCATGGACATTGACTTTGCCGTGCTGCAAAAGCTGGTGGATGAGACCGTGCTGTATAAAACGGGCTATGCCTTTTTGTGCGACGAGGAAACCAATGTGGTGAGCCATAAGGAGCTGGCCCCCGGCACCCCCCTTTCTGAGGTGAATGGCGGGGAGCTGAGCTTTTTGGAACCGCTGCTGATGCAGGAAAGCAGCGGGCAGGAGCTGATTGCCTACCGGTATGGCGGGGAGGACAAGCGGATGGTGTTTGGCACCCTGCTGAACGGCTATAAGCTGGTGCTTACGGCCCCGGTGGATGAGATTGACGCCGAGCGCAACAGCCTGGTGCTGCAAATTGCCCTGGCGGCGCTGGGGGTGGCGGTGGTGTCCATTCTGCTCACCATTTTTTTCACCCGCAGGCTGATTCGGCCCCTGCACGAGCTGAATGAGGCGGCCAAGCAGATAGCGGCGGGCAACCTGGATGTGTCCATCCGCTATCAATCGGAGGATGAGGTGGGCACGCTGGCCGAGAGCTTCCGCCAGACGGTGCGCCACCTGCGCAAGTATATCGCCTATATCAACGACCAGGCCTACCACGACCCGCTGACCGGGGTGAAAAACAAAAATGCCTACCAGGAGGCCGTGGCCAGGCTGGAGGGCGAGATACATCTGGAGGGCGCGGCCTTTGCCGTGGTGGAGTTCGACATGAACAATCTGAAAATCATCAACGACAAATATGGCCATAACCAGGGGGATGCGGCCATTCTGGGGGCGGCCAGAATGATTTGCCGGGTGTTCAAGCACAGCCCGGTGTACCGTGTGGGCGGCGATGAGTTTGTGGTGATTTTGGAAGACGGCGACTATGAAAAGCGGGAAAGCCTGTGCCAAACCTACCGGCAGGAGATGGAAAGCCATCTGGCCGTGGCCGAGGAGCCCTGTTTCAGCATGGCCTTTGGTATGGCGGCCCACCGCCCCGGCGAGGAGAGCTACCAAAGCGTATTCAAGCGCGCCGATGAAGCCATGTACCGCAACAAGCTGGAGATGAAGGGACAGGCGCCCCGGTAAAACTTCTGCCCCTTCTCCCCCTTTTCTTTTGCCTTGTTGCGATGTATAATAGAACACTTTTTTATGGGGTCATTGGGAAGGCCCCCAAAGGATGTGTTTTTAATGGAGAAAAAAATCAAAATACTGCCGCGCGGCCCCTATGAGGTGAGCGGGGAGGTGCCGCTGCAAAATGCCCACATCCGGCCCGACGCCAAGGGTGTGAGCGAGCGCTGGGAGGAGGGCCGGGAATACCCCCTGCCGCCCGGCAGGCCCTACTACCTCTGCCGCTGCGGGCGCTCTGCCAAGAAGCCCTTTTGCGACGGCGCCCATGTGGCGGCCGGGTTTCTGGGGACGGAGCACAACGACAAAAAGCCCTATGTAGAGGGCTGCAAGCTGTATGAGGGGGCCACCCTGAACCTGCTGGACAACCGCAGCCTCTGCTCCTCCATGCGCTTTTGCGACCGTGGCGTCGGCGTTTGGGAGGCGGCCGTAGAGAGCTATACCGAGGCCAAGCGCCAAATGGCCATAGAGGAGGCCGCCGCCTGCGCCGCCGGGCGGCTGACCCTGATAGACAAAAAAACGGGCGAAACCCTGGAGCCGGAACTGCCGCAGGAGATAAGCCCCGTGCAGGACGGGCCGGCGGGCTGCCGCGGCCCGCTGTGGGTGAAGGGCGGGGTGCCGCTGGAGGGCGCAGACGGGGAGCTGTATGAGCCCCGGAACCGCATGACCCTCTGCCGCTGCGGGCAGTCGAGAAACATGCCCTATTGCGACATCACCCACAAGGTGTGCGAGCATATGAAGGGCTTTGACGAGTAGAGAGAATGACCGCGCCTTTTTTGCAAAAAAGGCGCCCCAAAAAATGCGAAGGGCCGCAAACTTGTGTTTGCGGCCTATATTTGTAGTATATAAAATTCTTTGGTGGTTTGGCCCCTTTCTTTTAAGAAAGGGGCCAAGGTCTTTTGGTCTTGGGGCGCAAAGCCTACAGCCCAATATCCAGGCACTTCACAAGGCCGGTGTAGCCGCTGGCGGCGGGCATAAGCAGGGCGGGCTTGTAGGCCCCAAAGCTGAGGGTGCTGTGGGCCTTAAAGCAGCCCCGCGCGGCCTTGCCCGTGTCGCAGTCCAGCCCGCTGGGGATATCCAGCGCCACCCGCAGGCCGGGGGCGGCGTTGGCCCTCTCCAATATCTCCCGCACAGGGGCGTCCAGCTCGCCGTGAAAGCCCGTGCCAAACACCGCGTCCACCAGCAGGTTGGCCTGCCAGGGGGCGTTTTGCGCATGCACCTGCGGCACACCTTTGGGCAGCAGGGCCAGGTTTTGGGCGGCCAGGGGGCTGTATTCCCCCTTCTGGGGCACGTCCAGCCAGCACAGGGCATAGCCGTGGCCGGCCAAAAGGCGGGCGGCCACAAAGGCGTCGCCCGCGTTGTTGCCCCGGCCGCACAAAAGCAAAATGGCGGCGGGCGGCGGGGCCAGGGCGGCCAGCTCCCGGGCGGTGGCGGCCCCGGCGTTTTCCATCAGGCGGGCATAGCTGGTGCCCGCGGCATCGGCGGCGGCTTCGGCGGCTTTCATCTGCGCGCGGGTAAGCACACGCGGCTCATTCATGGCGGCTTTCCTCCGGGGAATCTAGGTTGTGAAGGGCTGTGGCTGCGGGGCCTGCCTGTTGCGCGGCCTGCTTTTTCAGCTTGGCGGCGCGCTGCTCCTTGGCTGTCTCAGCGGCGGAAAGCCGCCCGTACAGCCTGGTGAGGCCGCGTATCTCGGCGGCCAAAGCGGGGCTAAGCCGCTTTTCCGGCACCCGCCAGCGCCAGTTGCTCCCCCCCAGGGTGGAGGGGGTGTTGAACCGGGCCTCCTCGCCCAGGTCCAGCCAGTCCTGCAGGGGCAGAATGGCGGTGTCGGCCACGCTGGCCATGGCGGCCCGCAGCAGGCCCTTGGCCAGGTCGTCCTTCGGGCCCAGGCCCAGGTAGCGCCGGGCAAAGGCACGGTGGGCCGCCGGGGCGGTTTGGGCCCAGGCGGCTGTGGTGGTGTTGTCGTGGGTGCCGGTGTACACCACGGTGCCGCGGGGCAGGTTGTGGGGCAGGTACTGGCTGTCGTCGCCGGGGACAAAGGCAAATTGCAGCACCTTCATGCCGGGGTAGCCGCTGTAGGCCAGCAGGGCCGAGACCTCCTCGGTGAGGAAGCCCAAATCCTCGGCGATGATTTTCATGCCGGGCAGGGCGCGGTGCACGGCGTGGATGAAATCGCTGCCCGGGCCGGGCCGCCAGCGGCCCTTCTCGGCGGTTTTGTCGCCATAGGGCACCGCCCAGTAGCTGGCAAAGCCGCGGAAATGGTCGATGCGGGTATGGTCAAAAAGCTGGGAGGCGGCGGCCAGGCGGCGCAGCCACCACTCATAGCGGCTGCGCTTGTGGGCGGGCCAGTCATATAGGGGGTTGCCCCAGAGCTGGCCGGTTTTGCAAAAAGCGTCTGGCGGCACCCCGGCCACCGCGCTGGGCAGCCCCCCCGGCCCGGTTTGGAATAGCCCGGGGTTTGCCCAAAAATCGCTGGAATCCGGCGAGACATAGATGGGGATATCCCCCACAAGCTGCACGCCCTGGGCGTTTGCATAGCTTTTCAGGGCCCTCCACTGGCGGAAGAAGAAGTATTGCAGGCAGCGCCAGAACTCCGCGCGCGGGCCGTAGCGGGCCTCGGCGGTTTTTAGTGCATAGCTCTCGCGGCGGCGCAGGGCCTCGGGCCATTCGGTGAAGGCGCGCTGGCCCTGCGCCTCTTTGATGGCCATAAACAGGGCGTAGTCGTCCAGCCAGTGGCGGTTTTCGTCTTTAAAGCGCAGGTAGCCGGGGGCGGATTTGTTCTGCCGGGCCACGGCCTTGGCCAGCACCCCAAAGCGCCGGGCGAACAAAAGGCCATAGTCCACCTGGCCCGGCCTGCCCCAGCCTTCGCCTATCTCCCCGGCGGTAAGCAGGCCGCTGTTTTGCAGAATATCCAAATCGATGCAGTAGGGGTTGCCTGCAAAGGCGGAGAAGCTTTGGTAGGGGCTGTCTCCAAAGCCGGTGGGGCCAATGGGCAGCACCTGCCACAGGCTTTGGCCGGCGGCGCTTAGAAAATCGACAAAATGGAAGGCTGCGCGGCCCAGTGTGCCCACCCCGTACGGCGAGGGCAGGGCTGTGATGGGCAGTAAAATCCCGCTTTGGCGCACCCGGGTCACCTCCGTTTTGTATAGTTTGCCCCTTTATCATACTCTCTTAAAAAAAGAAAAACAAGGAAAGGCGGGGTAAAATCTCCCCAGCCCGTGAAAAATGCCGCCAAGGGCATGGCAAGCGGCCCCGGCCCAGGCGTTTTGCCTCTTGCTTTTCCCGGTGCTTTTTGGCATAATAATGGGCAGAACAAAAACCGCAGGCGGCGGCGCCTGGTTCCGGGCAGATGAAACAATGTTCGGCTTATCGCAGAATACCCGCCTGTATATAGCAAAAAAGGGGGTTATGGCACTGAGACATTTAATTTCATCCACCGACATTTCCGTGGCCGAGACAGACGCTATTTTGGATTTGGCCGGACGAATTGCAAAGGACCCACAGCGGTACGCCCACCTCTGTGAGGGCAAAAAAATTGCCACACTGTTTTTTGAACCGAGTACACGCACCCGTTTAAGCTTCGAGGCCGCGATGATGGAGCTGGGGGGCGGGGTACTCGGTTTTTCTTCGGCCGATTCCTCCTCGGCCACCAAGGG
>CAYRFC010000163.1:0-5460 GCA_964423365.1 uncultured Oscillospiraceae bacterium
GCGACAAGGTGAATTGCCCGCAGGGCAAGAGAGGGGCCCCTGGGGGCGGCGACCTCTAGCGCTAGGGGGTCCGGGGGCATCTCCGCGCTAAGTGCCTCGCTGTGCTCGGTTGCGCTCCGAAACGCTCGCTGCGGCTCGCAGTCGCAAGCCCCCGGCGCTTTCCCCTTACGGGATGCTTCGCGATGGTACTTTTGGCGCGCACAAAAGTACAAGAAAAACCTTGCACCCCAGGGTGTTCTCTCTTGGTGCTTCGCACCAATTCACCTTACGTAGCGGTTTCCGCGCGCGGCAGATGAAAGGGAATTCCCCTCGTATTCTTGCCTTTTTTCTTGCTAGCCCAAGAGCTATGCTCGCTTCGCTCGAAGGTAGGATTTATGTCTCCGACGGGTTAGGGGCTTTGCCCCTAACGACCCCGTAAGGTCAAGACCAAAAGGATACCGGTCACAGTACAGTCAACTTAAAAGTGAGCTTTCGGATTTTACTCTGAATCTACTTGCTCATGAGGCTTTCAACAAAGTAACTACGATGGCCATGCGGGTTTGACCCCCGCGCCCCTTTTTGCTATAATATATTCACTGCATGCGGCGGCCTTTTGGCTGCCGCATCTTCGCCCTTAGCCCTTTATCTATGTAAAACTTAAAAACGACAGAAAGAACGGTTTATGCGAAGAAAATATGAACGCTTCCGCCACCGCCTCAAGGGCCTCTACCGCCTGTGGGCGGCCCTGCTGGCCGCCCTGCTGCTCTCGGCCAGCCTGTTCACCACCGTCATGGCGCAGGATATTGTGCGGGTGACCGACTCCAGCGGCAACAGCCACACCATGCTCACCACCGGGCTCTCGCCAGACGAAATGCTGGCCCTGGCCGGGCAGGTGGCCGGGGTGAACGACCAGGTGCAGCTTACCGAGAGCAGCCCTGGCTACACCAGCCTGAACATCCTGCGGGCCTTCCCCGTGGCCGCCAGGGCCGACGGCAGCCTTTATCAGGCAGACATGGTGGGCGGCACGGTGGCCGACCTGCTGCGCAAATGTGAAATCACCCTTGCGGGCGAGGACTATGTGGAGCCCGCGGCCAGCACCCCCCTCAGCTCCGGGCTGGAGGTGGCGGTGCACCGGGTGCGCTATGAGGAGGAGACCACCCGCGCCGAGGTGGAGGACGCCGAGGTGGACGCCTACCTGGACAAGCTGCTGGCCGAAGACCCGGAAAGCCCCTTCCGCCGCAGCAACTCCGGCATCTACACCGTCACCTACCGCCACCGCCTGGTGGACGGCAAAACCCAAGAGAGCGAGGTGCTCACCCTGGTGCCGGTCATCACCCCGCGCGACCCCGGCTCCACCAGCTTCACCCCCGGCGTGCCCTGCTCCACCATCGCCGAGTTTGAGGGCGTGGAGATGGGCATAGACGGCCTGCCGGTGAACGCCACGCGGGTCATACGCGGGGCCAACACCACCGCCTATTCCTCCTCCGGCGGGCGGGGGGCCTCGGGCCTTGGGCTATACTGCGGCACCGTGGCGGTCAACCCCCGCGTCATCCCCTACGGCACCCGCCTCTTCATCACCAGCCCCGACCAGAGCTTCGTCTACGGCTTTGCCATCGCCACCGACACCGGCACCGCCCTGATGGATGGCCGGGCGGACATCGACCTGTATTTTGCCACCAACGCCGAGTGCCGCCGCTTTGGCCGCCGCGCTCTGGACGTGTATATTCTGGACTGATACAGAGTTCTCGCCGGCCCGCCAGACAAATTGCTCCCGCTTTCGCCGTCTTCTCCCCCCTGTTTGTGGACAGGGGGGCTTTTATTTGACAAAATGTGTGAGATGTGCACAAAAACCATTTCCATTTTCTCTCACCATTTGCCATATCTTACAGAAAAGGCTTGCATTCCCCCGGGGAATTGAGTACAATAAATACACACTGAGGAACTAAAGCGTCGGGCCGAGGATTTTCCTCTCTGCCCCCGGCCTGCCCGGTGTTTCCCGCTTTTTATTATTCAGCGATACACCGGAGGTTCTCATGCAGAAATTTACAAACTTGCTGGTGGATACAGAACTGTACCAGTTCCGCAGGGGCCAAAACTATGACTGCTGGCGCTTTTTGGGCGGCCGGCTGGGCGAGATGGGGGGCGAGGCGGGGGCGCTGTTCCGCGTCTGGGCGCCCCGGGCCAAGGCCGTCAGCGTGGTGGGGGATTTCAACCGCTGGATGCCCGGGGTGCACCCCATGCGCAACCTCTCTAAAACCGGCGTGTGGGAGTGTTTTATTCCCGGCCTCTCCGAATATGACATCTACAAATACTGTGTTACCACCCCCGGCGACGAGATGGTCTTCAAGGCCGACCCCTACGCCTTTCACACCGAGACCCGCCCCTCGAACTGCAGCAAGCTGTACAGCCTGCCGGCCTACCCCTGGGGCGACGGGCGCTGGCAGCGGCAGAAGCAGAAGGAAAACCCCCTGCGCCGGCCCATGAACATCTACGAGCTGCACGCCGGCAGCTGGCGGATGCACGAGGACGGCAACCCCTACAGCTACCGAGATTTGGCCGATGCGCTCATCCCCTATGTGAAAGAGATGGGCTACACCCACATAGAGCTGATGCCTCTGACCGAGTACCCCTTTGACGGAAGCTGGGGCTACCAGGTCACCGGCTATTTCGCCCCCACCAGCCGCTACGGTGCCCCCCACGATTTCATGCACTTCGTGGACGCCTGCCACAGGGAGGGCATCGGGGTGATTATGGATTGGGTGCCCGCCCACTTTCCAAAGGACGAGTTTGGGCTCTACCGCTTCGACGGCACCAACTGCTACGAGGACCAGAACCCCCTGCGTGCCGAGCACCGGGAATGGGGCACCATGGTGTTCGACTTTGGCCGCCCCGAGGTGCAGTGCTTCCTCATCTCCTCGGCGCTGTTCTGGCTGGAGGTCTACCACATCGACGGCCTGCGCTTCGACGCGGTAGCCAGCATGCTGTACCTGGACTACAACCGCCGCGACGGCGAATGGGAGCCAAACACCAAGGGCGGCAAGGAGAATCTCGAGGCCATCGACTTCTTAAAAAAGGTGAACACCGCCGCCTTCAAGCGCCACCCCGGCTGCCTGATGATTGCCGAGGAATCCACCGCCTGGCCGCTGGTTACCGCGCCGGTGCACAGCGGGGGGCTGGGCTTCAATTTCAAGTGGAACATGGGCTGGATGAACGACATGCTGTGCTATATGGGCACCGACCCCCTCTTTCGCGCCGGAAGCCACCAAAAGCTCACCTTCAGCTTTATGTACGCCTTCAGCGAGCACTACATTCTGCCCATCAGCCACGACGAGGTGGTGCACGGCAAGGGCAGCCTGATTGGCAAAATGCCCGGCGAGTACGACGACAAATTTGCCGAGATGCGGGTGTTCTTTGGCTACATGATGGCCCACCCCGGCAAGAAGCTGCTCTTTATGGGGCAGGAGTTTGGCCAGTTTGCCGAGTGGAGCGAGATGCGCGGGCTGGACTGGATGCTGCTGGACTACGAGCGCCACCGCCAGCTGCACCACTACAGCAAAACCCTGAACCACTTCTACCTGGAAAGCCCCGCCCTTTGGCAGCAGGACGACTCCTGGGAGGGCTTCCAGTGGATTGTGCCGGACGACGACACCCAGAACATCATCGTCTTTTTGCGGCGGGACAGGCAGGGCGGCCAGCTTGCCATCCTGTGCAACTTCGCCCCGGTGCGGCGGGAAAACTACTGCTTTGGGGTGCCCGGCCCCGGCGCATACAAAGAGGTGTTTTCCAGCGACGCCGCGGCCTTTGGCGGCGGGGGCTTTTGCAACGGCAGCCCGCGCGCCAAACGCGGCGAGCTGCACGGCCTGCCCTATAAGCTCAGCGTCACGGTGCCGCCGCTGGCCATGCTGGCCTTCCAGGTGCCAAAGGAGGCCCCCGCCCCGGCGCAGGGCAGGCCCGCCGCCAAAAAGCCCCCGGCCAAGGCCAAGCCCGCTGCAAAAAAGGCGCCCAAAGCCCCATAGCACAACCGGCCTCATGCCGCCTTATAGTACGTCCCTAGGAGGAATTGCCATGAAAGAATGCATTGCCATGCTGCTGGCCGGGGGGCAGGGCTCCCGCCTGTACGCGCTCACCAAAACGGTGGCCAAGCCCGCCGTGCCCTTCGGGGGGAAATACCGCATTGTGGATTTCCCCCTCTCGAACTGTGTCAATTCCGGCATAGACACGGTGGGCATCCTCACCCAATACATGCCCATGGTGCTGAACGAGTACATTGGCAACGGCCAGCCCTGGGACCTGGACCGCAGCTACGGCGGGGTGCATGTGCTTCCCCCCTACCAAAAGGCCAGCGGCAGCGACTGGTACCGCGGCACCGCCAACGCCATCTACCAGAATATCAATTTTATCGAGCGTTTCAGCCCCGAGTACGTGCTCATCCTCTCGGGCGACCATATCTACAAGATGAACTACGCCAAAATGCTGGCCTACCACAAGAGCAAAGGGGCCGACTGCACCATCGCCGTTATGGATGTGCCCCCGGCCGAGACCTCCCGCTTTGGCATCATGACGGCCAACCGGAACGACCGCATCACCAAATTTGAGGAAAAACCCAAGAAGACCGATTCCACCCTCGCCTCCATGGGCATCTACATCTTCACCTGGAGCAAGCTGAAAAAGTTTTTGGAGGATGACGAGTGCGACAACACCTCCGACAATGACTTTGGCAAAAACATCATTCCCAAGATGCTCAGCACCAAGCAAAAGCTATATGCCTACGCATTTTCTGGCTACTGGAAGGACGTGGGCACCATCGACAGCCTCTGGGAGGCCAACATGGATTTGCTGGACCCAAACATGCCCCTGGACGTGTGGGACAAGAGCTGGCGCATCTACTCCCGCACCGCCGGGCGGCCCCCGCACTACATCGGGCGGCACGCCCTGGTGGAAAACTCCATGGTGACCGAGGGCTGCCTGGTGGACGGCGAGGTGGAGAGCTCGGTGCTGTTTGCCGGGGTGCATGTGGGGCGCGACGCCTCGGTGCGGGACTCCATTCTGATGCCCGGCGCCGTGGTGGAGGATGGCGCGCAGGTGAACTACTCCATCATCGCCGAGGACGTGGTCATTCAAAAAGGCGCGGTGGTGGGCATGCGCCCCGAGCACATGGACGATATCTCCAAATGGGGGGTGGCCGTGGTGGGCGAGCGGGTCATCATAGGCGCAGGGGCCAAGGTGAGCCCCAAGGCCATGGTGGAAAAAAATGTGAAGGCGGGTGGGATTGTATGAGCAGCGTCAACAGCGCCATGGGCATCATCTTCCCCAATATCCACGACAAAAACATCCCCGAGCTGGTGGGCCACCGCACCATGGCCTCCATCCCCTTTGCCGGGCGCTACCGCATGGTGGACTTCACCCTCTCCTGCTTCACCAGCGCGGGCATCCGCAACATCGGCATCATTGTGCGCAAGAACTACCAAAGCCTCATGGGGC
>CAYRFC010000164.1:0-5405 GCA_964423365.1 uncultured Oscillospiraceae bacterium
TCGGCCAGAGCACCGAACTTGCGGCTCTTGGCGTAGTTGGTGCCGTAGAAATCCGGTGCGGAGAGCAGCAGGCTGTCTGCCGGCAGCGTGGGGGCCAGGCCCTGGGCCTCGCAGAACGCCTCGTAGGCCAGCCGGGCCCCGCCGGGGGTGGTCCAGTGGTGGTCGGTGAGGTAATAGAGGGGCTCGTCGGCGGCAAAGAAGGCGCTGCGCAGGTCGATGACAGACGCACCCGCCGCGTTTAGCTGGGCAAAGGTTTCGTCCAGCAGGGCGTTTTCGTCAATCTGCGGGGGGTTCCAGCGCAGCTTTTGGCTCAGGATATTGGCCGGGGAGGGCACAATCATGGCGCTGACAAGCCCCGGGTGGCGCTGGGCCAGGGTGGCCACGGCCTCGGTGTTCAAAGAGAGGGTGCGCTGCTGGGCCTCGGTGAAGCTGCTGTTTTTGGCGATGAGGTAATCCTCCGTGGCGAACCACACGCCGCCGTTTTCCAGCTTGCCCTGGGCGGTTTCCAGAAAGCTGTGCAGGCCAATCCACTCGTCGCGGAAGAGGAACTGGTCCTTGGTATAGTCGCCGTATTCCCGCGTCCACTGGTTGTTGAAGAAGGCCACAGGGTCGAAACGGGGGCTTTGGGCAAGGCGGCGGTTCTCCATCTCGGAAATTTCCCGGTCGGGCGCGAGGGTGTCGGCGATGGAGTAGAGGGCGATGAGGCCAAAGAACAGCAGGATGAGCGGGAAATGCCGCAGCTTGCGGAAGGTCTCTTTCATGGGGGCCTCCTTTCCGGGGTTGGTGATGGAGTGCTAGAAATTAAAGTAGAGGAAGGGGCTGTAGCCGCCGGCCTCCATGTAGGCCACACAGGTGACGAGCAAAAGGCCCAGCACAATGCCGCGCACCCAGACATTGCCCTTCACCTTGTTCCACAGGGTTTGGGGCAGGGTGCTGGAAAACAGAACCCCCAGGGCCAGCACCGCCGCGTAGTTCCGCAGAAAATACAGCGCGCCCACACCGCCCTGCGGGATGAACAGCTTTTGGAAGAGCAGAGAGAGGCTCACGCCGGGGTCGCTGCCCACAAAGAGGGCCCAGCCCAGGGTGAAGATGAGGATGGTGTAGAGGTGGGGCCAGACGCGGCCCTTCTCCAGCTTTTTCAGCAGCCAGTTTTTCTCGATGATGAGCAGAACGGCATAGAAGACGCCCCAGAGAATGAAGTTCCAGTTGGCCCCATGCCAGAAGCCCGTGAGGAACCACACCACGCAGATGTTGAATATCTGCCGTTTCATGCCGTGGCGGTTTCCCCCCAGCGGAATGTAGACATATTCCTTGAACCAGGAGGAGAGGGTGATGTGCCAGCGCCGCCAAAATTCGGTGACAGAGCGGCTGATGTAGGGCAGGTTAAAGTTCATGGGAAAGTCGAAGCCCAGCATCTTGCCCATGCCGATGCCCATGAGGGAATAGCCCGAGAAATCGAAGTAAATGTAGAGGGTGTAGGCCGCAATGCCCAGCCAGGCAAGGCCGGTGGAGGCATTTTCCAGCCCCACGCCCGGGCTGCTGAGCTGGCCGCCCGAATACTGCCCGATAATGTCCGTCCACAGGCGGTTGACGCTGTCGGCAATCAGCACCTTTTTGGCAAGGCCGAAGATGAACAGGGTGATGCCGTCGTCGATGCGGTCGAGGGTCACCCGGCCTTTCAGGATGTGCAGGCGCTCGTTGATGTCGGAATAGCGCACAATCGGCCCGGCAATGAGCTGGGGAAACATCGAGACATAGGCCCCGAAATTGATGATGTTCGGCTCGCTGGGCACCTTGCGGCGGTAGACGTCGATGGAGTAGCTCATGGACTGGAAGGTGTAGAAGCTGATGCCGAGGGGAAGGATAAGGTTGTCGATAAGCTGCAGGTTTAGCCCGGTGAGGGCGCTAAAGTTGGTGATAAAGAAGTTCGAATATTTGTAGTAGAGCAGCATGGAGAGGCTGCCGATGATGGAGAGGATGAGGAAAAGCCGGCTGAGAAAGGGGCTTTCGATGAATTTGGCGATGAGCATGCCGCAGATGTAGTTGACCAGGATGACCACGGCCATAATCCAGAAGAACTTGACCTCGCCCCAGCAATAAAACACCAGGCTGCTGAGGAGCAGCGTGGTGTTTTTTAGCTTGGGTGGGCTGATATAGTAGAGAAACAGGGCGGCGGGCAGAAAGCGGAAGAGGAACACAATTGAGCTAAACAGCATGGGAAACCTCGCACCGTTTGGGGGATGTTTTCAAGAAAAAAGGCCGACGCTTGCGCAGCTCGGCCTGTGCCGCAACAGAGGAAGCAAGAGGCTAGGCGATGGCCGCAAGGGCGGCGTCCAGCGCGTCGTAGCCGCCGTTCTGCCCGGTGGCGGAAACCGCGTAGATGACGAGGTCGCCCTTTTCCACAATGCGGGCCCCGGCGGTGTTTTCCCGCGCGGTGGCAAACTCGGCGTAGCGGTCGTCTCCGGCGCGGGCGTCACGGTAAGCGCCCAGGGCGGTCACCATGTCGGCCGAGGTGCCGGGCTGCATCTGGAATACCATCACAATGCCGCCGTTTTCGCTGGACAGGCGGGACTCGGCCCCGGCAAAGGCCGCCACATTGGCGGTGTCCAAGCCGTTGGCCTTCAAGTCAATCTCACTCACGGCGATGGTGTCTCCGAGGCCTGCGGCCTCTGAGAGGCTGGCCAGGGTGGTATCCAGAGCGGCGGCGCCGGCCGGGGCGGCGCTGGATGAGGCGGGTGCCGCACTGCTGCTGGCGGGGGCCGCCGGGGAGGAGCCGGCTTTGCTGGAGGGGGCAGACGAGACCGGCTGGGAGGAGGAGCTGCCACTGCAGGCACTGAGCAAAAGCAGGCTGAGGGCCAAGGCAAAAGCCGATGCAAGGATACGCTTCATATCGTTCACCTTTCCATTTACAATGGCTATTTTTCAGAGATGTTTTCCACCACCAGGGTGCTGGTGTTTCCACTGGACATCTGCGGTTCCAGTGCTTTGAAGAGAGCCAGGAAGCTCTCGGTGGAGTAGGTGGCGCCGGCGATGGTGTCCACATCTTCTATCTTGTGGGTTTCGAGATATTGGTTGACCAAATCCTGCGAGTAGCGGGTGGGGGAGGTGCCCTGAACGGCTTCCATATCCTTTTGGTATTTGGAGTCGTCGTTTTTGTACAGGCCGGCCTCTGAAACCCCGTTGAACTGAATGGAGGTGACCACCGTATCCTCCACGGTCACCTCAATGAAATCCTTGTAGCCGCGGCTGTCGTAGCTCTGGAACTCGGCGCGGTAGACGCCGTCCTTGTAGGTTTTGGTGCCGCTGCAGTTCGCCAGCAACAGGACACTGAGCAAGGCGGAGAAAACCGCCATTGCAATTTTGTGCATCTGCGTCCCTCCCTGGGGCGGTAGGACAAGCCCCCTATTTACTGGAATCTTTTCGTATCATACACTATCCCAAGGGCCGCTGTCAAATGCTTTGCAGGGGGCTGTGGAAGGCCGCTGGCAGCAGGGAAAAGCCCGCCTGTTTTCTTGACAGGGGGGGCAGACAAGGCTAAGATGGGAACGGACTCTGGAAATCAGGCCCTCTATACCTATTTCTATATAGAGGGGATGGACAGAACTGGAAGTGGCCTGCACAAAAAAAGAGGAACGGGGAGGAGGGCTGCATGAAAAAACGGGCGACCCAAGGGATGATTCTGATAGGCACTGTGCTTTCGCTGGCCCTTCTGGCGGGCTGCGCGGCCCCCCCCGAGGAATATACCAGCGCCAGCTTTGCCATGAATACAGTGGTGAGCCAAACCGCCTATGGCCCGAGGGCACAGCAGGCCATGCAGGAGGTGAACCAGATGCTGGCCGGGCAGGAGAAGCGGCTCTCGCTGTATGGCGGTGAGGGAGATATTGCCAGAATCAATGCGGCGGCGGGTGGCGGCGGCACCGAGGTGGCCCCGGAGACGGCCGGGCTGCTGCGGCAGGCGCAGGCGCTCTCTGCCCAAAGCGAGGGGGCTTTTGCCGTAACGGTGGCCCCCCTCACCCTGGCCTGGGGCATCACGGGGGACAGCCCCAGGGTGGTGCCGCAGGAGGAGCTGGACGGCCTGCTGCCACTGGTGGACGACACACTGCTGCGGGTGGAGGGCCAAACGGTGTGGCTGCCCAAGGAGGGCATGGGGATAGACCTTGGGGGGATTGCCAAGGGGGCGGCCTGTGCCGGGGCGAGGCAAATCTACGAGGAAAACGGTGTGGAGAGTGCCCTGCTCTCCATAGGCGGGAATGTATATGCCCGGGGAACCAAGCCGGATGGCAGCCCTTGGAAGGTGGGCTTCCGCGACCCACAGGGCGGTGAGGAGAGCTATATTGCCACCTTCCACCTGCGGGATGAGGTGGTGGCGGTTTCGGGAGGCTATGAGCGCTATTTTGAGCAGGATGGCAAAAAATACATTCACATCATCCACCCCCGCACCGGCCTGCCGGTGGAGAGCGATATCCTCTCGGTGGGGGTGATTGACCCGGACGGAGCGGTGGCGGATTTTTGGAGCACCACCCTGTTTGTGTGGGGGCGGGACAAAGCGCTGGGCTACCTGCGGCGTGGGGGAAAGGCCGTGCTGCTGGACAACCAGAACCGCCTCTATGTCTCGGCTGCGCTGCGGGAGGATTTTGCGCTGGTGGCCGCGGCCGGCACGGGCTATGAGCTGCATTTTGTGGAAGCGGAGGGCGCAGCATGAGGCGGCGGACAAGGCTGGTGGCGCAAACCGGGGTTTTGTTTGCGCTGGCCCTGGTGCTGGGTTTTTTTGAGAATTTTTTGGCCGGGCTCTTGGCGCTGCCGCCGGGGGTGAAGCCCGGCCTTGCGAACATTGTGGTGATGTTTTGCCTGCTTTGCCTCTCGCGGCGGCAGGCCCTGCTGCTGGTGCTGCTGAAGGCGGGCTTTGGCTTTTTGACACGGGGCCTGGTGGCTGGAGCGCTAAGCGGGGCCGGGGGCCTGCTGTCCTTTGTGGTGATGGTGCTGCTGATGCGCCTGCCGGGAAGCGGTGTCAGTGTGCTGCTGGTGTCGGTGGCGGGGGCACTGGCCCACAACCTGGCCCAGCTGCTGGTGGTAAGCCTGCTGTTTGGGCAGACGGCCCTGGTGTATCTGCCGGTGCTGCTGGTTTCGGGTGTGGCCATGGGCTGCCTTACTGCGCTTTTACTGAGAACACTGCTGCCTGCCCTACAAAGGGCCGGGCTGGGGGGCTAGGATGCGGCGGGCAGAGGGGGCGGAAAAGTGGAAAAGGATGAGAGAAAAAACAACGAAGATACAAAATAAAAAATTTATCGTGAAAATTTGAAAAGAAAAAAGAGAAAAACTATTGATTTTTTGAAGTGTAGAGGGTATAATAAACTGGCTGTGGGGGATTAGCTCAGCTGGTTAGAGTGCATGCATCACACGCATGA
>CAYRFC010000165.1:0-5400 GCA_964423365.1 uncultured Oscillospiraceae bacterium
CCCCCGGCGGAAAAAGAGGCCACGGAAAAAAGTTGCCATTTTTGTGTACGTATAGTATAATAAACCAATTATTTTGCGGGTGAGAGAGCCGGGTGAGAGAGCCGGGCGAGACAGCGGGCCGAGGGGCCGGGAGAGGAGGGTGCGGGATGCAGCGTATTTTTTTGCGTTTGGGTGCTTTTCTTTTGCTGTTTTTGCTAAGCCTTGGCCTGCTGCCCGCCGCCGAGCTGCAGGCCGCCCAGCCCCCACCCGAGGTGGAGGCCGGGGCCTATGTGCTGATGGACGCCTCCACCGGGCAGGTGCTGGCGGCCAAAAATGCAAATGAGATGGCCTTTCCCGCCAGCATCACCAAAATTTTGACCACCGGGCTGATTTTGGAGCAGGCGGCGGCCCGGCCCGGCCTGCTGGAGGACCAGGCCGTGACCAGCTACCGCGCCAGCCACGAGCTGATTTACGGGGCCACCCACGTGGGCCTGCAGGAGGGCGACGTGCTGCGGGTGAACGACCTGCTGTATGCCACGCAGATAGAATCGGCCAATGATGCGGCCAACGTGCTGGCCGAGTACAGCGACGGCAGCCTGGAGGCCTTTGCCGCCCGGATGAACCAGAAGGCCGGGGAGCTGGGCCTGGGGGGGAGCAACTTCACAAACCCCAGCGGCCAGCCAGACCCAAACCATTTCACCAGTGCCTACGACATGGCGGCCATCACCCGCTGGGCGCTGGGCGTGCCGGGCTTCCGGGAGCTGTTTGCCTCGCCGGATTATCCCCTGCCCATCACGGCCAGCCGCAGCTATGTGTTTACCTGCCAGAACAACAACCCCATTTTGACCCCGGGCCACGGGGCCTACTATGAGGGCGTGACCGGCAGCAAGATGGGCTACACCGACGACGCGCGCTACACCATGGTGACCAGTGCCAAACGCGGCGACACCGAGCTGATTTGCGTGGTGATGCGCTGCGAGACCGACGGGGCGAAGTATTCCAGCACCCGGAACCTGCTGGACTATGGCTTTGAGAATTTCAGCCCGGCGGTGTACTCCATGAAAGGGGTGCAGCCGGTGGCCGTGCCGGTGTTTGGCGGCGGGGCCGAGCCCCTGGGCGAGATTACCGTGGTGGGCGGCCAGGATGTGACGGTGCTGCTGCCAAACGGCATGGGCCTGGAAAATGTGGTGGCCGAGTATGCCGTGCCGGAAAAATATGTGATAGGGCAGCCGTTTAGCCCGGTGCTGCGCCTTTTGGTGAACAAGGGGGCCGGGGCCGAGGAGCTGGCCACCGTGCCGCTGAGCTGGACCGGCTTTGACGAGATGTTTGCGGCCAACACCCCGGCCTGGGAGCGGGTGATGAAGGAAACCCCGCCGGTTGTGCTGATTTTGGTGGCGGTGCTGCTGGCCCTGGTGGCCGTGGTGGTGGGGCGCATCTTCTATGTGAAATACAAGCGGCACCGGCGCCGCCAGGCCCGGCTGGAGGCAGCCCGCGCCCGCCAGCCCATCAGCATTGCGCCGCGGCCCGAGGCGCTGCCCCGCCCGGCGCATCTGCGCGGGGTGAACCCGGGCCGCGCCCGCCAGATGGCCATGGGCGGCCCGGTGCGCCCTGCAGGCCGCAGCGGGGGCCATACACCCTATGTGTATGGCAGCGCGGCCACCCAGCCCCGCCGCGTGGGGCGGGCGGCCAGATAGCGGCAAAGAATGGTGAAATGCAGAAAAGAGGCGCCTCCGGGGCAAAAAAACCGGGGGCGTTTTTTCGTTGAATAGGGGTGTAGTTTGCCGCGGGTGCCTTGTGTTTTGCCACGGCAGGGGCTATAATGCTATATATTCTACAAAAACAAAAAATGAAGTGAGCAAGCATGGGGCCGGGCTACGGCGGAAAGCGGGGGGCGCAGGATGAAGCATACACTGGTGGGATATACGGGTTTTGTGGGGAAGAACTTGACAGCGGCCCATTCTTTTGACGCACTGTACAACTCGGCCAGCATTGCCGAGAGCTATGAGGCCGACAACGGGCTGGTGGTATACAGCGGGATGTACAGCGAGAAATTCCTGGCCAACGCAGACCCAAAGGCCGACCTGGACCGGGCGCGCGGTGCCTTTGAAAACATGCAGAAAATGCGCCCGGAGCGGCTGGTGCTGATAAGCACGGTGGACGTGTACCCGAGGCCGCAGGGGGTGTATGAGGACAGCCCGGCGGGCGGAGAGGGCGCCCCGGCCTATGGGGCCAACCGCCTGGCCCTGGAAAACTGGGTGCACGAGACCTTTCCCGAGGCGCTGGTGGTGCGGCTGCCGGGGCTGTTTGGCAAGGGGCTGAAAAAGAATTTCATCTACGACATGCTGACGGTGATTCCCATGATGCTGCGGGAGGAAAAATACACCGAGCTGTGCAAAAAGGAAGCGCTGGTGGCCGAATGCTACCAGAAGGACGACGCGGGCTTTTACCGCCTGCAGGCCGAGGGGAAGAAGAAAACGGCCCTGCGGGATTTCTTTGAGGAAAACGACTTTAATGCCGTCTCGTTTACAGACAGCCGCTCTGTGTACCAGTTCTACAACCTGGCAAACCTGTGGGCCGACATAGAGCGGGCGCTGGAGAAAAACCTGCGGGTGCTGAACCTGGCCACCCAGCCGGTGGAGGCCGGGGCCCTGTATGAGATTTTGTTTGGCCGGGAATTTGTGAACCACCTGGACGCGCCCCCGGTGTGCTATGACATGCGCACCCGCCACGGGCGGAGCTTTGGCGGGCTGGATGACTATGTGGCCGACCGGGTGGAGGTGGTGTCTGGCATTGGCAAGCTGGGCTGTGCCATGCTGCAGGCGGAGGGCTGGGAGGACAGCCTGTAGAAAAAAGGAAATTTGCGGGAAAAGCGGGGTGGACGGATGAAGCTGGCGGCGTCTCAAATTGCCTGGAGTGCCGGGGAGGAGAACGAGGCCCTGGCCCTGCTGCGGGCGCTGGGCTTTGCGGGGCTGGAGATTGCCCCGCCCCGGGTGGCCGGGCCGCAGCCCTATGAAAGGCCCGCCGAGGCGGCGGTGTTTACCGGGCGGATGAGGGATGAATATGGCCTTGGCCTGTGCAGCATGCAGAGCATCTGGTTTGGGCAGGCGGGGAACCTGTTTGGCGCGGAGCGCGCCTTTTTGCTGGACTACACCAAAAGCGCCATGCGCTTTGCAAAGGCCGCCGGGATACCGAACCTGGTGTTTGGCTGCCCGAAAAACCGGAACAGGCCCGAGGGGGCGCCGGAGAGTGAGGCCGAGAGCTTTTTTCGGGAGCTTTCGGCCTATGCGGCGGCGCAGGGCTGCTGCCTGGCGCTGGAGGCGAACCCGGCTATCTACGGCACCAACCTGATGAACACCACCGCCGAGGCGCTGGAGATGGCAAAGCGGGTGGCCAGCCCCGGCTGCCGGGTGAACCTGGATGTGGGCACCATGATAGCGAACGGGGAAAACCCCGACCTGCTGCGCGGGCGGGTGGCGGAGATTCACCATGTGCACATCAGCGAGCCAAACCTGCTGCCCATAGAGAGACGGCCCCTGCACAGGGCGCTGGCCGCCCTGCTGCGGGAGGAGGACTATGCGGGTTATGTATCGCTGGAGATGCGCGAGCAGCCGCTGGCGGTGGTGGAGCAGGCGCTGCATTACCTGAGAGAGGTGTTTGCATGAGGGAAGAGGTGCTGGAGGGACTGGAGGGCGTGCCGGACTTTGAGCTGGCCGAATATTTCCCGAAGCGGCGGCGCCACTGCCTGCTGATTCCCGTGATTAACGAGAACGGACGGCTGGCCAAGGAGCTGGGCCGGGCCCAGAAGGCCGGGCTGGACCGCTGGGCGGACATAGCCATATGCGACGGCGGCAGCAGCGACGGCAGCACCGCCCATGAGGCGCTGCAAAAGGCCGGGGTGCGCGCTTTGCTGACCAAGACCGGCCCCGGAAAGCAGGGCGCACAGCTGCGCTGCGGCATCTACTGGGCGCTGGAGGCGGGCTACGAGGGCGTGCTGACGGTGGACGGCAACAACAAGGACAGTGTGGAGGACCTGCCCCGGCTGATAAAAAAGCTGGAGGAGGGCTATGACCTTGTGCAGGGCAGCCGCTTTGTGCCGGGGGGGCTGGCCGTGAACACCCCGCCGGTGCGGCACCTGGCGGTGCGGCTGCTGCACGCGCCGGTGATATCGCTGACGGCCCGCCACCGCTTTACCGACACCACCAACGCCTTCCGGGGCTACTCTCGCCGGTACCTGAGCCACCCGGAGGTGCAGCCGCTGCGGGACATCTTTACGGGCTATGAGCTGCTGGCCTACCTGAGCTGCCGGGCCACCCAGCTGGGGCTGCGGGCCTGCGAGGTGCCGGTGGCGCGGGTGTACCCCAAAGGCGAGGCCGCGCCCACCAAGATAAAGGGCATGCGCGGGAACGCGGACCTGCTGCGGGTGCTGGCGGCCAACGCCGCGGGGAAGTATAAACCGGGCCCGGAAAGTTGACAGTTGACAGTTGACAGTGGAAAGTGAAGGACGGGGGCCAAAGCAGAAAGCCGATTCTTTTTTTGTAGGGGCGAACGGTGTTCGTCCGCAGGCCGACACTCGCAAAAGCGAACAAAGGCAGTGAAAAGTGAAGGGCGGGGGCTTTGGACACCGTTTGCCGGCGGCCAGCCCTGCGTGGCAGAGGGCTGAGGCGGCGTGTGTTCTTCACAGGCAGGAGAAGATGAGAGAAACTACCTACGGGGGTACAAGAGTTTGGCATATGATAAAATCATCATAGGGGCGGGGCTGTATGGCCTGTACGCCGCGCGCTACTGCGGCCGCCGGGGCCAGCGGGTGCTGGTGCTGGAGCGCGACGAGGCGCCGTTTATGCGCGCCACCACCATCAACCAGGCGCGGGTGCACATGGGCTACCACTACCCGCGCTCCCTGAGCACCGCCCTGCGCAGTGCAGGGTATTTTACCCGTTTTAACGAGGAATTCCCCGAGAGCGTGCACACGGCCTTTGACCAGGTGTATGCCACCAGCGCCAGCTTTAGCTGGACGAACGCCGGGGCCTTCCAGCAGTTTTGCAAAGCGGCGGCCATACGCTGCGACGAGCTGCCCGTCTCGCGGTATTTTAACCCCGGGATGTGCGACGGCGCGTTTATGACGACGGAATATACCTACGACGCGGCCATTCTGCGCCGCAGGATGATGGAGGACATCGCCGCGCTGCCGGGGGTGCAGCTGCGCTTTTCCGAGGAGGTGACCGCCATTGAACAGGCAGAGACCCATTACACGGTGCGCACCTCGCAAAACCGCCACGAGGAGGCCCCCTTCCTGCTGAATGCAAGCTATGCCTCGGTGAACCAGCTGCTGGCGCTGGCGGGCTTTGAGCCGTTTAAAATCAAGTATGAGCTGTGCGAGCTGATTTTGTGCGAGGTGGACGAGAGCCTAAAGGACCTTGGCAT
>CAYRFC010000166.1:0-5338 GCA_964423365.1 uncultured Oscillospiraceae bacterium
TCTCCCGCGGGGAAATCATTGTGGAAAACGGGCAGTTCCTGGGCCAGCGTGGGCGGGGGCGCTACCTCCACCGGCATTTCTAGCCTCTCTTTAAAGAATGTTAGCAGAACGGCCGCCCCGAAGGGCGGCCGTTCTCAGACTGTCAAAGAAGTCCCTTCAGCAGGGAAGGGGGCTTGGGGGAGAGGGGCTGCGGCCCTCTCCCCCATTCTAATAACTATGCCTTTTGGCGATAAAAGGCTAATATTTTGGCAAACAATATCCCTGCCAAAAGGCATGCTCAGTTTGTCAAAAAAGTGGAACACTTTTTTGACAAACTGACGGCCGCCCCGAAGGGCGGCCGTTCTGCTTGGTCCGTATATGGTCAGCTTTGCCTCTTTTAGCCACAGGCACAGGTGTGGGCCGGGTCGTGCTGGGCACCGGCCATCAGCATGCCAATCTGCTCCACGCTGGCCGTAGCGCCGTCCATCTCGCCCATAATTTTCCCTTCGAAAATAACACCGATGCGGTCGGACAAGGAGAGGATTTCCTCCAGCTCGGTAGAGACCAGCAGCACCGCCTGCCCCTCGTCACGCGCCTTCACAATCTGCTTGTGGATGAACTCTATCGAGCCCACGTCCACGCCGCGGGTGGGGTGCATGGCAATCAGAAGACTGGGTTTTTTGTCCAGCTCACGGGCCACCACCACCTTCTGCTGGTTGCCGCCCGAGAGGGAGCCAAAGGGAATCTCCGCATCGGCCGGGCGCACGTCAAATTCCTCCACCAGGCGGTCTGCATACTGGGTAATGTTGTTCCAGTTCATAAAGCCGCGCTTGCAGTAGCCCTCTTTGCGGTAGATGTGCATCATCATGTTCTGCTTCACGCTCATATCCATAATGACGCCGAAGCCCTGCCTGTCCTCCGGAATATGCGCCACACCGCGGTCCAGCACCTTGCGGGAGCTGTAATGGGTCACATCTTCCCCGCAGATAGACACCGCACCGCCCATTTTGGGAAGCAGCGCCGTGATGCTCTTCACAAGCTCGCTCTGGCCGTTGCCGTCCACACCCGCCAGGCCATAAATCTCCCCGGCGCGCACCTGCAGGTTGAGGCTGTCCACGGCAATGGAGCCATTGGCGCACTTCACCTGCAAATCCTTCACATCCAGCACCACTTCGCCGGGCTCCTTGGGCTCCTTGTCCACCTGCAGCAGCACCTTTTTGCCCACCATCAGCTCGGCAAGCTGCTGTTTGTCTGTTTCGGCGGTGTTCACTGTGCCCACCACAGCGCCGCCGCGCAGCACCGTTACACGGTTGCTGATGCGCATCACCTCGTTGAGCTTGTGGCTGATGAAAATAACCGATTTCCCGGCCTTTACAAGCTGGTCCACCACCACAAACAGCTCCTCGGTCTCCTGCGGGGTAAGCACCGCCGTGGGCTCGTCCAGCACCAGCAGCTCACACTCTTTGTACAGCGCCTTGATGATTTCTACACGCTGCTGCTGGCCCACCGTGAGGTCACACACCGGGGCGTAGGGGTCCACCTGCAAATGGTATTTTTCAGACAGGGCGAGAATATTGTCCGCCACCCGTTTGGTCTCCAGGGTCACGCCATGGCTGTCATCGGTGGCCAGAATGATGTTCTCCACCACCGAAAGCGGGGTGACCAGCATGAAATGCTGGTGAACCATGCCAATACCATGGGCAATGGCATTTTTGGGGTTTTTGATGGTCACTTCTTCCCCGCCTATTTTGATGGTGCCGCCGTCTGGCTGCAAAATACCATACAAAATATTCATCAGGGTACTTTTGCCCGCGCCGTTTTCACCCAGCAGGGCAAGAACTTCGCCTTTTTCCACGGTGAGACAGATGTCTTTGTTCGCATGGTTGGCGGGCGGAAAGATTTTATTGATACCGCACAGTTCTAGTAATGTACTCATGGTTGGCCTCATTTCTTTAGCAATGAGCTAAGGGATTTGGACATAAGTGCAACCTGGCAGCTATGTTGTGTAGGCGCTCATATCTGTGTTGTCCTCTGCCGCAGCACATCCCGTGCCGCGCAATTGCCCGCCTTGCCCTGCAAAATTTCTGCACGCAAATCCGAAACATTTCTCTTATGTCCACACCCCCTAGGAGTGTGGCGAAAAAGCGGGCGAGGGGGCGGGCGTTCCCGCCCCCCTACCCTATTTAGACAATGCCCCAAAGGGCTTGTGCCGTGCTTATTTGGCAATCTCGATGGTGATTTCGCCGTTGGCCAGCTTCTCTTCAATCTCAGCCAGCTTGGCTTTGCTTTCTTCGCTGATGGGGTAGTCGCGGAAGTCGGCCAGACGCACACTGCCTTCCTTCACGCCGAACTGGTAAGCCATAGGCTCCAGGTTGCCCTCCTGCATCAGCTTGGCAGCGGCCAGAATACTGTCGCTGAGCTTGCTCATGCTGGAGGTCATGGTGCGCTCGGGCAGCACTTCATACTGGTCGTCAATGGCGCCAATCATCCACACCTCGCCCGTGGCTTCCTTCACGGCCTCGAACACGCCCATGCCGGCGGCATTCGCGTCATGGGTCATCACGTCGGCGCCCTCTTTAATCATGGCTTCGGCCATCTGCTTGGCCGGGGCCGCGTCGTTGAAGTCGCCCGTGTAGTTCGACAGCACCTTCACCTCGGGGTCAACGTAAGCAGCGCCCTGCTTGAAGCCCTCAATAAAGCCGATGATGGAGGGGATTTCCCCGCCGCCCACGGCGCCCACAATGCCGCTTTTGGTCTCCAGCGCAGCCAGCGCGCCCGCCAGGTAGCCCTGATGGTCGGTTCTGTTTTGCAGGCTCACCACGTTCGGCTCCTGGGTGATATCGGAGCTGGTAACAACAAAGTAGGTGTCCGGGTAGTTCGGGGCAATCGCGGTGGCGGGGTCGCCAAACTCAAAACCATGGCCAATAATCATGTTGTAGCCAAGGTCGGCGTAGCCACGGTACACCTCTTCAAAATCGGCCGCGGCCACATTCTCGGTGAAGGCAATATCGGCGCCCAGCTCTTTTTCAATCATGGTCAGGCCCAGGTAGGCCTCTGCATTCCAGCCCTTGTCGTTGATGGGGCCGCTCATCACCATTGCCACCTTCAGCTGCTCGCCGCTGGTTGCCTTGCTGGTGCTTTCACTGCCGGCCGTGCTGGCGGAAGACGCCGCCGGGGCCGCCGATGTGGCAGGGGGAGCCGCCGAGGAGCTGCTGGCGGTTGTACCGCAAGCGGCCAGAGCCACGGTTAAAACCAACGCTAGTACAATACTCATTACTTTCTTCATATTTTACCTCCTATTTTTGCGCCGCCATGAGACAACAATGGTTCGGCGTTGGAACTGAATTCTGCCGTCTTAGCTGGCAAGCTCGGCCTGGATACTCAAAGAGATTTCTCCGTTTTTCATTTTTTCCAAAACCTCTTCTACCTTAGCCTTATTTTCTTCGCTCATGGGGTAATCGCGGAAATCGGCCAAAAACACCGTTCCCTCTGCCACGCCAAAGTTATATGCCATCGGCTCCAGGCTGCCCTCTTGGTAAAACTCCGCCGCGCGCAGCATGGCTGTGCCCAAATCATTCATCGCGGAGGTAATCACACGGTCGGGGGCCAGGTCATACTGGTCGTCAATGCAGCCCACAGCCAGCACGCCTTCCTTCGCCTCGTTCACCGCTTCCAGCACGCCCAGGCCGGCGGCGTTCGCATCATGGGTGATGATATCGGCACCCTCATGAATCATAGCTTCCGCCATCTGCTTTGCGGCCGCCCCGTCACTGAAATTCCCCGTCAAATTCGCAAGCACCTTGATATCAGGGTTGATGGATTTAGCGCCCATCTCAAAACCCTTGTTGTAGGCCACAATGGGGGGCATCTCTGTGCCGCCCACGGTACCCACGATGTTGGTTTTTGTCTCCAGGGCAGCCACAACGCCCGCCAGATAGCCCTGCTCATCATTTTTGTTTTGCAGGCCGCAGAGGTTTGGCTCTTGCTTAATGCTGGTGCTGGTGACGATAAAGAAGCTGTCGGGATAGTCCGGGGCCACCGCCATGGCGGCGTCGCCAAACTGGAAGCCATGCCCAAAAATCAAGTCGAAGCCCATGTCGCCATAGCCGCGAAACAGCTCCTCATAGTCCGAGGCATCTACATTTTCGGTGTAGACCACCTTCGCGCCAAGGTTTTTCTCGATGAGCTGTAGGCCCTGGTAGGCCTTTGCATTCCAGCCCTTGTCATTGATGGGGCCGGGCAGCAGCATGGCCACCTTCAGCTGCTCGCCGCCGCCGCTGGCTGCGGGCTGGGACGAAGCCTCGCCGGAAGCACCGGAAGACGCCGCCGGGGCCGCAGAAGAGGCAGCCGCAGAGGACGCAGCGGATGAGGACGTGGACGAACAGGCCGCCAGGGCCAGAACAAAGACCAATGCCAGAACAACACTCACTATCTTTTTCATTTACGATCCCTCCGTTTGGCCGTACAATTATTATCTCCCGCGTGACACAAAAGCCGCACGGGCCTACCACAAATACTGCCTTGCATTCAGACGGGAGAAACAAAAGTGGCGAGACGGCATGCCGCCCCGCCACAGCGCCGTTCTACGGAATGTCTGTTGCTTCTATTATACGGCTTACTCCGCCGTCATGCTCACAGTGATTTCACCGCTGGAAATTTTCGCCTCCAGGTCCGCCAGCGCGGTTTTGTTCTCTTCGCTGATGGGGTAGTCGCGGAAATCGGCCAGGTACACCACGCCTTCATTGATGCCAAACTGGTAGCCCTTCGCTTCTATGCTGCCGTCCTGCACATATTCGGCCGCCAGCACAATCGCGCCGCCCAGCTTGCTCATGGCAGAGGTGATGGTGCGCTCGGGGGAAAGCTCATACTGGTCGTCGATGGCGCCAATGATATAGGTGCCCTCGGGGGCCTCGTTCACCGCCTCAAACACGCCCGCGCCAGAGGCATCGGCATCGTGGGTGATGATGTCTGCACCCTCTTTAATCATCGCCTCTGCCATCTGCTTTGCGGCCGCCACATCTTTGAAGTCTCCGGTGTAGTTGGCCAGCACCTTCACTTCGGGGTTCACATAGGCAGCCCCCTGTTTAAAGCCTTCCACGTAAGCGGTGATGGAGGGAATTTCCATGCCGCCCACACAGCCCACAATGCCGCTCTTGGTCTCCATGGCGGCCAGAGCGCCAGCCAGGAAGCCCTGCTCGTTGTTCAGGTTCTGCAGGCCGGCCACGTTGGGGGCCTGGTTCACGTCCGAGCTGGTGATGGCAAAGAAGGTGTCGGGGTACTGGGTGGCCACCGCCTTGGCGGCATCGCCAAACTGGAAGCCATGGCCGATAACCAGGTCATAGCCCATCTCGGCATAACC
>CAYRFC010000167.1:0-1700 GCA_964423365.1 uncultured Oscillospiraceae bacterium
CAGGAAAGCGAGGCGCACCATGAACATCATCATCGACGCAATGGGCGGCGACAACGCCCCCCTGGCCCCCCTGCAGGGGGCCGCTCAGGCCGTGCAGGAACTGGGCGTGCAGGTCACCGCCGTGGGCGACAAGGAAAAAATGGCCGTCACCATCCGGGAGCATAACATCCCGGTGGACGGCATCGAGCTGGTGCACGCCTCCGAGGTCATCGGCATGGAGGAGGACGCCACCGACCTGCTGAAGAAAAAACCGGATTCCAGCCTGGCCGTGGCCTGCAAGCTGCTGCGGGATGGCGGCGGCCAGGCGCTGGTCTCGGCGGGCAGCACCGGGGCCCTGCTGGTGGGGGGCACCCTCATCGTGGGCCGCATCAAGGGCGTGAAGCGCCCGGCCATTGGCACGGTGCTGCCCAGCGCCCAGAAGCCCTGGCTCCTCATCGATTGCGGGGCCAACAGCGAGTGCCGCGCCGAGATGCTGGTACAGTTCGGGGCCATGGGCGCGGCCTACATGGAAAAGGTGATGGGGCGCGAAAACCCCAGCGTGGCCCTGGCCAACAACGGCACCGAGGAGACCAAGGGCACCGCCCTGCAGCTGGAGGCCTACCCCCTGCTGCAAAACAGCGGCCTCCACTTCATTGGCAATATCGAGGGGCGGGACATCCCCCTGGCCGCAGCCGACGTGGTGGTCTGCGACGGCTTCACCGGGAACATCATCCTGAAATTGACCGAGGGCCTCGCCAAAATGTTCAGCGGTATGATAAAAGAAATGTTCTACAAGAACGCCAAAACCAAGGTGGCGGGCCTCGCCATGAAGGGCGAGCTGGCGGAATTCAAGAAGAACTTCGACTATAAGGAGTATGGCGGCGCGCCCCTTTTGGGCATCCAGCACCCGGTCATCAAGGCGCACGGCTCCTCCGACGCGCGCGCGGTGAAAAACGCCATCCGGCAGGCGAAGGCCTGCGTGGAAAACAAGGTGGGAGAGGCCATTGCCAGCTATCTGGCCGCCCAGAAGGAGAAGGCCCAATGAGCCCTGCGCGGGAAGACGCGGCGCTGGAAAAGGCCATCGGCTATCACTTCCAAAACCCGGAACTGCTGGCCAACGCCCTCACCCACACCAGCTTCGCCAACGAGAGTAAAACCAAAATACCCAACAACGAGCGCCTCGAATTTCTGGGCGATTCGGTGCTGTCCATCGCCGTGGCCGACCATCTCTTCCACCAGCAGCCCCCCCTGCCCGAGGGGGAGCTCACCCGCCGCCGGGCCGCGCTGGTTTGCGAGAGCGCGCTGGCGGGCTTTGCCGGGCAGATAGGCCTTGGGCAGCACCTGCGCCTTGGCAAGGGGGAGGACGTCAGCGGCGGGCGGGGCCGCGCCTCCATCCTCAGCGACGCCTTCGAGGCCGTCATTGCCGCCATCTACCTGGACGGCGGCATGGAGGCGGCCCGGCGGTTCATCCTGCGCTTTGTGTGCAGTGGCCAGGCGGCGGGCGAGGACTACAAAACCCGCCTGCAAGAGGTGGTGCAGCAAAACCACGAGGAGCGCATCCGCTACCATGTCGCCGGGGAAACTGGCCCCGACCACGACAAGCAGTTCACCGTGGAGGTACACTTGAACTCCAACTGCATTGGCCGGGGCACCGGCCACAGCAAAAAGCTGGCCGAGCAGCAGGCCGCCCGCGAGGCGCTGGTGCTGCTGGGGCTGGTGGA
>CAYRFC010000167.1:1800-5318 GCA_964423365.1 uncultured Oscillospiraceae bacterium
AGCTTTCCAGACCGCACCCGCATCAGCTTTGATGCGGGTATTACGGCTGTGGTGGGCCCAAACGGCAGCGGCAAAAGCAACATCTCCGACGCCATCCGCTGGGTGCTGGGCGAAACCAGCGCAAAGCAGCTGCGCGGCGGCGGCAAGATGGAAAACGTCATCTTTGGCGGCACCCAAAACCGCGGCGCCATGGGCTATGCCGCCGTGCAGCTGGTGCTGGACAACAGCGACCGCCGCATCGACGTGGACGCCGACGAGGTGACCATCGGGCGGAAATACTACCGCAGCGGAGACAGCGAATACAGCGTGAACGGCCAGAGCGTCCGCCTGCGCGACGTGTATGAGATGCTGCTGGACACCGGCCTCGGGCGCGACGGCTACTCCATCATCGGGCAGGGCCGGGTGGCCGAGATTGTGGGGGCCAAAAGCGCCGAACGCCGCGAAATTTTTGAGGAGGCCAGCGGCATTGCCCGCTTCCGCTACCGCAAAAACGAGGCCGAGCGCCGCCTGGCCGCCGCCGAGGAAAACCTCGTCCGCCTGCGGGATATCCTGGCCGAGCTGGAGGGCCGGGTGGGCCCGCTGGAAAAAGAGAGCGAAAAGGCGAAAAAATTTCTTGAGCTCTCTGCCCAGCGGAAGGCCCTTGAGGTCACCCTCTGGGTCGACACCGTCCGCAGCACCCGCGAGGGCCTGCGCGCCCAGCAGCGCAAGGTGGAAATTGCCACGGCGGACTATGCGCAAAAGGGCGAAGAGATAGAGAAAATCGATGAGGAGACCCAGGGCATCCGCGGCGAAATTGAGCGGATTATCATCGACATAGAGCGCAGCAACGAGCAGATTCGCACCCTGCAGGAGGAAGTGAGCGGGCGGGACGCCAAAATTGCCGTGCTGCGCAACAACATCGAGCACAACCTCGCGGGCATCGAGAGCCTGGAGGCTGAAATTGCCCAAAGCGGCGACGTGGCGGGGGAGATAGAGGCCGAGATAGAGGCGCACCGGCAGGCGGTGCGGCAGGACGAGGAACAGCTGGAAAAGGCCAAAGCCGAGATTGCCGTTTTGGAGGAAAAGCTGGCCGAGATGGGCCGCCAAAGCCTGGCCACCGGGGAGCGCCGGGGCCAGGTGCAGGCCCGCCTGGCCGAGCTGACCGCCCGCGCCACCGAGTGCAAGGTGAGCGCCGCCGAGGCCGCCACCGCCGCCGAGACGGCCCGCCAGCGCCTGGCCGCGCAGGAGGAGCTGCTGCAGGCCGCCGCCGCAGAATTGGAGGGCCTGGCCGCCGAAAAAAGCGACACGGAGGTGTTTTTGTCCACCGTGCAGGCGGAGCTCACCAAGCTGGAAAACATAAAGCTGGGCCTCGCCATGAAGATGCAGGCCCGCAGCCGCGCGCTGGAGGAGGCCGAGGAGGCCGAGCGGCAGGCCGTGCGGGAGGCGGAGAGCGCCCAGCAGCGCCTGCACATGCTCAAAGAGCTGGAGCACAGCCTCGACGGCTTTCAGGCCAGCGTCAAACATGTCATCAAGGCCTCGCGGGAGGGCAAGCTGCGGGGCATCATCGGCCCGGTTTCCACCATTCTCGGGGTGAAGCCCGGCTACGAGGTTGCCATCGAGACGGCCCTGGGCTTTGCCCTGCAAAATATCGTGGTGGAGAATGAGGCCGCCGCCAAGTCCGCCATGGCCCACCTAAAGCAGACCGGCGGGGGCCGGGCCACCTTCCTGCCGCTGGACACCGTGAAGCCCCAGCAGGCCCCCACCCGCCTGCCGGAGGGGGCCGCCGTGGCCCAAACCTTGGTGAGCTATGAGGGAAAATACGAGCACATCGTCTCCAGCCTGCTGGCCCGCATCGTGGTGGTGGAGGACATCGGCGAGGCCAGCCGCACCGCCAAGGCGCTGGATTACCGCAACCGTGTGGTCACCCGCGACGGGCAGGTCATCAACGCGGGCGGCTCCTTCACCGGGGGCTCGGTGTCCCGCTCGGCGGGGCTGTTCAGCCGCCAGCAGGAGATGGAGGAGCTGCAAAAGAAAATCAGCGGCCTGCAAAGCGGCATGGCCGGGGCCAAGGAGGCCACCGCCCGGGTGAAGGCCGAGGTGGACGCCCTGCAAGCCGAGCTGACCGCCACCGAGAGCGAGGCCATCACCCAGGGGGGAGACAAAATACGCGGCGAGGGGGAGCTCGGCCGCATCACGGCGGCCCTGAAAAGCGGCGAGGAGCGCCGGTCCCGCCTGGCGCGGGAGTGCGACGAGCTGGCCGGGCAGATAGAGCTGGCCGAGACCCAAAAGGCCGGGGCCGCCCAGCAGCAGCAGGCGCTGGAAGCGGAGATAACCAGCCTCAGCGAGGAGCTCTCGGGCATCGCCGGGGAAGACGACCAGTTCCTCACCGGGCGGGAGTCTCTCAGCGAGGAGCTCTCGGCCCTGCGGCTGGCCGCCCTGGGCCACGAGCGGGACGCCGAGCTGCACCGCCAGAACATCGAGACCCTGAAAAGCCGCACCGGCGAGAGCGAAGCCCGCCGCCTGGCCCTCGGGGAGAATATCCGCCGCTTGCAGGCCGAAAATGCCGAGTATGAGGAAAAAATCAAGAATGTGGGACGGGAAGCCGAGGACAACAAGGCCGCCATGGAGGAGATTCTCCGCCAAATCAAGGAGAGCACCGCCCTCCGGCTCGAGAAGGAGGGTTCCATCACCGGGCAAACGGCGCGCGAGCGGCAAATCACCGCCGAGCGGGAGGCCCTGGGCCGGGAAATCGCCCGCCTCACCGAGCAAAAAAACAGCATGGAGAGCCGCTACGACGCCACCATCGCCCAGCTGTGGGACGAGTACGAGCTCACCCTCAGCGAGGCCGAGGGCCTCTGCGTGCCCTTCGAGTCGGCGGGCGAGCTGCGCCGCCTGGTGGGGGAGCTGCGCGGGCGCATCAAAAACCTCGGCAACGTCAACGTCGGCGCCATCGAGGAATTTGAAGAGGTGAACACTCGCTACACCTTCCTAAAAGCCCAGGTGGGCGACGTGGAGCAGAGCAAGGCGGAGCTGGAGAAGATGATTGCGGCCCTCTGCGAGGAGATGACCGCCCTGTTCGCGGCCAGCTTTGCCGATATCAACACGCATTTTGCGCGCATTTTCGCCGAATTGTTCGGCGGTGGGCGGGGGAACCTGCGCCTCTCAAACCCCGACGACCTGCTGGAGAGCGGCATCGACATCGAGGTGGCCCCCCCGGGCAAAATCATCAAGGATTTGGCGGCCCTCTCGGGCGGGGAGCAGGCGCTGGTGGCCATCTGCATCTATTTTGCCATTCTGGCCGTCAACCCCGCACCCTTCTGCGTGCTGGACGAAATTGAGGCCGCGCTGGACGACGTCAACGTCATCCGCTACGCGCAGTACCTCCGCCGCATCACCCGGGAAACGCAGTTTGTGGTCATCACCCACCGCCGGGGCACCATGGAGGAGGCTGACGTGCTCTACGGCGTCACCATGCAGGAGGACGGCGTCTCCAAGATGCTGCGCCTGAACGTGGCCGAGGTGGACGCGAGCCTGGTGCG
>CAYRFC010000168.1:0-5206 GCA_964423365.1 uncultured Oscillospiraceae bacterium
AAAAAAGACGCAAGGCAGGCCTGCCTTGTGTCTTTTTTTGCCACAAAAGCCGCATTTCTCCTCTTGCAATTCGGCAGGGCTTTGCTTATAATAAACGAAGGAATTGTCTTGTCAGATACAATACGCTTGTCATGTGACGGTTCTTGGACGGGGTGCCACAGAGAAGGGAGACGGAAGATGGATGCAGCGCAGCGCCGCTCGGAGATATTGAAGCTTTTACAGATGGACATAAAGCCCATGAGCGCCAGCAATTTGGCAGAGCGCTTTGAGGTGAGCCGCCAGATTATAGTGGGGGATATTGCCCTGCTGCGGGCCGCCGGGGCCGATATCACGGCCACACCCCGGGGCTACCTGCTGAACAAAAAGCTGGATGGTGTGGAGGATAGCCCGGTGGATGGCTATGTGATTGCCTGCCGCCACGACAAAAGCCTGCTGGAGGCCGAGCTGTATACCGTCATCGACAACGGCGGGCGCTTTATGAATGTGTCGATTGAGCATCCCCTGTATGGGAATATCAGCGAGGAGATGGACGTGCGCAGCCGCTACGACGCCGACCAGATGCTGAACAAAATTGCCGTTACCGGCGCGCAGCTGCTCTGCTCGCTGACAGACGGGGTGCACCTGCACACCATCCGCTGCCCGGACGCCGAGGCCTACCGCCGCATCTTGATGGCCCTGAAAGAAAAGGGCATTCTGTTTAGCAGCAAGTAGGGTGCCCGGGGCGCAAAAGAAGCTTCTTGGTGCCTTTCTTACAAGAAAGGCACCAAACCCCCAAAGAATTTTTGCATGCCCGAAACGGAGGTTTCGGGCTATTTTTGTGCAAAAAGAGGCCGCCGGCGTGTGCTGGCGGCCAGTCAAGTTTTTCGTGCCCCTTTTTGCAAAAAGGGGCGGTTTTCGCCCTTTGCCTCACTCGCTGCGCAGGGCCTCGATGGGGTTGAGGCGGGCGGCCTTGCGGGCGGGGTAGAGGCCGAAGAAAATGCCGATGACCGAGGAGAAGATGACGATAAGCCCCACCATGGCAGGGTCGATGATGGCCTCCAGCCCCATGGCCTGGCCCAGGCCATAGCCGGCCAGCATGCCCACCACAATGCCAATGATTCCGCCAAGCAGGGTGAGGGTGGCGCTCTCGATGAGGAACTGAAAGAGAATGGTGCGGGTTTTGGCCCCCAGCGCCTTGCGGATGCCAATTTCGCGGGTGCGCTCGGTGACGCTGACCAGCATGATGTTCATGACGCCGATGCCGCCCACCAGCAGGCTGATGCCCGCAATGGCCGCGATGATGCCCGAGAAGGTGCCGATGATTTGGTTAAACTGGTCGGCGTAGGAGTTCATATCCATGGGGTGGTACACCTCCCGCCCGGCATTGCCGTGCCGCTGCTCCAGCAGGCCCACGGCGTTTTCGGCGGTGCGGGCGCTGCGGTCGGGGTCGGCCGCCAGCAGGCCAATTTGGTAAAAGGGTTCTTCAAAATCTCCAGAAAAGCCCGCCAGTGCCGAGATGGGGGCGGTCAGCTCGGCGGTGACATTGGGGCCAAAGCTGGGGCTGGTGTTGGTGGTGACGCCCACGATGGTGAAATCCCCCGTGCTGCCGTAGATATCCAGCTTCACGGTCATGCCCACCACATTGTCGGAGCCAAATAGCTCCTTGGCGCCCCGGGAATCGATGGTGACCACCCTGCGGGCGGCGTCGTAGTCGCTCTCGTCCCACATGCGGCCCCGGTCCAGCTGGGAGGGGAACACCTTGCCCATATCCCCGTTGCCCACGCTGATGTTGGCCGAGATGCTGTCCTCACGGGTGCCGGTGGCCTTGCCCCCCGCCGCGCTGGCCATGGTTACCGCCGCCACGTTCTGCATCTGGCCCAGGGCCTCAATATCATCCGAGGTGATGAAATCACTGCTGGAAATGTCATCGCCATACACCGAGATGTAAATGGAGCCGTTGGCGATGGAGGAGAGCTGGTCGGTAATCTGTTTTTGCCCGCCCTGGCCCACGCTCAGCACGGTGATAACCGAGGAGATGCCAATGATGATTCCCAGCATGGTGAGCAGGGAACGCATTTTATTAACATAAATGTTCCGAAACGCCATTTTGGCGTATTCTATCATTTGACGCATAGATACTCCCGGTTTAAATGGTGTAAATTGTGAATAAAACCCGTTTATATTCGTTTACATCATCATGCTCATCATGTCTTGATTGCGCATGTAGGCGGGGTCGTCGCTCACCCTCATGCCCTCCTCAATGTTCTGCGAGGAAAGCAGCACCGTATCCCCGGCCGAGACGCCCGAGACGATTTCCACCAGGCTGTCGCTGGTGAGGCCCACCTCCACGCTGCGGCGGTGGGCAATGCCGTTTTCGGCCACAAACACATAGCTGCCGTCCACGTCGGTGTTCACGGCGTTGGTGGGCACCATCAGCACGTCCTCGGCCTTGCCGGTGGCAATCTCCACCTTGGCGTCAATGCCCAGGGTGATGCTGTCATCGGGGTTTTGAATGGAGACGGTGGCGCTTACATAGTTGGTGGTGCCGCTCTGGGTGGTTTGGGCGGTGGCCATCTGGTCGATGTGGGTGACGGTGCCCACAAAGGTTTTGCCCACGGTGGTGATGGTGGCGCTCTGCCCCAGCTGCACCCGCTCCAAATCGTAGCGGGAAAGGCTGAGCAGCACCTCCACCTTGTCCAGGCTCTCTATGACGCAGAGGGGGGAATACTGGCTGGCCAGGGCGCCTTTTTCGGCCTGCAGGGCGGTTACCACGCCGGTGATGGGGGCCTCTATGCCCGCCTGGGCCGCGGCCAGCTGGTCCTGCGCAGAGGCAAGCGTCATCTGGGTGGGCACGTTTTGGGCATTCAGCTGGGCACGGCCGTTCTGGTCCAGCACGCCCTTCTCAGTTTGGTCGCGCAGGCTTTCCAGCTGGGAGATGAGGCCGTTGTGGTATTCCACATCCGCCTGGGCGGCGGAAACCGCCGTGGCCGCGCCCGAGAGCTGCCCCTCCAGGCCGGCCACCTCGGCGGCCACTCTGTCAATATCTATTTGCAGGCTGTCTCCTAGTGCAGTATCTCCGCCTAGATAGGCTCCAGTTTGTTTTTCTTGAAGTGCCTTTAGCTCGGCCTGCTTGGCGGCCAGGGCGGGGGTCAGGCTGGTATCCGCGTTGGTCAGCGCGGCTTGGGCCTCGGCCAGGCGGGCCTTGGCAATGTCCCGCTGCTGCTGCATGTTGCTGATGCCGCTCTGGTAGTCGTTGGCATTTTGCTGGGCCTCGGCGCTGCTGGTGCGCGCCTGCTGGGCCTGCAAGGCGCCAAGGCTTTGGCCGGCCTGGGCGCTGGTTACGCTGCGCTGCAGCTCGGTGGTGTCGAAGGAAAACAGCGGGCTGCCCGCCGTTACCACCCCGCCCAGGGTGAGGTCCATGCCGCTGATGGGGGCGGTGGCCGGGCTGAAGATGGTGCGCTTGTCTGCGGTGCGAATGATGCCGTTTGCCGTGAGGGCCTGCTGGATGGTGCCCCGCTCCACGGTTTGGAACTCGGCGTAGGTGGGGTCTGGGCCTTTTAGGGCGCTGTACACAAAACGGAAAATCAGCAGCCCGGCCACCACCAGCAGCAAAATAAGGAAAACAATCACTTTGGGGTTACGCTTCTTCCGGGGACGGGCCAGCACATCGGCCTCCATCAGTCCATCGTCCGGCAGGGCGAGGTCTCCGGGGTCTTCGCTGCCCGCCAGCGGGCTGGAGGAGGCGTATCCGGCCTCCTCTACCTCCCCGGCGGCCAGGGGCGGCTCGCTCTGTGTGTCTATTTCCCAGGGCTTTGGTTGTCTCTCCCGTTTAGGCATGGGTCAATCCTCCGTCGTCTACAGGCTGTGTTCCGAATTGCTGCATGGCTTCGATGCGCCCATCGCTGATGCGCACCTGACGCTGGGCCCTCAGGGCCAGCCCATCGTCGTGGGTGATGAGTACAATGGTGTTTCCCTCGGCGTGCAGCTGCTGGATGATGGAGAACACCTGCTTGCCGCTTTTCGAGTCCAGGTTGCCGGTGGGCTCGTCTGCCAGAATGAGGGGCGGGCGGCCCGCCAGGGCCCGTGCCACGGCCACCCGCTGCTGCTGGCCGCCGCTCATCTCGCTGGGGCGGTGGTGCATCCGGTCGCCAAGGCCCACGCGGGCCAGGGCCTTTAGGGTAAGCTCCCTGCGCTTGCGGGCGGGGTAGCCCCGGTAGATGAGGGGCAGCTCCACATTTTCGTAGGCGTTCAGGCTTTTCACCAGGTTGAAGCTTTGGAAGATGAAGCCAATCTGCTCGTTGCGAATCTGGCTGAGGTCGTTGTCGTTCATCTCCCCCACATTCATGCCGTTCAGGAAGTAGTAACCGGCGCTGGGCACGTCCAGGCAGCCTATCATGTTCATCAAAGTGGATTTCCCGCTGCCGCTGTGGCCCACAATGGCCACAAACTCGCCCCGGTTCACATGGAGGGTGATGCCGTCCAGGGCGCGCACCTCATTTTCTCCGGGGTTGTATATTTTATAGAGATTGTGAAGCTGGATGAGTGGACGCATGGCATGTCCCTTCTCAGGCAAACGTGGGCTTGCCCGGATGTGTATAGAATTCTGACCGTGAGCAACAGTATAAACCCTTTTTGCCCAAAAAAATGTGAATTTATTGTAAATATCACGCGGCGGGCAAAAAAATGCAGGCGCTAAGCCGGTTTGCGAATATTGTATTATAAAACTAGTACAATAATACAGTTATTCGGAGCCACTGTCAAGGCCGAGAGGGCAAAGGCCGGCTAAGATATTACGATTTACCAGTGTGGCGCTTTTCACAAAAAAACCCATAGAGAAATTTTCACACTGCAAAATCAATATAACACATCCGGCGAAAATGTCAACCCAATTGAGTTAATCTTTTTTTCCTGTGCAGGGTACCATCATAGTAACTCAAAATGGTTGAGAGGTGTGGGGATGGACATAGGGCAGGCGGTGCGGGAGCGGATTTTGCAGCTTTGCAAGGAGAAGGGGATTACGGTGAACCGGCTGGGTACCATCAGCGGGGTCACCCAGTCTACCCTGAACAACATTGTAAGCGGGCGCAATCACAGCGCCACGGTGGCCACCATCAAAAAGCTCTGCGACGGCATGGAAATCTCCATGGTGGAGTTTTTTTCCGGTGTGCAGTTCCAGAAGCTGGAGCAGGAAATAAAATAGGCCGTGCCATTCTACACGGCACGGCCT
>CAYRFC010000169.1:0-2060 GCA_964423365.1 uncultured Oscillospiraceae bacterium
TGGTCTCTGCCGAGCTGGACGAGATTTTGGAACTCTCCGACAGGATTTTGGTGATGCACGAGGGAGAGGTGATGGGGATTCTGGACGCAGAGACAGCCCGGCGGGAGGAGATAGCCTGCTGATGGCGGGCACTCGGCAATAACCCGGCCTTTCCCACACAGATGCACGGGTACCGCCCGGCTCTAAGTAAAAAAGCCGGTAAAAATAGAGGAAGAACAATGAACAGGAGACTGGTTTCATGAAAAAGACCTTACTTGTCCTCGCCATGGCGGCTCTTTTGCTGCTTTCCGCCTGCGGAGGCGCACAGTCGTCCTCTGCCAGTGCCCCGGCGGCACAGGGCAGCTCCGCCACCCCGGCGGCGGGCAGCTCTGCCGCGCCTGCCGCCAGCGGCGAGGGCAGCCTGCGGGTGGCCCTGCTGTTGCCCGGCTCCATCAACGACAAGGGCTGGAACGCCAGCGCCTACGAGGGCCTGAAAACCGTGGAAAAGGACTATGGTGTGGAGGTGGCCTACCAGGAGAACGTGGCCCAGTCCGACATGGAGGGCGTGTTCTGGGACTATGCCTCGGAGGGCTATGACCTGATTATCGGCCACGGCTACCAGTTCGGCGCCGCCGCCGAAAAGGTGAGCGCCGAGTTCCCCGAGGTGGATTTCATCGTGCTGAACGGCAACAATTCCAACGGCAGTAATCTTGGCTCCTACAGCTTCACCGGCTGGGAAACCGGCTACCTGGCGGGTGCGCTGGCCGGGCTGCTCACAGAGAGCAACCAAATCGGCGCCATCGGTGCTGAGGACACCCCGGCTATCTCCAACGCGCTGGTGGGCTTCCAGGCGGGCGCGGCAGCGGTGAACCCCGAAGCCAAGGTGACGGTGACCTATGTGAACACCTGGGACGACGTGGCGAAGGGGAAAGAGACCGCCCTGGCCATGATTGACAACGGCAGCGACGTGGTGACCTGCAACGCCAACGCCGTGGGGCTGGGCGCTATTGAGGCCGCCAAAGAGCGCGGCACCTACCACATCGGCTTTGTGGACGACCAGTATGAGGTGGCCCCCGAGGTGGTGGTGAACAGCGCCCTGCAAAGCAACCAGCGCCTGGTGGCCGTGGTGGTGGAAGACGCCCTGGCCGGGAACCTGAAACATGAAGTGACAATTTCCGGCATTGCCGACGGTGCCGAGGGCCTGGCTCCCTGGTATGACTGGGAGGACAAGCTGGACCCCGAAATCATCAAGCAGGTGGAGCAAATTCGGCAGGATATTGTGGACGGGAAAATCAAAAGCCCACTGTAAGCAGAAAAATTGGCGCAGAGAAACAGGAGATGTGCGGTGCTTTGGCCCCGCACATTTTCCATAAAACCAGCAAAGAGGGAAAAACCATGCAAAAAATCAGCCATGTATGCATTGCCACCGTGAACGCGCAGAATGATGTGATTGCGGACGGCGCGCTGGTGATGGAGGACGGGAAAATTTTGTGGGTGGGGGAACGGGCGGCCTGCCCCTGGCCCGATGAGCGGATGGAGGCCCTGGTGGATGGCGGCGGCAACCTGCTGATGCCCGGCATTGTAAACGCCCACACCCACACGGTGTATTTTTTGGCCCGGGGGCTGGGGATGGACCGGGATTTAAAAGACTGGCTGGAGGAGGCCACCTGGCCCCATCTGGCGGTGATAGAGCCGGAGGACGCCTACCGGGGGGCCTACCTTGGCTATCTGGAAAACATGCGCAGCGGGGTGACCTGCCTGGTGGACAACTTTTACATGCCCGCCGCCCGGAAAGAGAACGCTGACGCCGTGCTGCGCGCCATGCGGGATACCGGTATTCGCGGGGTGCTGGCCCGCGGCTACCACGACACCCCCTTCAACGTCCCCCCCGTGTTTTTGGAGGAGGGGGAGGAGGCTGCCCAGGAATATGCCCGGCTGCTGGAGGCCTGGCAGGGGGGAAATGGGGGGCGGATTCGCCTTTGGATGAGCCCGGTGAACCTGCTGTATTGCTCGCCTCAGTCTGTAAAGCGGGTGTATGAAGTGGGGAAGGCCTATGGGGTGGGCATTCACACCCATGTGGC
>CAYRFC010000169.1:2160-5093 GCA_964423365.1 uncultured Oscillospiraceae bacterium
CGCCCAGGCGGTATATTGCTCTAGTGCTACCGCGCCGCCTTCGGCGGACAGAAAGGTTTTTTGCTCCGTGTGGCAGGGGTAGATGGTGTTGGACATGGTGGTGAGGCCCCGGTCGCAAAACAATTCTACCGAGGAGGTGTCGGAAAAAACCTGTAGCCGCCAGAGTGGGCCCTCCAGCAGCAAGGGGCATTCCAGCAAGCCGCTGGAATGGTCATCACTTTGGTTGCGGTCAAAGAGCAGGCGTTTCTGGGCGAAATTCACCGTCAGCCGTGTGCGGTGGGTTTCGTCGGCGCGCAAATCCAGGTGTAGCCTTTTGGCGGTGGTTTTTTCTAAGTTGATCAACAATTCCAGCTCATAGCAGCAGGGGTCGGGCATCGCCAGATCTGTGGGCTGGCCCTGCACCGTAAAATCACGCCGCGAAACCCGCTGTTTCCGCAGGCTGGCGGCCTCGGGAACGGGGGCCTGCAGAATTTGGCCATGGCTGCCAAGAGAGAGAACCCGGGGGAGGGCGGCACATCCGCACCAGCCCTCCTTGGCCGTGGGGCCAAAATCCTGCCAGCCCTCCATCCAGTCCCAGCCGTTCTGCCAGGCGATGTGGCTTACACGGCCATTCTCCCCTTGCAAAGACTGCAGGGCGTAATATTCCGCGCCATGGTCCAGGTCCCCCCAGTGCTGCGGGAAGAAGCGGGCCTGCGCAAAATCCATCTCTCCCACAAAATACATCGAGCGGTGCCGCCCATGGAACATGGGGGAGAAGGTGAGCACCCATTTGCCCCCCAGGGGAAACAGGTCGGGGCATTCCCACATGCTGCCAAACTGTCCCTCGCTTCGCGCCAGAATGCCGCAGTACTCCCAATGTGTCAGGTCGCGGGATTGATACAGCAGGGCGCAGCCCTCACCGCCGTGCCAGGCCCCTCCTCCCAGCGAGGCTCCCACCACCATATACCACAGGCCCTCATGAAAGAGCACCTTGGGGTCTCGGAAATCGGGCGAGATGCCGGGGGGTACTTCACGGATGACAGGGTTGCCGGGGTATTTGGTGAAGTGGAGGCCGCCATCGGTGCTGGTGGCGAGGCACTGGGTTTGCACAAAGCCCTGCCCATGGTTGGCGGTGGCGGTATAGAAAACATTCAGCTTTTCCCCCGTCAGAATGGCGGAGCCGGAAAAGACCCCGCCCTCCGGGTGGTCATCGTAGGTTTCGCTGGGGGCCAGGGCGATGGGGCAGTGCTGCCAATGGAGTAAGTCTGGGCTGGTGGCATGGCCCCAGTGCATGGAGCCCCAGTGGGGGGCATAGGGATTGTGCTGGTAAAACAGATGGTATTTTCCACCGAACCAGATACACCCGTTAGGGTCGTTCATCCAGCCGGAAGGGGGCATAAAGTGGTATTTTTGCCGGTGCCGGCCTTTGGCAGCCGCTTCTGCATTTTTTTCCACGGCCTGTTGTGCCTGTTGTAAACGGTCGCGGTGTGTCATCTTGTCCTCCCTTTTTCGTCGTGGTGTTCAGGTGGGTAAAAAGGGTATAGAAAACAAACCGGACAACCCGGGCTGTCCGGTGGCTGTTTTCGGCCGCAAAATTGGTGTGCGGGCGCCGGGGGCTATTCCTTATCGAAGCGTTCTTTGATGGCTGTGCTGAAAGCGATTTCCCCTTTTTCATAGAGCCGGGTGCGGTTCTTTTTGTCCTGCAAAGCCTGGCTTTTTTGCGGCATATAGGTCTTGGCGCGCTCCTCCATGGATGCGTGTGCCTGTTTCATCTCATCCGTCATGGAGGGAAGAGAGGCTTGCAGGGCCTGCGGTACCTGCGGGATGAGCGGGAGGCGCTCTTCCACAGGCGGCACGGCCAGCGGAAGCCCCGGCAGGGTTTGGTACCAATAGGCGGTGGAGCTCCAGTCGTCCGAGAGGTGGTTTGCGTGCCCGTGCTCAATGGTCACCTTGATGGATTCGTTGAAATAGATGGGGTCGGCAATATGGAAGCGGTAGGACACCTGATACCCCGCAAAATCACTCTCGTGCAGAATGGACCCAAAGAAGGGGAACTGGTTTTTCTGCATCCCCCAGGCGTGGTTAAAATAGTCCTCGGTTCCGGTGCCAATCAAACTGGGCTCCTCCTCACCGTCAATGAAAATCATGTCGTCACCCTCGCCCCACCAGGAGCCCTGAAAATGCGTAACCGAAAGGTTGCAGCCCACATAGTGCCCGGCGCCCTTGGCCTCCAGCACCACATAGTTTTCCTCGCCTGTCAGGTTTGCCACCGAGTTGACCTCGGGGGAGTTGACCTGCAAATCGTTCCCCCAGCCCTCACAGGGAAGCTCCCTGTGCCACTGGGCGTGGAAATAGACGGTATCCTCCGGCAGGGGCTGCTTGTAAAGCTCATAGTCGATGTAGAAGTACAGGCCCAGGGGGCGCTCGTTTTCGTTGACAATCTCAATGGTGGCACGGCTGCCGAAGGGCATGGGGAAATAGCAGCTACAGGAGCATTGGGCGCCGAAATGCCTGTCCTCGCTGGGCTTTACCGAGACGTTCAGGGGCAGGGAGGTGAAGTTGCTGGGCATCGAATGCCCGATGCCGAAGAAATCGCCCAGAGGCACCAGCACACTGGGGTGGCTGTTGTCGTTCCAGGTCATTTTGAGGAGTACCTTGCGGAAATAGTGGGGGTCGGTGGTCTCACGGTTCAGCCCCAGGGCGTTATGAATCTCGTTCACTGGCGCCACCTTCGCGTTGTCCAGCGGGTTCATGATGCCGGGCCCCTCGTAGATGCGGCAGAAAGAGGTCATCCAGATGTGGGTGATGCAGCCGGGGCCAGTCAAATCGGCCAGCACCACCGATTCCTGCTCGGGTACCATCCAGTAATCTTGATTCCTTCCGCTCTGGTCCCAGGAGGACACCCGGGCGCTGCGCACCCCTTTTTTCTGGTGCACCAGGTTTTCAAACAAATT
>CAYRFC010000170.1:0-5084 GCA_964423365.1 uncultured Oscillospiraceae bacterium
TTACCGCCAGCGACCCGGAACCCGAAGATGGCTACGCCCCCAGCGAGGTGGAGAGCATTACCCTGCCGGACGGCAATGTGGTGAAGGGGGACAAAGCCGAGTTTGTGGTGGAGCAAAACGGTGTGTACCTCTTTACGGTGGCAGACCGCGCTGGGAACAGCCAGCAGTTTTCGGTGGAGGTGAAAAACATCGACCTGCTGGCCCCGCGGGCCAGCTACACCCTCACGCCGGACACTTGGACAAACAAAACCGTCACCATCGGTTTTGCCGCCAGTGACCCAGAGCCAGAAGATGGCTACGCCCCCAGCGGTGTAGAGAGTATCACCCTGCCGGACGGCACTTTGGTTGAGGGGGACAAGGCCGAGTTTGTGGCAGAGCAAAACGGCGTGTACATGTTTACAGTGGCAGACCGGGCCGGGAACAGCCAGCAGTTTTCGGTGGAGGTGAAAAACATCGACCTGCTGGCCCCGCGGGCCAGCTACACCCTCACGCCGGACACTTGGACAAACAAAACCGTCACCATCGGTTTTGCCGCCAGTGACCCAGAGCCGGAAGATGGCTATGCCCCCAGTGGGATGGAGAGTATCACCCTGCCGGACGGCAGCTTGGTCGAGGCCGACAAAGCCGAGTTTGTGGTGGCGCAAAACGGCGTGTACCTTTTTACCGTGGCAGACCGGGCTGGAAACAGCGCCCGCTATTCTGTGACGGTAGAAAACATCGACCTCACCCCGCCCGAAGTCGATTTCCACTTTGAAACACGGCCCGGCAGCGAGGTGAAATACCCGGCCTATGGTGAAACCGAGTTCTACAACCAAACCGTCGCCCTCATCGCGGTAGGTAGAGACGACGACTCCGACATTGAGCGTTACGAATACCGCGTGGGGGATGCCGATTGGCAAACCTTCGACCCAGAAAAACCGCCTCTGCTGGAAGAAGAGCAAATCTCCACCATTCAGGTGCGGGTGCAGGATGTTGCCGGGAACCAGAGTGAAGTGAAAATCCGCGACATCGTGCTGGACAAAACCCCGCCAAAGCCCTCTCACACCTTGGAGCCGGGCGACCCCACCACCGGTAAAGTCACCATCCACATCGCGGCGGATTACGACATCTGTGGCCCACAAAGCCTGGCGCTGCCCGATGGCCGGGTGGTGTATGCCGCCACCAATGCCACCTTTACCGTTACGCAGAACGGGCGCTACACCTTCACCTTTTGGGACCGTTGCGGCAACCGCACCGACTACACCGTAGAGGTGACGAATATCAGCACCCCGGTGAAAGCGGGCGGCAGCACAAAGCCAACAGGCACCAGCACTCCACCCAAAGCCGAGCAGGAAATTTTACCCCAGCCCACGCCCGGTGCCGCAATCATGCCGATACTGAACACATCCCCCAAAACTCTGCCCCGGCTCACCTTGCTGGATTTGTTTTTCACTCTGCTGGCCTCCATCTGCGCCATTTTTGCCCTGCTGCGCAGGCGCAAGAAAAAAGAAGAGCCAGAAACAAGCATCAAGAAGAAAGGCGATGACAGCGAAAAAGAAACACCAAAACGCCGTGTGTTCACACGCACCAAACTACCCAATCTCCTCACAGCCTTGGCCACTATTGTGTTATTCTTCCTCACCCAGCCGCTGGTATGGCGGTTCCGCGTGGTGGACGTATGGACGCTGCTGTTTGCTATTTTGGGTATAGCCGCCCTGTGGCTGATGCTGTGGGAAAAGAAGAAAGAGCGAGAGGCCAAAACCGACGAAACCGAAGAAGCCCCTGATGAAGAAATGGAGGAAAATGTATGAGAATTTTACTAGCCAGTCTTTTGTCTGCACTGATGTTGGGCAGCGCAAGCCTGCCTGCCCTGTTACCAGAGGAGCCGCCTTCGGGCGGTTCCTCGCTTTCTATGGTGGGCAGCAGCAGTATGGTAGCCAGTGGGGGCCCCGCCGAAAGCGAAAGCCTTGCAGAAAGTTCCCCAGCCTCTGTATCCAGTTCTGCAAGCCCGACAAATAGTTCTACCGAAAGCACCCCAGCGAATGGCCCGGAATCAATCTTCACATCTCAAAGCACCTCTGTGCCCAGCAGCGTGGAGAATGAGGCCCCCAGCAGTTTAGCCAGTGAAAGCTCTGAAAGTTCTGGGCAAAGCCAGGCCCCAGCAGCGGATTCCCTGCCGGAGCAGGATAAGGACGAAGTGACAGCTCTTGCCGCCGAGGAGGATACGGAAAATACGCCCGTAGTTCTCTCCGATGAATATGCTAACCTGCTGGCCACCAACCAGGCAGACAGCATGATGGGCTTCTACGGCATGGAGCGTGACCCCGCCTGTGCTAGCGTGGCGGCGGTGTTCCCACTGGATGAGTACGCCGCCAAAACCGAGGACGAGGCCTACACCCTATTGTGGGACGCCATGAATGCGGCCTTTGAGGCCCAGGCCGCCAGCGGTACCGAGGCGGCGCATTGCGCGTTCGCAGAGGGGGTCATCACCATTTACACCAAATAACCCCGGGTGTACAGCAAATCGAAGCACCAAGAGACGCAGAGGAGCCTGGCCAACCATGGCCGGGCTCCTGCTATCTTTCTATTTCTCCCCATAGTGGGAACGGCACTGGGCAATTTCGATTATACCCGCGTTAATTCGATACACCAAACGGTTTGTCTCATCTATGCGGCGGCTCCACCAGCCGGTCAAATCCCCTTTGAGCGGTTCCGGCTTGCCAATTCCATCGTACCCATTGCGTGCAATGTCTTGCACTAGCAGGTTAATCCGTCTCAAAGTCTTTTTATCTTGCGTCTGCCAATACAGATAATCTGCCCAAGCCTCGTCCTGCCACAGCTTATTCATCGCCTGTCTCAACCAATTCGTGTAGGCGGCCTTTGCCGGCCTCTAAATCTGCTATTGCTCTGCGCAGATGCGCCTGGTTTGCCTCGCTGTAGAAGGGGTCGGCTGAAATCTCGAACGGGATTCTGTGCTGACGCACCGCCGCCTTGGTGAAAATGGTGATTGCCGTTGTCATGTTCAGGCCCATCTCCTCAAACAGCACTTCTGCCTGCTTTTTTAGGTTTTCGTCCATGCGAATGGTTACACTCGTAGTCGCCACAACAACCATCTCCTTTCGTATGTATATGTTACTATATAAATAATATATTGTCAATACGTTAGCAGTACAAACAGCTTATATTTACTTACAAATCACACAAGGAGGCCCCCATGCCCAAAATCATGAAGAATACAAGGCCCGATATTCTGCCTGTTCGCGTTCCAAGAAGCATCCAGCAAAGCATCCCCATCCAGCGCATCTACGCGGACGGCACTTTCTTTTGCGGCGGTAAATTCACACGCAGCTGGCGCTTTTCCGACATCAACTATGCCGTCGCCTCGAATGCCGACCAGCTTGCCATGCTGATGGACTACTGCCACGCCCTCAACGCTCTCTCGTCCGACGCCGCCTACAAAATCACCATCTTTGATAGGAAACTGAAAAAAGAACTGTTCGAGGCCGCCACCCTGATGCCCTACCAGCCCGACGCGCTGAACCATCTGCGCCGGGAATACAATGGCATCATCTCCCACCACGCCGCCGAGAGCAACCACATCCAGCAGGAGCATTTTGTCACGGTGGGGGTGGGCCGCAAAACCCACGAGGAAGCCCGCGCCAATTTTGGGCGAATTGGCAATGAACTCTCGGCCAATTTCAGCAAACTCTCCAGCCGGGTGGAGCCTCTCAGTACGGATGAGCGCTTGCAGGTGCTGCACGACTTTTTCCGTGAAGAGGACGGCAGCCCCTACCGCCTCAACCTGCAAAACGCCATGCGCCTCGGCGAGGATTTTCGGGACTACATCTGCCCGGACAGCCTGCAATTCAAGCGCGACCATTTCGAGATGGGCAATAAGTATGGCCGGGTGCTGTTCCTCAAAGACTTTCCTTCTTTTCTACACGATTCCATGATTGCCGAACTCACCGAGTTCTACCGCAGTATGATGCTCTCCATCGACATTTTGCCAATCCCCACCGACGAGGCGGTGAAGGAACTGCAAAAAAAGGTGCTGGGGGTGGAAACCGAGGTGACGCGCTGGCAGCAAAAGCAGAACCAAAACGGCAACTGGGCCACAGACCCACCCTATGAGATGAGCCAGATGCGCGAAGAGATGAAGGAGTTTTTGGATGACCTGACCAAACGTGACCAGCGCATGCTGTTTGGGCAGGTGACGCTGGTGCATCTGGCCGAGAGCCTGGCCCAGCTGGACGAGGACACCGAGACCCTGCTCTCCATCGGCAGCAAGTACATGTGCCAGTTTGCCGTGGAGCGTTACCGCCAGGAGGACGCCCTGAACACCGTGCTGCCCTACGGCCTGCGCCGCACCGACAACCTGCGCACCCTCACCACCGAGAGCCTGGCCGTGATGATGCCCTTCTCGGCGCAGGAGATTTCCCACAAGGGCGGCCTGTATGTGGGGGTGAACGCCATCAGCAAAAACCTCATCATCATAGACCGCAGCCAGCTTCTAAACCCCCACGGTTTTGTGTTGGGCGTATCCGGTTCGGGTAAATCCGTCACCATGAAGCACATGATCCTCTCCACCGCCCTCAATACAAACGACGAGATTTTCATCTTCGATGTGGAACGGGAGTATTCCCCCCTGGCGCGGGCCGTGGGCGGCGAGGTGATTTGCCTCTCCCCCCACAGCCCCCACCGCATCAACGTGATGGAGGTGGACGAGCACTACGCAGACGGAGAAAACCCGGTGCTGATTAAGGCCGAACTGCTGATGAGCATCGCCGAGCAGCAGCTTGGCGCGGGCAACCTTGGCCCGAAACAGAAAAGCATCATCGACCGCTGCGTGGCCAAAGTGTATCGCGACTACCTGAAAAAGGGCTACCGCGGCAAAACGCCGGTGATGCTGGACGTGTACAACACCCTGCTGGAACAGCCCGAACCAGAGGCAAAAGACATCGCCCTGACGCTGGAACTGCTCACCACCGGCAGCCTCAATATTTTCTCTGAGGAAACCAATGTGGACATCAAGAACCGCATCACCTGCTTCGACCTGCACGAGCTGGGCAAGCAACTGGAGCCGGTGGGCCACACCGTGATGCTGG
>CAYRFC010000171.1:0-5067 GCA_964423365.1 uncultured Oscillospiraceae bacterium
CTGAGGACAAAGGTGCTTGCTAAGTGTGCGCCAAGGCGTTATACTGGGGAGTAAGAGGACAGCCCAAACCACAGAAAAACGCGTAGGAGAGAGCTATGCCCACAGAAAGACCCCCCACCCCGGAGCAGGAGGAATATCGACGCCGCCAGGCACAGCGCGCCCAAAAGCGCAAAAAGCAGCGCACCCGGCAGCTGATGTTCCTGGGCGCCTGCGCCCTGGCCGTGGTGGTGCTGGTGGTGGCTGTGGTGCTGGTGGTGCGCGCCATCATGAACCCGAAACCCAAGGCCCCGGCCAGCAGCGCCTCGCTGGCGTCCTCGGTTTCGGCGGCGCTGCCCAGCACCCCCACGGCGGCCGACCCCAGCGCCTGGAACCTGCTGCTCATCAACGCACAAAACCCCATGCCGGACGGCTTTGCCCCAGAGCTTAGCACCTATGTGCAAAATGGGGTTACCTACTATTTTGACGCCCGCATGCAGCCGGATTTGGAAAAGATGATAGCCGACTGCAACGCCGTGCCGGGCAACAGCCTGCAGGTGCTGGTGGCCGCGCCGGGGGCCGAAAAGCAGAACGCCAAATACCAGAACCTGATTGCGGCCTTTAAGGCGCAGGACCCGAACCTGAGCGACGCCGAGGCCGAGGCGATGGCCCGGCAGGTGGAGCCGCCCTACGGCAGCAGCGACCACCAAACCTGCCTGGCGGTGGACTTTGGCACCGCCACGGTGACCGAGACCGCCCAGGCCTTTGCCCAAACCCCGGAGTATGCCTGGCTGCTGGCCAATGCGCCGAGCTACGGCTTTATTCTGCGCTTCCCGGAGAACAAAGCCGCCATCACGGGCATCAATTTCCAGCCCTACCATTTCCGCTATGTGGGCGCAGCCGACGCCGGGGCCATCATGAACGCGGGCATCTGCCTGGAGGAATATGTGGTGCCGCAGCCCGCGGTGCCGCCCGCCACCAGCGCGGCGTCCCCGGCTCCCTCGGCGGCCTAGGCCCGGCAAAGTGCAGCACAGAAGCCGCCAAAAGGCGGCTTTCTTGCCAATTATAGACAAAAAAGGAGCCCCTATGCTTCGGAGAGAAATTGCCCCCGGCGCCTTCCTCACGGATGTGCCGGGCGAAAAGTTCAAACGCAGCCTGATGGTGGTGCATCTGGTGGCGGCGGGAAAGCGCGAAAACACCAGCGCTCTTGCCCTGCTGCCCCATGTACTGGAACGCCGCTGCGCCGCCATACCCGACCCGCTGGCCCTCTCCCGCCGCCTGTTCGACCTCTACGGCGCCGAGTGTGCCGCCGAGAGCTTTATGGCCGGGCCGAACCGGATACTCACCGTGGCGGTGAGCTGCCTGAAAAACCGTTTCGCCCTGGCCGGGGAGGATTTGGAGGGCGAATGCGCCGAGCTGCTGTGCAACCTGCTGTTTGCCCCGGTGCTGGAAAACGGCGCGTTTGCCGCCGAGGATTTTTCCATTGAGCGGGAAAAGCAGGTGGACTACCTGCGCAGCGAGATGAACGACAAGCGCAGCTACTGCCTGCGGCAGGCCCGCCGCGCCCTGCTGGGAGACAGCCCCCTGGGGCTGGAATCGGCCGGGTATCTGGACGAGATGCCCAGCCTCACCCCGGAGAAGCTGTATGCGGCCTATACCGAGCTGCTGGAAACCGCCCAGTTTGAGGTGGTGTGCTGCGGCATGGACGCGGAGAAGCTGGGGGAGAGCGTCTCGGGGCGTCTGGCTGCCCTGCCCCGCCGCCCCGTCGCCCCCCACGGGCGGATGGCCGCCCCCAAGGCCGCGGCGTTTGCCCATTACAGCGAGGCGATGGACACCGCGCAGGGTAAGCTTTGCATCATGGCCACCTCCGGCGAGGTGCCCGGCACCCGCGGCGAGGCGGTGATGCGTGTGGCCAGCGCCCTGCTGGGCGGCCTGCCCTCCAGCCGCCTGTTCCTGAATGTGCGGGAGAAGCAGAGCCTTTGCTACTATTGTGCCTCCAGCTACGCCGCCCTGCGCGGCACATTGACGCTGGATTCCGGCATTGCCCACCAGGATGCCGAGCGGGCGGCAGCCGCCATTTTGCGGGAGCTGGAAGACCTGCAAACCGCCCCGGTGAGCGCCGAGGAGCTGGAAGCGGCCCACTCGGCCCTAAGAAACTCCTTCAACGGCGCAAAGGACAGCCCCGACGCCCTGGTGAGCTGGGTGTTCAACGAGCAGCTGCGCGGCAGCAGCCTCAGCCTGGACGAGGCCATGGAGCTGGCGGCCTCGGTGCGGGCCGAGGAGGTGCAGGCGGCACTGGCGGCCTTCCACCCGGCGGTGCAATATCTTATCACAGGGAAGGAGGGTGCCTGATGCCGGATTTTTTACCCAAAGCGGTGGCCGAAGCGCTTGCGTTTGAGGAGGTGACCCTGCCCAGCGGGCTGGTGGTGCGGCTGCTGCCCATGCCGGGCTTTGGCGCGGTGCACGCCATCTACTCCACCCGTTTTGGCTCCATAGACCGCGTGTTTGAAACCCCGGAGGGCCGCACAGAGCTGCCCGCCGGCGTGGCCCATTTTTTGGAGCACAAGATGTTTGAAAACGAGGACGGGGTGGACGCCTTCGAGCTCTATGCCAAAACCGGGGCCTCGGCCAACGCCTACACCAGCTTTGAGCGCACCAGCTACATCTTCACCGCCACCGATAAAATTGACGAAAACCTGGATATTCTGCTCTCCTTTGTGGGCAAGCCGCACTTCACCGCCCAAACGGTGGCCAAGGAGCAGGGCATCATTGGCCAGGAAATCAAAATGTATGACGACAACGCGGAGCTGCGCCTGCTGTTTGCCCTGCTGGAATGCCTGTACCATACGCACCCGGTGCGGGACGACATTGTGGGCACGGTGGAGAGCATTGCCGAAATTACCCCGGAGATGCTGTATGCCTGCGCCGCCGCCTTTTACAACCCCGGCAACATGGCCCTGTGCGCCGCGGGCAACCTCAGCATGCAGCAGCTGCTGAACGCGGTGGAGCGCGCCGGGCTTTCCGGCCCGCCCGCCGCCCAGCCCCGCCGCTTTTTCCCGCCAGAGCCGGCGGGCGTGTTCCAAAAGGAGCGCAGCTTCACCATGCCGGTGGCCATGCCGCTGTTTGGGCTGGGCTTCAAAGAGCAGCCGCTGGAGGGTGACACCACCCGGCAAGAGGTGGTGTGCGACCTGGTGACCGAGCTTCTGTGTGGCGAGAGCAGCCGGCTCTACCGCCGCTTGTACGACCAGGGCCTGGTGCAGCCCGGCTTTGGCGGGGAATTTGGCAGCTACCAGGGCTGCCTGCAATTCCTGTTCACCGGCGAGAGTGAAAAGCCCGAAGAGGTGCGCCGGGAGCTGCTGCGCGAGATTGCCGACATGCGCCAAAACGGGGTGGACCCCGCCCAGTTTGAAACCTGCCGCCGCATGATGTATGGCGACGCGATAGCCGACCTTGAGAATGTGGAGCGGGTGGCATCCTTGCTCACCTCCAGCTATTTCCATGGCCGCAGCCCGGCGGCGGGGCTTTCGGCGCTGGCCGCCGTAAACGTGGAGGACGTGAACCAGGCCCTGCGGGAGATGCTGCAGGAGGAGCGCAGCGCCTTTGTGGTGGTGCGCCCCGAGGACTAATTTAAACAAGCAAAGAGGAAAAATATGACGAATTTGGTGCAATTTCCCGGCCTGGGGCTGGAGTTTGAGGTTTCCCGGGTGGCCTTCAGCCTGTTTGGCTTTCCCGTGTATTGGTATGGTGTGGTCATCGGCCTTGGGGTCTTTCTGGCCATCGCCTTCGCCCTGCAGCAGGGGCCGAAATTCGGCCTGGACACCGACCGGATGATTGACGTCATCGCGGTGGGGCTGGTAAGCGGCGTTATTGGCGCACGGCTGTACTATGTGCTGTTCATCAGCACCATCCAGTACAACACGTTTTGGGATTTGGTCAACCTGCGCGACGGGGGCCTTGCCATCTACGGCGGCATCATCTTTGGCTTTTTGGGGGCGCTGGCCGCCTGCAAGTGGCGCAAGGTGCCGGTGCTGCCCATGTTCGACCTCGTGGCCATGGGCTTCCTGATTGGGCAGGCCTTTGGCCGCTGGGGCAACTACACAAACCAGGAGGCCTTTGGCGCCAACACCAGCCTGCCCTGGGGCATGCTGAGCCCCGCCACCACCGCCTACCTGATGGGCCAGCAGAGCGCGCTGGCCGGGGTGGGTGTGACGGTGGACCCCCTTTTGCCGGTGCACCCCACCTTTCTGTACGAGAGCCTGTGGTGTGTGCTGGGTTTTTTGCTCCTGTTCCTGTACAAAAAGCACCGCCGCTTCAACGGTGAAATTGCCCTGTTCTATGTGATTTGGTATGGTCTGGGCCGCTTCTTCATCGAGGGCCTGCGCACCGATTCTCTGATGTTCCTGGGCCTGCGGGTGAGCCAGGTGGTGGCGGCGGCCTCGGTGCTGGCGGCGCTTTGTGTGTGGCTGGCTGCGCGGCTGCGCACGGCGGGCAAGCCCCTGCAAATTCCCGTGCCGCCCCCCCGCACCGCCCGTGTAAAGGTGGCGGGGGCGGATGGCCCGGCGGTGGTGGAGATAAGCTGGCCTGCCACCGAGAAGGCGCCCGGCCGGGAAGAACGCCAAAAGCTGGCCCTGGCCCTGCTGGCCGGGGAGGGGGAAGAAGGCCCGGAGGAGACCGGGGAGGAAGCCCCGCCCGAGGAAGCGGAAGACAAAGCCGGGAACGATGAGAGGGCGGAAGCGGAAGCCGGCCAAGAGGACAAAACCCCATGATGCCGCTGGCCCTGCTGCTGCAGCGCACGGTGTCACAGCCCTCGGGCGCGGGGGGCGGTGGGGGCAGCAGCCCGCTGAACACCATCTTCATCGTGCTTTTCGCTGTGCTCATCTCCTACCTGGCCCTGCGCATTGCCCGCCGGGGCGGGCGGAAAAAATAGCCTGCTTGACAGGCCGGGTTCTGCGCGATATACTGGGTCTGACATAAAAACAGGGGGGCCGTACTGGCTGAGATTCTTTCTGTAAGAGGAAAGGGGACCCTAGAACCTGATCCGGGTAATGCCGGCGTAGGGAGTTTTGCTTGCGAAACCTCTTTTTGCGCCCG
>CAYRFC010000172.1:0-5067 GCA_964423365.1 uncultured Oscillospiraceae bacterium
GCCCTGCGCCAGCGCAGCGGCATTGCGCTTTAATCACCACAAAAAATCTGCCGTCCCCGGTTTTGCAGGCCGAGGGCGGCAGTTTTTTTGTGGCAGAAACGGAATTAGGCCAAATTCAGGCGCTTGGTGAACAGCCAGCGGCACAGCAGCACATGGATGACCCCGAACAGCACCATGCCGGCGGCCACCAGGCCAAATATTCCCAGCATCCATTGCTGTACGGTGCCCCAAATGGCTTCATAGGGCAGGCTGTTCAGGTAGTTTTGCAGCCCGGAAAAACCACCGTGGCTTCCCACCCAGATAAAGAACCCGGCGAGGCCCAGCACCAGGCTGATGATTGTCTCCACGAAATTCAGAACAAAGTAGGCGGCCACACTCATGGGGATGCGCGCACTGCTGAACTGCCCGCCTATGGCGATGCAGGCCCAGAGCTGCAGCAGCCCTGCCATGGCACTGATGAAGAATAAAGCAAAAAGGCAGAGAGCAAACAGCACGATGCTGCCAGTGGGAATCTCCTCCAGCAGATAGCTTAGCTGGTAATTGGGGGTGGAAACCAGAAAGACTTCGCTGCCCATGCTCATGGGTATCACGAAAAAGAGCAGGCACAGGCAGGACAAAAGGCTGCCCACCAGGCTGTACACCGCCCCACTCAGCAGATGCCCCTTGAGCTGGGTGGATATGGGAACGGGCAGGGAGAAGGTGGTGTAGGCCTCGGCCCCGCTAAAAGCCTTGTAGAAGCGCACGGCCAAAGCGCCTATAAACAGGTACAGGATGATGGTGAATAGAACGGTGCCCAGCATGCTGATGAGGGTGGAGAGGATGATGCCAAAGCTGTGAAACTGGCTGTCCATCGGCTGTGCTATCATCCAGTTCGCAAGCCCCCGCCCCGCAAAGGCGCTCAGCAATGTCAGCAGGCAGGCAAGGCCCGCCGGGCCCAAAAACCGGAAGTTCGCCCGCATTTCATACTTGAATACTTTTCCTAGCATCTGTATACCTCCCGGAACAATGCGTCCACGCCCATGCCTTTTTCCTCCCGCAGGGCCTCCACGCTTTGGTGCAGGGCCACCTGGCCGCCGCTCACCATCACCACCTCGTCCAGCACTCGCTCCACGTCGGCAATCAGGTGGGTGGAAAGCAGCACCGAGGCGTCCTCGCTGTAGTTCTGTATGATGGTGGTGAGGATGTACTCCCGTGCGGCGGGGTCCACCCCGCCTATGGGCTCGTCCAGCACAAACAGCCGTGCCCTGCGGCTCATGGTTAGGATAAGCTGCACCTTCTCGCGGGTGCCCTTGCTCATGGTGCTCATCCGCTGGCGGGGGGGCAGCCCCAGCGCGGCCAGCATCTCATTGGCCTTCACACGGTCAAAATCGGGGAAGAAATCGGCGTAAAACGCCAGCAAATCCTCGGTGCGCATCCAGCCTGGCAGGGCCTCGCGGTCCGGCAGGTAGCTCAGCTTTTGGCGGCTGGCTATGCCGGGGGCTTCCCCCTCCACCAGCACCTGGCCGCCGCCGGGCAAAAGCAGCCCGCAGGCCAGCTTAATCAAGGTGGTTTTGCCACAGCCGTTCGGCCCCAGCAGGCCCACAATCCGCCCGGGATACACAGCGAAGCTCACCCCGCAAAGCACGGGGCGGCCGCCGCTGTATGCCTTGTATACGTCTCTATACTCCAGAATGCTCTGCATACCTGTCCTCCCATACCCTGTGGAAATAGCCTTCCATCTCCCCGGCCGTGCAGCCCAGGGCCTGCATTCCCTCCACCCAGCCTTGGGTAAGGCTGTTGGCCGCCTGGGCCCGCAGCTGGGCAATCAAGCTCACGTCCTCGGTCACAAAACGGCCGCTGGTGCGCTGGGCGCGCAGCAGGCCGCTCTCCTCCAGCTGGGCCAGGGCCCGCTGCATGGTGTTCGGGTTCACCCCGGCCTCGGCGGCCATCTCCCGCACACCGGGCAACCGCTGCCCCGGGGCAAAGGCCCCGCTGGCTACCGCCTGCTCTATCTGCTGCACAAGCTGCGCATACACAGGCCGGTCATTGTCAATCTGCCATTCCAAGGAATCCCTCCTTTGCCGGTTTTGCCGCCTCTGCTCTAAAGAGTATGTACTACTTCATTAATACAATAATACAATCAGTGCGGCACTTTGTCAAGCATTGGGCGCATAAATGCCAGAGAAAAATAAAAAACTGCGTATGCAGGAAAGAAAAATAAAAGCCAATTTGCCTTTTTTGCCCTGTGAAAAAGGCTTGTTCCCCTTTGGCGGATGTGCTACAATACTGTTTGGTTTCGTAAAATGGCAAAACCATAAATAGGTAATATATATGGCGCTACAGAACGCCGGGTGAGGAGTGCAATTATGCTGACTGCTATCAGTGGAATCAACTGGGGGGACGAAGGCAAGGGCCGCATGGTGGACCTGCTGAGTGAACGTTATGACGTGGTGGTGCGCTACCAGGGCGGCAACAACGCCGGGCATACGGTGGTGAACGAGCGGGGCAAGTTTGTGCTGAACCTGCTGCCCAGCGGCATTTTGCGCAGCGAGGTGATGAACGTGATGGGCACCGGCATGGTGGTGGATTTGGACCATCTTTCGAACGAGATGGCGAAGCTGCGCAGCCGGGGGGTGGCCCTCAGCCCCGAAAATTTGAGAATCAGCCAGCGGGCCACCGTCTGCCTGCCCTACCACCGCCTGCTGGACAACCTGGAGGAGGACCGCCTGGGCAAGCACGCCTTTGGCAGCACCCGGCGGGGCATTGCCCCCTGCTACAGCGACAAATACCTCAAAAAAACCCTGCGGATGGGGGACCTTTTGCATCTGGCCGCGGTGAAAGAGCGCCTGGCCGACACCGTTGCCCAGAAAAACCGGGTGATTGAACAGGTGCACGGCGGGGAGCCGGTGGATTTCGACGAGATATACGACTGCCTGCAATGCTACGCCGCCGAGTTCTCGCCCTATATCTGCGACACCGGCCTGCTTTTGGAGAATGCCGCAGACAGCGGCCAGGATATCCTCTTTGAAGCCCAGCTTGGCGCCCTGCGTGACATCGACTTCGGCATCATCCCCTTCACCTCCTCCTCGAACACCATCGCGGCCTATGCGCCCATTGGCGCGGGGGTGCCCGGGCGGAAGCTGGACAGGAGCATCGGCGTCACCAAGGCCTACTCCACCTGTGTGGGCGAGGGGCCCTTTGTGGCCGAGATGCACGGCGCCGACGCAGACAAACTGCGCGACGAGGGCAACGAGTTTGGCGCGGCCACCGGCCGCCCCCGCCGGGTGGGCGCCTTCGACGTGGTGGCCAGCCGCTATGGCTGCCGCATGCAGGGCGCCACAGAGCTTGTTCTCACCATGCTGGATGTGCTAAGCTATATGAAGGAGATTCCCGTATGCACCGCCTATGCGCTGGACGGCACCCCCACCAACGACTTCCCCTATGGGGCCGACCTGGAGCGTGCCCTGCCGGTGGTGAAAACCATGGAGGGCTGGGCCAAGGATATCAGCGCGGTGCGGAAAAAAGAGGACCTGCCCAAGGCGGCGCGGGCCTATATTGAGATGGTGGAGCGCGAGATGGAAACCCCGGTCACCATGGTTTCGGTGGGGCCGGCCAGAGAGGCCTATATCTCTATGTAGCCATGCCCTCGGTATGTGCATTGCCCAGGGAAATAGCATAAGGCGGCGCGGCACGTCTAGGCGCGGTGCGGCCGAAAGGAAAGGATGGGGACGATGTACGATTTACTGGTGAAAGACGCGTGTTTGTATGGAGAGGGCAAGAGGGCCGATATCGCGGTGGAGAACGGCAGAATTGCCGAGGTGGCCCCCGGCATCAGCGAGGGGCTGGCCAAAGAGCTGGTGGATGCGGCGGGGAACCTGGTGGCCCCCGGCTTTGTAGACAGTCACATGCATTTCGACAAGGCCCTCTCTCTGGGGGAGGAGGAATCACCCACCCTGAAGGAGGCCATTGCCAATTTCACCAAATATGTGAACGGCGTGCCGGCGGGGGAGATACGCAGCGACATCAAGCGCCGGGCCAAAAACGTGGCCCGGATGTGCTGCCTGGGCGGCACCACGGCCCTGCGCACCCACGCCAACGTGGAGGCCGCCCTGGGCCTTGCGGGTGTGGAGGCTCTGAACGAGGTGAAGGAGGAGCTGAAAGACTTCCTGGACATCCGCATCACCGCGCTGCCCAGCTTTTACGACGGCTCCGAGGCCATTGCAGAGAGGATGAAGCTGCTGGACGAGGCTGCCGGGGCGGGCCTGCTGGACTATATCGGCGGGGCGCCCCACCTGCACAAGGACTGCGCCCGCATCACCGAGGAGCTCTTTGCCCTGGCCGTGAAGCACGATTTGCCGGTGGATTTCCACGTGGATGAGCACGACCACCCCGACGTGGAGAACTTCATGCAAATTGCCCGCCTCACCAAGCAGTATGGCTACGAGGGCCGGGTGAGCTGCGGCCATGTCACGGCGCTCTGTGCGGTGGATGACGCCACGGCGGAGAAGGCCATCCAGCTTGCCAAGGAGGCTAGGCTGCACATCATCACTCTGCCCTCCTGCAACCTCTACCTCATGGGCCGCAGCGACCATCAGCCCATCCGCCGGGGGGTCACCCGCATTCGGGAGTTCTCCGACGCCGGGGTGAACATCTCCTACGCCTCCGACAACATCCGCGACCCCTTCCGCCCCATTGGCAACGGCGACATGCTGGAGGAGGGGCTCATCACCGCGCAGGTGGCCCAGATGGTGACCAAAAGCGAGCTGGAGCGCGTCTTCGCCATGGGCACCGTGAACCCGGCGAAATCGCTGGAAATAGAGGGCTATGGCCTGCAAAAGGGCTGCCGGGCCGACTTTGTGGTCTTCGACAAGCCCAGCGTGGCCGAGGCGCTGGCCAGCCAGGCCACCCGCAACGCCGTGGTGAAAAACGGCCGGGTGGTGGCCCACACCCAAAAAACCACCGAATGCCTTTTTTAGCCCAATAACCCACCTTAGAGCAGATGAACATAACATGAGTTATGCTGCTCTTGGCAGAAACGGCGGATGGCTGCGTTGGTCTCGGGCTAAGAGCCGCCTTGGGCGGTTGCCC
>CAYRFC010000173.1:0-5059 GCA_964423365.1 uncultured Oscillospiraceae bacterium
AAATACCGCAGCGCCACCTCCGGCTCGCAGATGTCCCCCTCCCCCAGAATCGCCGCCTCAAAGGGCAGCACCGGCATCACCCGCTCCTGGCCGTCCGGCCCAATGTAGAACAGCCGCGCGGCATACCCGCAGCAGGCGGCCAGCTTTGTGCATTCCATGTCCAGGTCATACATGTTGTTCCGGGCAGTAAAGTCGGTCAGCGCCTTCTGCAGTTCCGCCACACTCTGTCCGGCGCCTTCCCGGCTCTCGGGCGTGTCCGCGTAGCTGTAGCCTATCGGCCGCCCCGCAAAGAACCCCGTCTTGAAGTCTACAATCTCTCCAAAAAAGTCGTTCCCCAGCCGGTTGTTTATCTCGGCTCCGCTCTCGGCAAACCGTGGCCGCCTCGCATATATCGGCACCCCTGTCCCCCGGTACCGCTCATACAAAGCCCTGTCATACGCCGCACGGAAGCGGTGCTTTTCCACCACCCGCCTCACCCACAGCGGCCCCGGCCCCTGCTCCCGAAACTCCCGCAGCTCGGCTGCAAAATCAGGGTATACCTCGTCGTTCCCCCGCGCCCACACCTGGCCCTCCACCTGCATCCCTCCAAACAAAAAAGGCAAACCTCTCGGTTCGCCCTTGTCTCCCAGAGGTCTCCCCCTGTTCTTCATGCTACCATTCTAGCAGTCCCCAGCCCCAAAAAACATCCAAAGCCCAGTCTTCTCAAAATTCTTTCAATTCACGGCCATCTCTTGCCCCGCCTCCACAAGTTCTATATAATATAGATTATTATAAAAGCTTTTTATAATAGTATCTTTATATTCCGGCATCGTAATAAAGGAGATTCCACTTATGAAAAAACTCATCGCCATCACCTCTGCCGCTCTTTTGGGCCTCGGCCTCACCGCCTGCTCTGCCCCTGCCTCCACAGAGGCTCCGCCCCCCATCCCCGCCCCCAGCGCGTCCTCGTCCTCTTCCCAGGCGCCCGTTTCCTCCCAGCCCGCCGCCGCCTCCTCCAGCTCTGTGTCCAGCAGCACCCCCAGGCCTGCCAAGGCTGGCGAGGGCACCAGCATCGAGGGCAGCTGGGTCACCGGCACCATCAGCTTCGAGGACATGAGCTTCACCCCCGCGGAGCTGGAGGAAAAGCTTAACCAGGCCGCTTCTATTGCGGGCGGCATGGAGGAGCAGCTCAGCGCCCTGGAGCTCATCAAAACCCTCAGCATGACCTTCGAGGCCGGTGGCAAGGGCACCCTCACCGTCACCCTGCAAGGCAAGGAAACCAGCATGCCCTTCACCTGGGAGGGGCAAAACGGCAGCTACACCCTAGACGACGGCACCAACCCTCCCACCACCCTCGTCCACTACGAGGACAACACCCTCAGCTACACCTATGGCGGCTTCGAACTCCTCCTCATCCCCGCCTAGTTTTCCCATTTCCAATCTTTGAGCGCAATTTTTTGCGCTCTTTTTTTTACAATCTCTTCGCCGCCTCCGCCCGGCTCTGCAGCATCAAATCCTCCACAGCATAGCGCAGCGCGTCCATCAAGTGGTTGTTTTTGTCCTCCGGCCTCGGCAGCATATTCCCGTTTTTGTCCCTCTGCCAGCGGTAGCCCGCCAGTTCTTCCGCCGTCTGCACACAGCGCCTGTCCACCACCATCTCAAAGCCCTGCAAAAAGCGCAGCCCAAACCGCACGCTGTCCGGCCCCTTCACCGCAGGCACAGCACACAGCCCCCGCCTGCACAGGTCGCTTATGGCTTTCGGCTCGGCACAGTCACACACCACCGCCGCGCTGCCCACCCGTTTTTTCAGCTCCTCCGCCAGCTCGTCGTCGTGCAGCCCGCCCTGCACCATCTCGGCAAACACCACTATTTTCTTGCGCCGCATGTCCACCTGGCAGCCCAGCAGGGCGTTTGGGTCAGCCGCAAAGCCAAAGTCCAGCCCCCAGCGCGGCTGCTCCGCGGTAAACTCTCCCAAATCCTCCACCCGCCAGTTGTGGAACACCGCCCCCTCCGGGCTGGCCCAGCGCCCCTCCGTGTAGATGTCATAGTACCATTTGTCCTTCTCGGCCAGCAGGGCTTTTTGGTCATCCCCCGTCAAAAAGCAGTTGTCACGGAAGGTGGTCCGCAGAATCACCAGGTCTTCCGTTTCCAGCTTCCCCTTTTTCTCATCGAAGCCCCTAAAAAACTCCCGCCAAATCCAATGTTCCCTCTGCATGGGGTTAAAGCTCAGGCACACCCGTTTCGCGGGCCCGTCGCCCCCTTCGGGGGCGCCCCCGGCGGCTCCGCCGCCGGGGCCTGCCGCGCTGCCGCGCGCCGCCGGCCCCGCCTCCCTCCCCCGCAGCCTCTTGGTCAGCTGCTTAAACGCGGCATACTCCAGCTCGGTCGCCTCCTCGGCCCACACATCGGTCAGCACCCCCCGCTCCGGCGTAATGCTCTTCAGCTTCTCCGGGTCATCCATGCCCGCAAACAGCACCTGCCCCCCATTCAGGGTGCAGGTCATGCACATCTCACTCTGGTTCAGCCGGAACCATTTTTCCGCCCCCGCCTGCCGCACCGCCTTCAGCACCTGGTTCCACACACTCTGCCGCAGGGTGCGGGCCACCGCCCGCACCACCAGATAGTTCCTTCCCCCGTGCAGCAGGTCCCACACACAGCGCTGGGCCAAAAAGGTCGATTTCCCGCTCGCCGCTCCCCCAAAAAATATCTGCATCCTTTGGGGGCAGCTCATGTAGGGCCAATATACCTCATTCACCCGCATCATTGTCTCCGGCCCCCTTCGGTGTCCCCACCACCTCCACCAGCAGGCGGCAGGCCTCCTCCCGCTGCTGGGCCTCTCCGGCCCTCCTGTGCGCAGCCTCTGTGCGCTCCTCCGCTCTCTGCTTTTGCTCCGCCAGCTCCTGCTTGCGGCGCTCCATCTCCACGCGGTGCTTTTCTGCCGGGTCCATCTGGTGCAGCCGCCCCAGCCACTCCAGGGCCTTCAGTCTCTCTGCCACCTTGGGCAGCCCCTCAGGCCAGTCCGCCTCCCGCCCATAGGCTATCCGCTCCATCTCCTTCAGCACCCGGCGCTCTGCCGCCGTCCTTTTCACACGCAGTCCTCCTCTCTCCTCGCCATTCTACCATCCAAAAACACCAAAAAAAAGGAAAGCCCCCTCCGCCGGCAGGCTCTCCCGTCCCTTCTCCCCCCATCCTCCCCGGCGGGCCTCCACACTGCATCAGCCCTCCGCCTTTTGCGCGCCGCCCCATTTCCAGTACACCCACTTCACACTTTTCCCCATCCTCTCGGCCAGCTTTTCCCATTCCAGCCCCTCTATATATCGTCCGTAGGCCAGCTCCCGCAATTCTCTGTCCCCCACGGCCTCCACCATTTCTCTGGCCCGGCGGCACCGCTCGTCCAGCCCCGCCCGCCGCGCTCTTATCTCCGTCAGCAGCGCCGTCTTCCCCAGCAGCGGCCCGGCCCCGGCCCGCTCCATCTCCGCGTCCAGCCGCGCCAAATCCTCCATCTCCGCAGCCAGAGCCCGCTCCTCCCGCTCCGCCGTCAGATATCCCTCACACAGCGTCCAGTCCATCCCGGCCCACCTCACTTTCCGCCATCCACAGGCAGGCATCCCCCTTCGGGTACCGGCACTCCAGCAGGGTGCACGTCTCTCCGCATTGTAGGGCCTCCGCCCGGAACAAAAGCCCCATCCCCAAATATTTACGCAAGAATTCACATAGATACTCGTTTTCCACCCACAGCCTCACCACAGCCTGCTCCACCGCCAGCCCTCCCACCTTCATTCTCCGCGGAACCACACACCCGCCCCGCCCGCATCGGCTATCTCCGCATTGGCCCAGTCATACACATCCTGCCCTCTCAGGCACTGGCTGCACCCGGCCAGCTCACAGCTGCCCTCCCTGCGGTACACCTCGTCCGTCCATCCCAGCGCCTGCCCACACACCGGGCACCGAATCTCCTCCAAATCCCTGCACCTCCTTGACAAGTCCATATTTCTGAACTAAACTGTTTGTATACTCTTTTCCTGTACGGAATTTTGTACTATCTCTAGTATAGTTCGGAATTTTGTGCATGTCAAGCAAAATCTGAACATAATTATGGACAAAGGATGAGTGCTATGCCCGAACTGTATGAAATCATCGATTCGCTCTGCCGTCAAAAAGGCATCAGCGGCGCCAAAATGGCCGCCGACCTCGGCATGAGCCGCAGTACCCTCACAGAGCTTCGCAGCGGCCGCAACCGCAGCTTCACCCTGGCCACCGCCCAAAAAATTGCCGATTATTTCGGTGTCAGTGTCGATACCCTGGCCGGGCGCAGCCTCTCCTCCGGTGCGCCCGTGGCCCAGCAGCAAAGCTTTGCCACCTTCCAGCGTGCCCTCGATGATTCCGGTCTTCGCATGGAGGAATTCGACCAGGAGGACATGGAGGATATCGCCGCTTTCATGAAGATGATACGCAAAAAAAAGGAGAAATAAACGCGAATGCCTGCCAATATCCCCCCCATCCCCACGGCGCTGGACGCCTACCGGGAGCTGGAAGAGATGGACGTCGAGGTGGTTCCGGCCCATTTCCGGCAGCAAAAGGCTCTCGCCAGAGACGACGGCCTTCTCGCCATCGACTATGAAAAGCTCGAAAACTCCGCCGAGGAGCTGGAGCTTTTGCTCCATGAAATCGGGCATTTTTCAAGGGGCGGCTTTTACACCCAGCAAAGCGGCTCCATCCAGCGCGCCCAGGCCGAGGCCCGCGCCACCCGCCATGTGTTCGAGCAATACTATCCGCCCCAGCTCCTCGCCAGCCTCATGCAGGCGGGCGACACCGAGCCCTGGCAACTGGCCGACCGTCTCGGCCTGCCGGAAAGCTTTGTCCGCGAGATGCTCGGCTTTTATACCAGCGTGCGCCAAATCGATTTTTCCTCCTACACCGAGGAGCTCCCCTCCTCCCTCCCCCCTGCACAGCCGTCAGGCGGCGGCTGGCTGTCCGTCAGCACGCCAGGCGGCCACCCTGTCCGCCTCCTCCTCCGTCCCGCCGCCACCCAGCAGGACATCCAGGCCGCCCTCCTCGCGCTCGACACATATCTATAGCCAGC
>CAYRFC010000174.1:0-4929 GCA_964423365.1 uncultured Oscillospiraceae bacterium
TGGCAAACACATGGAAAGCGCCGTCCACCCGCTTCACATCCATCGAGAGCACCACGCACTGGCTACCGTAGCGCTTGGCCCCCTCCTCCAGTATCTCTGGGCGGGCAATGGCCCCGGAGTTGACGCTCACCTTGTCGGCCCCGCATTTCAGCACCCGGTCAAAATCCTCCACATGGCGAATGGCCCCGCCCACCGTGAGCGGGATGAAGACCTCGGCGGCGGTGCGGGTGAGGATATCGGTGAACAGGCCTCGCCCCTCGGCCGAGGCGGTGATATCATAGAACACCAGCTCGTCTGCGCCCTGCTGGTTGTAGTAGGCCGCCAGGGCCACCGGGTCCTCCACGTCGCGCAGGCCCGCAAAATTGATTCCCTTCACCACCCGGCCATCCCGGATGTCGAGGCAGGGAATGATGCGCTTGGCTATCATACCGCGCCCTCCTTCCCCGCCGCCGCAGCCAGGGCGGCTTTCAGCTCCACCGCGCCGGTGTACAAAGCCTTGCCCACTATGGCCGCCTGCACCCCCAGCTCCCGCAGGGCGATGATATCCCCGAGAGAGGACACCCCGCCCGAGGCCGTGATGGACAGGCCCTCTATTTGGGAGAGCTTTTCATAGATGTCGAGATTGGTGCCGCGTCCCGCACCGTCACGGGAGATATCGGTGTAGATGACATTCTGCACCCCAATCTCCCGCATCTCCCGGCAAAACGCCAGGCTGTCGGTCTCGCTGGTGGCAAGCCAGCCCTCCACGGCCACCTTGCCGTCCCGTGCGTCCACCCCTATGGAAATGCGCTGGGCATAGCGCTGCACCATGCGCCGGGTGAAGGCCGGGTCTTTGAGGGCGGAGGTACCCAGAATCACCCGCTGCACCCCCATGGCAAAGGCTGCCTCCACGCTCTCCTCGCTGCGCATGCCGCCCCCCAGCTCCACCGCCAGGCCCGTGCCCCCGGTTATGGCCCGCACCGCGGCCCCGTTGCAGGGCTTTCCGGCCTTCGCGCCGTCCAAATCCACCAGATGCAGCTGGGTGGCCCCGGCCTGCTCGAACTGCCGGGCAAAGGCGGCAGGCTCGCTGCCATAGGTCTCCTTTTGGGCATAATCTCCCTGAAACAGGCGCACCACCTGGCCGCCTATCAAATCAATGGCCGGTAACAGCTCCATCTAGGCCACCTCCGCAAAGGCGCGCAGAATGGCAAGGCCCACCGCGCCGCTTTTCTCTGGGTGGAACTGGGTGCCAAACACATTGTCCTGCTGCACCGCCGCCGCCACCTGCACGCCATATTCACTGCTGGCCGCCACCTGCGCCGCTTCGCCCGGCAGATAGTAGCTGTGCACAAAATACACGGCCTGGCCCTCCTCTGTGTTTTTGAGAAGGGGGCAGCCGGGCTGCCGCAGCCGCAGCGGGTTCCAGCCTATGTGGGGCACCTTGTAGCCAAAGCCCGCGCCGCGCAAATCCTCCGCCAGGCTGCGCACCTGCCCCGGCACAAAGCCCAGGCCCCTGTGCCGCCCAAACTCGTGGCTTTCCTCAAACAAGAGCTGCATGCCCAGGCAGATGCCCAGCAGCGGCTTGCCCTTTTTCACCTCGGCGGCCAAGGTCTCGCACAGGCCGCTGGCCTGCAGCTTTGCCATGGCGTCTGCAAAGGCGCCCACCCCGGGCAGAATGATGCGCCCGGCCTCCCGCAGGGCCTGCGCCTCGCCGCTCACCTCGGCCTCAAGACCCAAGGCCTGTAACGAGCAGCGCAGGCTGAACAGGTTTCCCACGCCGTAATCCACAATTGCAATCTTTCCCTGCACCGGCTTTCCCTCACCTTTCCTCGCACACAATCTCACGCACCGCTCTGGTAAAACAGTCCATCTCTTGCTCGCTGCCCACCGTCACGCGCAGATAGTCCCGCACGCGGGGCCGCTGGAACCAGCGCACCAGAATGCCCGCCTCCCGCAGGCGGTGGAAAAGCTCCTCGGCAGAGTGCTGTGGGTGGTGGATAAACAAAAAATTCGCCTGGCTTTCTGTGCTTAAAAAACCCATGGCCCGCAGCGCCTCCTGGGTTTTCTCCCGGGTGTGCACCACCCGCTGCACACAGTCTTCATAGTAACCGTTGTCTGCCAGAGAGGCGGCGGCGGCGGCCTGGGTCATGCTGTTCACATTGTAGGGGTTAAAGCCAAATTTCATCCGCCCCAGGCCCGCTACCAGCTCGGGGCTGCCTGCGGCATAGCCCAGCCGCGCACCCGCCAGGCTGCGAGATTTTGAGAAGGTGCCCACCACCAGCAGGTTGTCATACTTTTCCAGCAGCGGCACAGCGCTTTCGCCCCCAAAGGCAATGTAGGCCTCGTCCACCACCACCAGGTTACCGGGGTTCCAGCGCAGGATGTTTTCTATCTCTGCAAGGCGGAGCGCCAGCCCGGTGGGGGCGTTGGGGTTTGCCAGAAAGATGGTGCGCCCCGCGCCGGTGTAGTGTAGGGGGTTCAGGCGAAAATTTTCCTCCAGTGGAATAATTTTTTCCTCCACCTCATACATTCTGGCATACACCTGGTAAAAGCCGTAGGTCACGTCGGCAAAGGCCGCCCCCCGGGGGCAGAAGCCCCAGAAGCAAAATGCCAGTATTTCATCGCTTCCGTTGGCCACAAACACCCGGTTTTGGGCCAGCCCCAGAAACGCCGCCAGCGGCTTTGTCACGGCTTCACAGCCAATGTCCGAGTAGAGGTTCAGCCGGGCGACGCTTTGGGCCACCGCCTCCCCCACCCCCGGTGCAGGCGGGTAGGGGCTCTCGTTGGTGTTCAGCTTTATCCATTTCCGCTCGGCGGGCTGTTCACCGGGCGTATAGGGGGCAATATCCTGGAATCGTGGGTGTAAATAGCGTGACATAGTATATGATTTCTCCTACTGTTCCCTGCGGATGCGGACACTCTCGGCGTGGGCGCCCAGCCCTTCCCTGTGGGCGAAGGCCTCCACCTTTTCCCCCACGGCGGCCAGTGCCTCTTTTGAATAGTACAGGTAACTGCTCTTTTTAATAAAGTCATCCACCGAGAGGGGCGAATAAAACCGGGCGGTGCCCGCCGTGGGCAGGGTGTGGTTCGGGCCCGCAAAATAGTCGCCCAGCGCCTCGGGGCAGTGGTGGCCCAAAAAGATGCTGCCCGCGTTTTTCACCTGCGGCAGCAGGGAGAAGGGCTGGGCGGTGCAAATTTCCAGATGCTCCGGCGCCAGAGCATTGGCGCAGGCCAAGGCCTCCTCCATGCTTTGGGCCAGCAATATCTTGCCATTTGTGGAAAGGGACTGCCGGGCTATCTCCCGGCGGGGCAGCTTTTCCAGCTGGCGGGGCAGCTCCTCGGCCACCGCCTCGGCCAGCGCGGGGCTGGTGGTCACCAGCACGGCGGCGGCCAGTGCGTCATGCTCTGCCTGGCCCAGCATGTCGGCCGCCACCACGGCCGGGCTGGCGGTCTCGTCGGCCAGCACCAGAATATCACTCGGCCCGGCTATCATGTCGATATCCACCCTGCCATACACCATTTTTTTTGCCGTGGCCACATAGATGTTGCCGGGGCCCACAATTTTATCCACCCGTGGCACGCTCTCGGTGCCATAGGCCAGGGCCGCCACGGCCTGGGCCCCGCCCACGCGGTAGATGTGGGTGACGCCGGCCACCTTGGCCGCCGCCAGCACCGCCGCCGGCAGCCTGCCGTCCCTGTCCGGCGGGCTCACCATCACAACCTGCCCCACACCGGCCACCACGGCGGGCAGCACGTCCATCAGCACCGTGCTGGGGTAGGCCGCTGTGCCGCCCGGCACATACACCCCCACCCTCTCCAGCGGGGTAATTTTCTGTCCCATCACAATGCCGGGCTTATCGGCCCGCATAAAGCCACTTCGCTTTTGGCAGGCGTGAAACTCTAAAATGTTCTGGGCCGCCTCGTGCAAAATGGCCCGGAATTCCTCCCCCACCTCGCGGTAGGCCGCCTCTATCTCTGCGGGCTCCACCCGCAGGTCGGCCAGGCGCGCGCCGTCAAAGCGCTCGGTGTAGTCCAGCAGGGCGGCGTCGCCTCTCTCCCGCACCTCCGCCATAATCTCGGCCACGGCGGCGTCCACATTGGCCGCCTCGCCCCCCCGGCCTTCCACTATGGCACGTGGGTTTACATCGGCCACCTTTTCTATCGCTATCATAGCAGGCCCTCCAGCTTGCGCAGCAGTGTTTCTATCAGCGCCCCCTTGAACCGCCAGGAGGCCCGGTTGGCTATCAGCCGGGCGGAGGAGGGGGCCACCTCGGCCAGTACGTCCAGGTTGTTTTCCCGCAGGGTGGAGCCTGTCTCCACGATGTCCACAATCACGTCTGCCAGCCCGGTGATGGGGGCCAGCTCAATGGAGCCGTTCAGCTTGATAATCTCCACCGACTGGCTTTTCCCCGCGTAGTACCGCCGGGTGACATGGGGGTATTTGCTGGCCACCCGCAGGGTAGCGGCCGGGTCGCCCATAAAGCCGGGGTGGCCCGCCACGGCCAGGCGGCATTTGCCCAGGCCCAGGTCCAGCAGCTCCAGCACCTCGGCGCCGCTCTCCAGCAGCACATCCTTGCCCACCACCCCTATATCCGCCGCGCCGTGCTCCACGTATATGTCCACGTCCGAGGGCTTCACCATAAAATAGCGCACCCGGCTCTCGGGGTCCTCAAACACCAGCTTGCGGCTTTTCTCTGCCAGGCCCCGGCAGGGCAGCCCGGCCTGTTCAAACAGGGCATACACCTGCTGCCCCAGCCGCCCCTTGGGCAGCGCCACGTTCAGGTAGCCTTCTTTTTCCGGTTTTTCGGGGCCATCCGCTTGCAGGCTGCCCAGCGCGCTTAGGTAGAGCGCAAAGCCCAGCGCCCCCTGCCGTTTGCCAAAGCGCCGCATCAGGTTGTCGTACCGCCCGCCAGAGAGCACCGCCCCCGGCACCCCCTGCACAAAGCCCTG
>CAYRFC010000175.1:0-4910 GCA_964423365.1 uncultured Oscillospiraceae bacterium
AAGATGTCGCCCTCCTTGATATCGCTGAATTTCTCCAGCGCTATGCCGCATTCGTAGCCCTGGGCCACCTCTTTTACATCGTCTTTAAAGCGGCGCAGCGAGGAAATTTCGTCCTCGGCCACCACAATGCCGTCACGCACCACGCGGATTCTGGCGCTGCGCACCACCTTGCCGTCCTGCACATAGCAGCCCGCAATGGTGCCCACGCTGCTCACCTTGTAGGTTTCGCGCACCTCCACGCGGCCCAGCTCCACCTCGCGGATTTTCGGCGTCAGCATGCCCTTCAGGGCGTCCTCCACGTCGTTGATTGCGTCGTAAATCACGCGGTACATCCGCATTTCCACGTTATTCTGGGCAGCGTCGGCGGTGGCAATGGGGTCGGGCCTCACATTGAAGCCAATCACAATGGCCCCGGAGGCGTCAGCCAGCATCACATCGCTCTTGTTGATGGCGCCCACCCCGGCGTGAATCACCTTCACCCGCACCTCTTCGTTGCCCAGCTTTTCCAGGCTCTGCTTCACGGCCTCGGCGCTGCCCTGCACGTCCGCCTTCACAATGATGGAAAGCTGCTTCATGTCGCCCGCGGCAATCTGGCTGAACAGGTTGTCCAGCGTCACCTTGGTGTAGCTGCCCAGCTGCTCCTCGCGCTGGGCGGAGCTGCGGCGGTCGGCCAGCTCACGGGCCAGGCGCTCGTCCTCCACCGCGTCAAAAATGTCACCCGCCTCGGGCACATCGGTCAGGCCGGTAATCTCCACCGGGGTGGAGGGCCCGGCCACTTCCAGGGGCCGCCCGGCACTGTCGCGCATGGTGCGCACACGGCCCACACTGGTGCCGGCAATCACCACATCACCCTGGTTCAGGGTGCCGCGCTGCACCAGAATGGTGGCCACGGGGCCCTGCCCTTTGTCCAGCCGGGCCTCCACCACCGCGCCCTTGGCACGGCGGTTCGGGTTGGCTTTCAGCTCCATCACCTCTGAAGTGAGGTTAATCATCTCCAGCAGGTCGTCAATGCCCTGCCCGGTGGTGGCCGAAACCGGCACCACCACAATGTCGCCGCCCCACTCCTCGGGCACCAGCTCGTATTCGGTCAACTGCTGCTTGATGCGGTCGGGGTTCGCGCCCTCCTTGTCCATCTTGTTGATGGCCACGATGATGGAAACCCCCGCGTCCTTCGCGTGGTTGATGGACTCCACCGTCTGGGGCATGATGCCGTCGTCCGCCGCCACCACCAGCACGGCGATATCGGTCATGTTCGCGCCGCGGGCACGCATGGAGGTGAAGGCCTCATGGCCCGGTGTGTCCAGAAAGGTGATGAGCTTGCCGCTCTTTTTCACCTGATAGGCGCCGATGTGCTGGGTGATGCCGCCCGCCTCGCCCTCGGTCACGTTCGAGGCGCGGATGGCGTCCAGAATCGAGGTTTTGCCGTGGTCTACGTGGCCCATCACCACCACCACAGGCGGGCGGGGCTGCAGGTCGGCCTCGCTGTCCTCGTCCACCTCAAAGAGGCGCTCCTCAATGGTCACATGCACCTCGTGCTCCACCTTCGCGCCCAGCTCCTCGGCCACGGTGGCCGCCGTGTCAAAGTCTATCACCTGCGAGACATTGGCCATCACGCCAAGGCCCATCAGTATTTTGATGACCTGCGGGGCCGCGGCTTTCAGGCGAATAGCCAGATCCCCCACGGTGATTTCGTCCGGGATGGAGACCTTGAGCTGCGCCTTGCGGGCCTTTTCCAGCTGGATGCGCTGCAGGCGCTCGGCCTCGGTCTCCCGCTTTTTGGCAAAGGGGTTCTGCCGCGCCTTGTTCCCGCGCAGCTTCTGGCGGTTTTGGGTGGGCTTGCGGCGGTTTTCCACCGGCTTTTGGGAAGCCAAGTCGGTGTATTTCTCGTTGAACTTGTCGAGGTTCACGTCCACAGTGCGGGTGTCTATGGTGCGGGTCACCACTTCGCGCTTGGGCGCGGCGGGCTTGTTCGGGTCGTCCTTCACCTCGCGGATGCGCCCCAGGCCGTCCCGCTTTTTGGCGGGCTGATGCCCGGGTTTGGGCGGTGCTTTGGGGGCTGCCTGTGCCGCGGGCTGCTGGCCCGCTGAGGGCTGGGCCGCGGGCACGGGGGCCTTGGCCGGCGCAGGGGCCGCCTTTTCGGCGGCGGGCCGGGGGGCGGCTGGCTTTGCCGCCTGCGGCTGCGCGGCAGGCTTCGGCCCGCTCTCGGCCGCCGGGGCCGGGGCTGGGGGCTTTGGCTTCTCCTTGGGCGGCGCGCTGGCCAGATAGTCCTCAAAACTCGGAACCTCAGCCTGCCGGGTGAAGAAGTCAAACAGATAGTCCAGCTCCTCCTCGGTAAGCGGTGTGGTATTCTTTTTCACCTCGCCAAATTTGTCGCCAAGCATCTCGGCAACCACCTTGTTCTGCACATTCAAGTCTTTGGCGACATCGATGAGTTTGTACTTAATGACCAAATGAAGTTCCTCCTACAGCTATCTGACTTGCGCTATTCCATATTTCTGTGCGGCATGGGCGGCCAAGCGGCCTTGCCTTGCAGTGTTATGCTTCGGTTTGCGGCCACTTGGAAAGGCAAAGCGCCGCCAGTTGTGCGTTGGTCACGGCCAGGGCCCCCACCGGCTTGCGGGCCAGGGCGGCCAGCGCCTCTTTGGGAAAGGGCAGGGTCTCGGCCCGCAGGCCCCCCGGCGCATTTTTTTCCAGGCGGCGGCGGGTCCCCTCCGATACATCGGCCGCGAAGAGCAAAAGCTGCGCCTTCCCGGTTCTCAGGGCCTCCTCCACCGCGTCGTAGCCCAGGGCCAGGGCCCCGGCCTTCCGGCAGAGGGAGAGGGCCCCCAGCAGGGCCGGGTTATCCATCGGCGGCCTCCAGTTCACTCTCCAGCTTTTGGTACACCTCTTCGGGAATGGCCGTGCCAAAAGCGCGCTCCAGGCTGCGCTTCTTTCGGGCCTTGGTAAGGCAGGCGGCGCTGTGGCAGAGGTAGGCCCCCCGCCCGGGCGCTTTGCCCGTTCTGTCCAGGCTTACCTGCCCGTCCTTGCTGTGGGCCAGCCGCACCAGCTCTTTTTTGGGTTTGGCCTCCCCGCAGCCCACACAGTGGCGGATGGGCGGCTTTTTCATCTTGGCTTGTTGTGGCAAATTATTCCTCTCCGTAGTAGCCGCTCTCGGGGCGAATGTCGATGTTATATCCGGTCAGCCTGGCGCAGAGCCGGGCGTTTTGGCCCCGGTTGCCTATGGCGAGGGAGAGCTGGTGGTCGGGCACCGTCACCTGGCAGCTCTTGGTCTCCCCCTCCACAAGCTCCACCTTCACCACATTTGCCGGGGAAAGGGCGGCGGCAATGAACTCCGCCGGGTCTTCGCTGTACAGCACCACGTCAATCTTCTCGCCGCCCAGCTCCTCCACAATGCCCGCCACGCGCGCACCGTGCGCGCCAATGCAGGCGCCGCGGGGGTCTACGTTCGGGTCTTTGCTGTACACGGCAATTTTGGTGCGCTGGCCCGCCTCGCGGGCAATGGCCTTTATCTCCACGGTGCCGTCGAACACCTCCGGCACCTCCATCTCAAACATCCGTTTCACAAGGCCGGGGTGGGTGCGGCTTATCATTACGCGGGGGCCGCGCTCGGTCACGGCCACATCCACCACATACACCTTCACCCGGTCGCCTTCCTGCAATATCTCCCCGGGCACCTGCTCGTTCTTGGGCAGAATGGCCTCGTTCTTGCCTATTTCCAGCGCCACCACGCCGCGGGCTGCATCCACCCGCGTCACAAGGCCGGTCACAATCTCATGGCTCTTGCTCTGCATCTCGGTGTACATCTGGCTGCGCTCTGCCTCGCGAATGCCCTGCCGTATGACGTGCTTGGCCGTTTGGGCGGCAATGCGGCCAAAGTCCTGGGTTTTCAAAGGCGTCTCCAGCTGGTCGCCCACCGTCAGGCTCTTGTCCTGCTTCTGGGCGTCCTCCAGGGAAATCTGGGTGCTCGGGTTCTCCACCTCGTCCACCACGTCCTGCAGCAGCTTCACCTCAAAGTGTCCGCTCTGCGGGTCCATGATGACGGAGACGTTCTCCTCCTCCACCTCATAGTCCTTCTTCACCGCAATGGCAATGGCGTTTTTCACCTTTTCCAGCAGATACTCCGCCGAGATGCCCCGCTCTTGTTCCAGCAATTCCAGGGCGGTAAACAGTTCCTCGTTCATTTGCTTTCCAACTTTCGTTTCCACATTGTATTCGTTTTTTCGTTTTTATGTGCTATGGTCTTGCCAGAAAAGCCCGGCTTATTTGAATAGGTTTTCGTCGTCGCAGAGCCACACGCCCGCTATATCTTTCACCGCTAGGCGTTCCTCGCCCTCTTCACTTTCCAGCAGCAGGCTGTCGGCTGTTTTCTCCCGCAGCAGCCCGGCCAGCTCCTTGCGGCCCTTTTCGTCTGCACGGTACAGCCCAGCCCGCACTTTTTGCCCCAGCACCGCGGCAAAATGCGCCTCCCGGGTGAGGCGGCGCCCAAGGCCGGGGCTGCCCACCTCCAATATATAGCTGTGGTCTATGGGGTCGGCCTCGTCCAGCAGCGGGTCTATGGCGCGGGTGGCGGCCTCGCAGGTGTCGGTGTCCAGCGGCTCGTCGCGGTCTATCAGCACCCGCAAAAACCAGTCGGCGCCCTCTTTCTCAAAGCGCACCTCCCACAGCCGCAGCCCCATCTGCTCTATCACGGGGCCCACCAGTGCTTCCACGCGGGCGGCCACGCCCCCTGCCTGCTTTGCCATGCCCACCACTTTCTTCGTTCTTCCGTTTTTTATATGGCGAAAGAAAAATGTCCTATACGCGGCAAGAGAGCGGGCGCTGCCCACTCTCTTGCGTGACGGTTCGTACAATAAGAATTATACCACAGCCCCACGCGGGATGCAAGGCCGTTTTGCAGGTTTTGTCCTAAG
>CAYRFC010000176.1:0-4894 GCA_964423365.1 uncultured Oscillospiraceae bacterium
GGCAGCATCTGCAAAAATTCAATGGGCAGCTCCAGCGCCTGCATGCTGGAGGACAACGCATCGGCAAAGCCGAACAGCAGGGAGGAGAGCAGCACACCCACCGGGTTGCCCCGGCCCATGGCCTCGGCGGCCAGCGCAATGAAGCCCCGGCCCGCCGTCATATCGCGGGAGAACCAGGAGACATAGCTCATGGACATGAAGGCCCCGCCCAGGCCCGCCAGCAGGCCGCTGAGGGCCAGGGCGGTGTACTTGATGCGGTCCACCTTCACCCCTACCGAGGCGGCGGCATTGGGCGTTTCCCCCACGGCGCGGATGCGCAGGCCAATGGGAGTTTTGTACAGCAGAATGAACATCAGCGGCACCACCAAAAAGGCCGCCCAGGTGAGGATGCTCTGCCGGTTCAGCACCGGGCCCAGAACGGGCACCGCCTCCAAAAACGGCAGGTCAATATTGGCCACCGTCATGCTTTTCAGCGAGCCGGACATCCCCTTGTCTCCGGTGAGAGCGTAGAGCAGAAAGACCGTGCCGCCCGAGGCCAGCAGGTTCAGGGCAATGCCGGTGAGGAAGATATCGCTTTTCAGCCTCAGCGCGCAGTAGCCCAGCAGCAGGGCCATCAGCACACCAATGGCCACCGCCCCCAGCACCCCCAGCACCGCGCTTTGGGAAAACCCGCTTACCAGCACCCCGGCCAGCGCCCCAAACAGCATGATGCCCTCCAGGCCGATGTTGTTGACCCCGGCCCTTTTGGCCACCAGCGCCCCCATGGCCGCCAGCAGAATGGGGGTGGTAACCCGCAGCACCGCATGGGCGAAGCTCACCGAGAAAATCATCTTGAGTATTTCCATTAGGCTTTCCCCCCTCCTACGGCCTGGCCAGAGCGTTTCAGCGTGCGCTTATGCTTCCAGCGCGCCAAAAAGCCAGAGGCCGCCACCAGAACGATGATGATGGCCTGAATGACCGCCACCACCTCGCTGGGCACGTCGCTGTTGCGGGCCATGATGTCGGCCCCCACCCGGATATAGGCCAGGAATATGGCCGCCACCGGTACCAAAAGCGGGTTTAGCTGCGCCAGGGTGGCCACCATGATGCCGTCGAAGCCGTAGCCCGGCAGGGCCTTCCACTGGAAGCGCACATACATGCCCAGCATCTCGGTGGCGCCGCCCATGCCGGCCAAAAAACCGCCTATCACCTGCGAATAGACGATGACTGCCGCCGTTGTTACCCCGGCGTAGGCCGCAAAATTCTGGTTTTGCCCGGTGATGCGGATGGAGTAGCCCCAGCGGGTGCGGTAGAGAAAGAAGTAGACCAGCACCACCATACCCAGGGCCAGCAGCAGCCCCGCATGGATGCGGGTGCCCGGGATGATGACGGCCAGCTTGGCCGAGGCCGGAAAGGCATAGGACGCCAGAGAGCCCTTGCCGGGGTCCCGCAGGAAACGGCTGAGGATGAAGGTGCCGGTGTAGAGCAGCACATAGTTCAGCATCAGGGACATCACGAACTCGTTGGCCCCCCACTTGGCCTTGAACCAGCCGGTGAGCAGGCCGCCCACAGAGCCGGCCATGCCGCCGATGAGAATGGCCGCAATGGGGTGCAGCCCGGTGGGCATGGCCACGTTCAGCACAAAGGTGGTGGCCATGATGCCCCCGAAGTAGAAGGAGCCCTCTCCTATCATGGTAAACTGGTGGGCCTGGTACATCACGCACACCGAGATACCCGTGAAGATGAAGGGGATGGACATTTCTATCACATTGCCAAAATTCCGCACCGAGGAGAGCGGCGCCAGCAAAAACTGCGCCAGGGCGTTGCCCGGCTCCTTAGACACCAGCAGTATCACCACCAGGGCCAGCGCCAGGGCAATGCCCACCCCCACCAGCATGCGGATGACCGTAAAGGCTCTATCCTGGCTCTTGGCCATGCGGCTCGCCCCCTTCCAAATTGGTTTTTAGTCCCAGCATATACATGCCCAGCTCCTCCTCGGTTACGCAGGCGCTGTCCTCAAACCAGGCCACCACCTGCCCGCCATACAAAATCAGCAGGCTGTCAGACAATTCCAGCACCTCGTTCAAATCGGCGGAGGAGAGCAGAATGGCGCAGCCCGCATCGCGCAGCTCCACCAGCTTCTGGTGGATGAAGGCCGCCGCCCCCACATCGATGCCGCGGGTGGGCTGGTCGGCCACCACCAGCTTTGGTTTGCTCTCCATCTCGCGGGCCACCACCACCTTCTGGATGTTCCCGCCCGAGAGCATGCCCACGGGCTGCTGGGGGCTGTCGCACAGCACGTTGTAGCCCTCCACCAGCTGCTGGGCATAGCGGTGGATAGCGGGCATGCGGAAAAGGGGCCCGCGGTTCAGCTCGGGCGAGTCGGCCTTCAGGGCCATCACATTTTCCTCAATGGTGCCCTCCAGCGCCACGCCGTATTTCATCCTGTCCTCGGGGATATGGGCCACCCCCAGCTCCCGTATCTGCCGGATGCTGAGCGGCCCGGTGTCCTGGCCCAAAATCTGGATGGAGCCTGCGGCGGGCTTTGCCAGCCCCACCACCATGTCAATCAGCTCCCGCTGGCCGTTGCCCTCCACCCCGGCCACGCCCAAAATCTGCCCTTCCCGCACCCGGAAGTCCAGCTCCTTCACCGCCTGCTTTCCAAAGCGGTTCACATACACCAGCCTCTCTGCCTTCAGCACCTCGGCGCCGGGCTTCATGGGGCTTTTCTCTATCCTGGTCACCACATCCCGGCCCACCATCAGCCGCGAGATATCCGCCTCGCTCAGGTCGCCCACCTGGTAGGTGCCCACGGTGCGCCCCGCCCGCATGATGGTGATGCGGTTGCAGATGGCCTTAATCTCCTTGAGCTTGTGGGAGATGAAAATGATGGTGTGCCCCTCCTCCCGCAAAATCTCCAGCTGGCGGAACAGCTCCTCTGTCTCCTGCGGGGTAAGCACCGCCGTGGGCTCGTCTAAAATCAGCACCTTCGCGCCCCGTATCAGGGCCTTCAATATCTCCACACGCTGCATCAGGCAAACGGCCAGGTCCTCCACACGGGCATGGGGGTCCACCTCCAGGTGGTACTGCCTGCCTATCTCCTCCACCATCTGCACGGTTTTCTTGTGGTCAAGCAGGGTTTTGCCCCGGGTGGGCTCAATGCCCAGCACCATGTTTTCGGCCACCGTAAGCGAGGGCACCAGCATAAAATGCTGGTGAACCATGCCGATGCCCTTTTGGATGGCGTCATCGGAGGAGCGCAGACACACCTTCTCCCCGTTCAGCCATATCTCGCCGCCGTCCGGCTGCTCCATGCCAAAAGCAATCTTCATCAGGGTGCTCTTCCCGGCTCCGTTTTCCCCCATCAATGCATGAATTTCGCCGGGGGCCACCGAGAATTCCACCTCTTTGTTTGCCACAATGCCGTTCGGATACACCTTGGTGATATTCCGAAGGCCCAGCACTTCCTGCGCCATATCCTTCCCCCTGCTCTCTTTCCCGCAAGGCGGGAGAAGCCTATGCCTCCCCCGCCTGTCTTCTGTTACACGTTTGTTATGTTTTTACGGTTTTGCGCTGTTTTTCACGGCATTCACTTCCTCGGCACTCATGCCAAAGGCCGTAATCATCTCAATGTCGCCGTTCAAAATCTTCGCCTGCAGCTCGCTGATGTAATCGCGGATATCCTGCGGCACCAACGATTGGTAATACTCATTATCCGCCAGGCCGATGGAGCCGGAGTCCAGCCCGTAGGTGACGGAGGCGCCCCAGGGCAGCCCATTTTCCATCTCCTCATTCACCGCCGCCGAGATGGAGTTGCCCACCCGTTTCAGGGCGGAGGTGACGATGTGGCCCGCCATCTCGGGGTCGCTCTCGGCAAAAATGGCCGCCTGGTCCTCATCCACGCCAATCACATAGCGGTCGGCCTCTTTGGCGGCCTCAATGCAGCCCAGGCCCGCCTGCGAGGCGCTTTGGAAGATGATGTCCACGTTTTGGTTGTTGTACTGGGCCAGGGCCATCTCTTTGCCGGCGGCGCTGTCCACAAAATCGCCCACATAGGAGACCGCCACCTTGATGTCGGGGTTTACATACTGCGCGCCCTTGATGTAGTTCACCATGAAGTCGTTGATAACCGGGATATCCATGCCGCCCACAAAGCCGATGACGCCGGTGTTTTTTACCAGGGGCATGTCGCTCTCGCTCACCTTGGCGGCCAAGGCCCCGGTGAGGAAGGAGAGCTCGGCCTGGTCATACATAATAGAGCAGACATTCTCCGGGTTGCCGTCCTCAAACTCGGTGTCAAACAGCAGGTACTTTTTGTCTGGGAACTGGGGGGCCACCTCCCACAGGGCGTCCTCTGCGCTCCAGGGCCCGGTGACGATGATGTCGTAGTCCTGCTCAGAGATATCGGTCATGGTGGGCACCCATTTGGTCTCGTCCTGGCCCATCTCCACCGTCTTCACCTCAAAGCCCTGCCCGGCCAGCATTTCCATGCCGCTGTTGGCAGAATCGAAGAAGGATTTGTCGCCCAATACGCCGGGAATCAGCAGGGCCACCTTGGGCTTTTCGCCGCCGGCCGCCTTGCTCTCGCCGCCACTGGCCGCCATGCTGCTGGCCTTGCTGCTGCCCCCGGCCGCCGGGGAGGCCGCAGGCTCAGACCCGGCATTCTGCGCACAGCCCGTCAATACCAATGCGGCCACCAGTGCCGCGCTCACCAATCCGTTTCTCAGCTTTTTCATACGTTTCTCCTTTTTTATGTGGTGTATCGTCCATACATAGAAACAACCTGGGCTTCGTCAACAGTAAACCTCACCGGGCTTATCGCCTGCGCTTCCTTTTCCCACAAGGGTAGGTCTCCTGTGTAGTTTAACGTTAAATCTTTTAGAACAACAAAATACTTTTGGCAAAACTGCTTTTA
>CAYRFC010000177.1:0-4886 GCA_964423365.1 uncultured Oscillospiraceae bacterium
CCTGCACAAGAAAAACGCCCAAGGCACCGGGGGCGGTGCTTTGGGCACAGGCTTCTCAATAAAAAAAGACCATGTACCGCCCCCTTGGGGTGCTACATGAGTCTCGACATCTCAGGCAAGCCAGGCCGCGGGCGGCCAGTATGTTGACTTGCCGCGCGCTTCTGCCGGGCAAAAACGCGCCGTCTACTCCCTCACGGAAGGATTCAATTTTGGAGAGCCGGGCCGGGATGGTTTCGGCCCGCTTTTGGCAGGGTACCACAGAAAGCGGGGGCTTGTCAAGCAGTTAACAACCGCTAACCGCTATTTTTTGCCGCCCCCGCACCCCCGAAAGCACAATATGGATGGCCGTGCCCTTGCCCGGCTGGCTCTGGATATCGAAGGAGAGCCCCTCGCCAAACAGCAGGCTGAGGCGGGTGAAGCAGTTGTACAGGCCGATATGCTCGCGCGGGGGGGCGGCGGGGTTTTTGGAGAGGCACTCGGCCCGTATCTGGGCCAGGCGGGCCGGGGAGATGCCGGTGCCGTCGTCGGAGAGGCGGATGTGGCAGCTTCCCTCCTCCATGGTGCAGCACAGGCGCAGCCGCCCCCCGGCCTGGCAGCTGAGCAGGCCGTGCTCCAGGGAATTTTCCACCAGCGGCTGCAGGGAGAAAAAGGGGATGCGCAGCTTATGCAGCCGCGCGTCACACTCTATCTCATACCGCACAGCCTGCCCAAAGCGGATGCGCTGGATGGTGAGGTAGTTTTGGATATAGCCCAGCTCCTGCTCCAAAAACACCTCGGGCTGCACGCTGGACAGGCTGTAGCGCATCATTTTGGCAAAGGAGTCCAGCATCTCCTGCGCGGTGGCATACTCGGAAAGGCTGATGAGCCGGGAGACGGAGTTTATGACATTGAAGATGAAATGGGGGGTGACCTGCTTTTGCAGGGCGTCTAGCTGGGCGCGCTTGAGCTGGTTTTCCAGTTCCAGCTTCTGCTTTTCGTACAGCAGAAGCTTCTCGCGGTTGGCGGCCAGGTCGGCCTGAATCTGCCCATAGGCCACCTTTTGCAGAATGTAGCTGCTGATGCCCGCCAGAGCCGCCGCCGTGGCCTCTATCTGCTTGCGGCTGCGGCGGGGAAGCTCGGTGTAATAGCCGCGCAGGGTTTCGGCCTCGGGCCAGTGGGAATAGTCGAAGGGCTGGTCTTTGGGGTAGCCCTCGTCATCCTCGCACAGCACCTGCCCGGCGGTGAGCGCCCCCACGCACTGCCCCTCGTAGATGAGGGGAATTTCGATGTTGATGAGACCCGCGTGGCAGATGTAGATGCAGGGCTGCAGCGTGCCAAGGCCGATGCCCATGGCCTGCCGGTTGCTGCCTGCACAGCGGGCCGCGCCCTCGGGGCAGGCGTTGATGCCGTTGCAGAAGCGGGAGAAGTTGCTGCCCGGGCCGATGTGCCGGCCCTCGTTATCGATGAACACCACCCCAAAGCCGGTGGCGAAGGCAAAAAACTCCTGCACCTCCTGCCGGTAGTCCTCGCCGATGATTTGACCGAGCACAAAGGGCTGCATGGCTACTGCTCCTTTCGGTATTCACCGGGGGCCTTGCCGGTGAGCTGCTTGAAGACCCGGTTGAAGTGGGAAATGTTGGCAAAGCCACAGCGGGCGCAGACCTCCTTTACTGTGAGGGCGGAGGAGGCGAGCAGCTCCTCGGCATGGCGGATGCGCTGCTGGCTGATGAAGGCCTTGAGGGTGAGGCCGTATTCCTCGTGAAAGAGGTGGGAGAGGTAGCTGGGGCTGAAATGCGCGACCTCGGCCAGCTCCTTCAGGCTGAGGGGGCGGGCGAAGTGGGCGCGGATATACTCGGCCACCGGCAGGGTTTGCGGGGCCGAGGCGCCGCTGCCCGGCTGGGATGCGGGGCGGCTTTGCAGCAGCTCCTCCAGGGTGCGCAGCAGGGTTTCCTCGCTGGAGGGTTTCAGCAGGTAGGCGTCCAGATGGTATTCCACGGCCTTTTGGGCAAACTCAAATTCCGCGTAGGCGGTGTTCAGCAGCACGGCGGCGGCGGGCAGGCGCTCCTTCACCTGCCGGGCCACCTCCAGCCCGCCCGCGCCCGGCATACTGATATCCAAAATCAGCACGTCGGGCCGGGTTTCCAGCGCCAGGGCCAGCGCCTGCTCGCTGGTGGCGGCCTCGGCCACCACCCGGTATTGCTGCGGCCATTTTTGGAAGATGCTTTTCAGGTACTTCCGCTCTATGCCCTCGTCATCCGCAATCAGCACACGCCACACAGCCGCCACCCCCTCTTTGCTCTCTCCATTATAGAGACAAAACCGGCCCCGCCCTCCCCTGCCAGCCAGTATAGCACAAAACACGCAAAGCATTTCGTAAAAAACGCAAAGCTTTGCCCCGCTTTTCCTCTTGCTTTGCGGCATTTGCGCCCCTGCGGCAAAAGGCTGGCGGGCCGGGGGCGCTTTTGGTAAGATAAGGCCATTGCGGCCCCGGCTTGTTTTTTGCTGTTTGAGCAGGGACCTTACGGAAAAGGAAAGGGGAGAACCAAACGTGAAAGTGAACGACCGGCATGTATCCTTTTACTACGAGAACGACCACGACATGGGCGAGGTTTGCATCGACGCAAAAAAAACCGCCCTGCTGGTGATTGACATGCAGCATGTCTTCATCAGCCGCCCAGAGCACCAGAACCCGGGCCCCGAGGAGCAGAAGGAGGCCGAGCGCTGGGAGCCCTTCTACAAAAAAATTGACGAGGTGGTGGTGCCGAACAACCAAAAGCTGCTGAAGGCCTTCCGCGAGCGGAAGCTGGAGGTGTGCTTTGCCACCATCCAGTGCCGCACCAGGGACGGGCGGGAGCGGTCCTTGGACCACAAGGCCACCGGCTACAACGAGCTGCTGCTGCCACCGGGCGACCCGCGCGCCGCCATAGTGCCCGAGCTGGCCCCCGGGGAAGATGAGATTGTGATTGCCAAAACCACCGACAGCGCCCTGACCGGCACCCCCCTGCGCCTGTGGCTGCACAACATGGGCATAGACACCGTGGTGGTGACCGGCGTGCTGACCGACCAGTGCGTTTCCGGCACGGTGCGCTCCCTGGCCGACGAGAGCTTCAAGGTGTGGCTGATAGAGGACGCCTGCATGGCGTCTACCCAGCGCATACAGGACAACGAGCTGGAAATTCTGAACAACATCTACTGCCATGTGATAAACACAGACGAGTGCATTGCGGCCCTCGGCTAATCCTAAAATTCGTCAAAAATGGGTTCTTATTTTTCCCCAAGGGGATGCTTCGCGATGACAGAATTTTTGCATGAGACGCGCGGCAACGTCATTTTGTTGCCGCTTTCCATAGAAACGGATTCATCGTTTCTATGAAAGATTAGTATAAAACCTGTGTCTCACGTGAGCGGGGCGGCAAAGGCCCCGCGTAAGGCCTGCAGTAAGGGAGCATACCGTATTTGTGAGAATGCTGTGTGTACAAAAGGAGGAAACACCATGCAAGAACAACAGCCCAAGTTCAAGCGTAACCTCAGCTTTATTTCCATGATAGCCCTGGCCTCCGGCGCCGTGATTGGCGGCTGGCTGGCCGAGGCGCCCTACTGGTTCTCGGTAACCGGGGCGGGCACCGCCTTCATCTTCCCCATTCTGGCCCTGCTTTTGGTGCCGGTGGGGCTGGCCTTCTCAGAGCTGACCGCCATGCTGCCCTTTGCCTCCTCGGTGGACATATGGACCACCAGCGCCTTTGGCCACAAGGCGGGCTGGGCCGCCCAGTGGATGATGTTCCTGATTCAGGTGGTGGAGCCGCCCATGATGGCCTTCATCTTCATCACCGCCATCAGCTACTTTGTGCCCATTCCGGCGGGGGCCTCGCCGTGGATTGCCATTGCCATTGTGGTGCTGTGGTACATCCTCTCGAACCTGAATATCTCCCTCACCGGCAAGCTGGCCAACATCTTCTTCTTCGCCATGATTATCATGAGCCTGATTGTGAGCGGCACCCTGTTCTTCAGCGGCCACTGGTCCGCCTCGAACCTGACCGCCGAGGGCGGCTTCTTCCCGAACGGCTTCCGCGGCATCTTTGTGGCCATGGCGGTGTTCAGCCTCAAGTTTATAGGCTTTGAAATGACCCCCACCATGATTGAGGAGACGAACTTCCCCGTCTCTAAAATGTGGAAGGTCATCCTCTCGGCCCTGTTTGTGCCGGCCATTCTGTACTTCATTGTGGTGATGGCCATGGGCGGCATGGGCCCCTGGAACATGATTGCCGGCATGAACATGCCCGAGCCGGAGTTCATCACCCACTACTCTCTGCCCGGCATCGTGGCCATTCTCGCCATCATAGCGGGCATACTGCACGCCTTTACCACCCTGATGGGCTTCTGGACCTCCTCGGCCCGGGTGCTGTATGGCGCGGGGCAGCTGGGCCAGATGCCCAAGGCCCTGACCAAGCTGAACAAGCGCGGCCAGCCCGCGGTGGCAAACCTGGTGGTGCTGCTGTTCACCATCATGTTCTGCCTGTTCAGCGGGGACAACTGGGTGCAGTACATCTACGCGGTTTCCTGCATTGCGGCGGGGCTGGTGTACTTTGTGTGCTGCCTGGACGCCCTGGTGCTGCGCAAGAAGCACCCCGAGTGGAAGCGCCCCTACAAGACCCCCTTTGGCCCTGTGGTTTTTGTGCTGGGCATGATTATCTCCATCTGGGTCATCATCGGCTCTTGCCTGGAGCTGGATTTGGGCGGCTATATCTCCCTGGTGGTGTACTGTGTGATTGGCCTGGGGCTGGCCCTGCTGATGGGCGCCTTCCGCAAAAAGAACCCGGAGGCCCACCCCCTGCACACCCTCACCCCAGACGATATTGGCAAGGACTACTAAGCGTTTTTCCGCCAAAAAGGCCGCCCGCGGGCGGCCT
>CAYRFC010000178.1:0-4867 GCA_964423365.1 uncultured Oscillospiraceae bacterium
CCTGAAACCCGCCCAAATTCCAAGCTAGCCTATTGTTGTTCAGTATGCAGCAAGTGTTCCCCAGTGTCAAATGGCGCGCACAAAAAATAAAAATAAAAAAGAAAAGGGCTGAAACTTGTATATTAAGCGAAGAATGCCGTTTTCGCCTTGCCTAGGGGGAAAGAGAGTGTTACAATAAAGTAACAGCCAGCCGGGTGAAGATTCGTTCTTCACTGCTGTGCTGTTCTTGGCGCGTGCCCTGCAAGCAAGGGGCGCTGCCAGGCTGCCGTTTTACCTGTTAGTTATGTATCAATGTACGGTCTATTGGACTGTGGCTTTGCCCCGCAAGGACGCAGGATGGATAATTTATAGTTTGGAGGAAAAAGCATGCCAAGAGCCAAAAAATCGATGGACGGAAACACCGCCGCGGCCCACGCCAGTTACGCGTTTACCGAGGTGGCCGCTATCTACCCCATCACTCCCTCCTCCCCCATGGCGGAGATTACCGACACCTGGAGTGCCGGTGGGATGAAAAACATGTTTGGCGACCAGGTTTCGGTGATTGAGCTGCAGAGCGAGGGCGGCGCCGCGGGTGCGGTGCACGGCTCTTTGAATGCAGGCGCGCTGACCACCACCTACACCGCCAGCCAGGGCCTCTTGCTGATGATTCCCAATATGTACAAGATGGCGGGCGAGCTGCTGCCCAGCGTCATCAACTGCTCGGCCCGCACCCTGGCCACCCACGCCCTCTCCATTTTTGGCGACCATAGCGATATCTACGCCTGCCGCCAGACCGGCTATGCCATGCTGGCCGAGAGTAACCCCCAGGAGATTATGGACCTGACCCCGGTGGCCCACCTCTCGGCGCTGAAAAGCCGGGTGCCCTTCCTGAACTTCTTCGACGGCTTCCGCACCAGCCATGAGGTGCAGAAAATAGAGGTGTGGGACTTTGACGACCTGAAGGGCATGATGGACGAGGAGGCGCTGGCCGCCTTCCGCGCCCGTGCGCTGAACCCCGAGCACCCCACCATGCGGGGCAGCCACCAGAACCCCGACATCTTCTTCCAGAACCGCGAGGCGGCCAACAAGTTCTACCAGGCGGTGCCGGGCATTGTGGAAGAGTATATGGGCGAGGTGAACAAGAAGCTGGGCACCGACTACGGCCTGTTCAACTACTACGGCGCGCCCGACGCAGAGCGGGTGATTGTGGCCATGGGCTCGGTGTGCGACGTGACCGAGGAAGTGATTGACTACCTGCTGGCCAAGGGCGAGAAGGTAGGCCTCGTCAAGGTGCGGCTCTACCGGCCCTTCAGCGCCGAGCATCTGGCCAAGTGCATTCCCCAAAGCGCCAAGAAAATTGCCGTGCTGGACCGCACCAAGGAGCCCGGCGCGCTGGGCGAGCCGCTGTACATGGACGTGGTGACCGCCCTGAACGGCAAGACCGGCGCCCAGATTGTGGGCGGACGCTACGGCCTTTCTTCCAAAGACGTGCCCCCGGCCTCCATCTTTGCGGTGTATGAGAACCTGGCCGCGGGCGAGCCGAAAAACGGCTTTACCCTGGGCATTGTGGACGACGTGACCCACCTCTCCCTGCCCGAGGACAAAAACGCCCCCGACACCACCCCCGCAGGCACCGTGAGCTGCAAGTTCTTTGGCCTGGGCGGCGACGGCACCGTGGGCGCGAACAAAAACAGCATCAAAATCATCGGCGACCACACCGACAAATATGTGCAGGCCTACTTCCAGTATGACAGCAAGAAGACCGGCGGCGTCACCATCAGCCACCTGCGCTTTGGCGACAAGCCCATCAAGGCCCCCTATTTTGTGAGCAAGGCCGACTTTGTGGCCTGCCACAACCCCAGCTATATTGTGAAGGGCTTCCAGATGGTGCGGGACATCAAGCCCGGCGGCAAGTATCTGGTGAACACCCAGTGGACGGCCGAGGAGCTGGACAAGCACCTCTCTGGCGACGACAAGCGCTACATTGCCGAGAACAACATTGAAGTGTACCTGGTGAACGCCATCGACAAGGCCCGCGAGATTGGCATGGGCAAGCGCACCAACACCATTCTGCAAAGCGCCTTCTTTAAGCTGGCGAACGTGATTCCGATAGAAGAGGCCGTGAAGTTCATGAAGGAGGCCGCCCACAAGAGCTACGCCGCCAAGGGCGACGCGGTGGTGGAGGCCAACTACAAGGCCATTGACGCGGGTGTGGACGCCATAGTGAAGGTGGAGATTCCCGCCTCCTGGAAAAACGCCAGCGGCGCCGTGGCCCAGCCCGAGGCCAAGGGCGACGCCAAGCTGGTGAAGATGGTGAAGGAGATTTTGGAGCCGGTGAACCTGCTGGACGGCGACAACATCCCCGTTTCGGCCTTTGTGCCCCACGCCGACGGCAGCTTTGAGCAGGGGGCCTCGGCCTACGAAAAACGCGGCGTGGCCGTGGATGTGCCCGAGTGGCAGCCCGACAAATGCATCCAGTGCAACCAGTGCGCTTACGTGTGCCCGCACGCCACCATCCGGCCCTTTGCGCTGGACGAGAACGATGTGAAGAACGCCCCGAAGCAGATTCGCTGTGCGGACATGAAGGGCAAGGGCGTGGAGAGCCTGAAATTCCTGCAGGCGGTGAGCCCGCTGGACTGCATGGGCTGCGGCGTGTGCGAGGCCGTGTGCCCCGCCCCCGGCAAGGCCCTGGTGATGAAGCCGCAGGAGAGCCAGCTGGCCGAGCAGGAGGTCTTTGACTACTGCGTGGCGAATGTGGGCAAAAAAGACGGCATGATGAGCGAGACCAGCGTGAAGGGCAGCCAGTTCAACCAGCCGCTGCTGGAGTTCAGCGGCTCTTGCGCGGGCTGTGCCGAAACCGCCTATGCCCGGCTGGTAACCCAGCTTTACGGCGAGCGGATGTACATCTCGAACGCCACCGGCTGCTCCTCCATCTGGGGTGGGCCGGCGGCCGCCAGCCCCTACACCAAGCACCACGCCAGCGGCCACGGCCCCGCCTGGGCCAACAGCCTGTTTGAGGACAACGCCGAGAACGGCTACGGCATGTACCTGGGCCAGAAGGCCATTCGTGCCCGGCTGGTGCGCAAGACAAACGAGCTGCTGGCCGTGGGCTGGGCCCTGCCCCCGCTGAAGGAGGCGGCCCAGAAATGGCTGGACACCCTGCATGACGGCAAGGCCAACGAGGAGGCCACCAAGGCCTATGTAAAAGAGCTGGAGTGCAGCATTCTGGGCGTGGACGAGGCGCTGGCCTTCCTGCCCACCGACGAGGCGGCCAAAGCCTTTGGCGCGGAAAAACGCGATGCGCTGCTGGCCCACATGAAGGAGCTGAAGGCCGCGGGCAAAACCCAGTGCGACTGTGACGCCTGCCGCCTGTGCAGCGAGATTCTGGCCGAGAAGGAGTATCTGGGCAAGAAGAGCGTGTGGATTTTTGGCGGCGACGGCTGGGCCTACGACATCGGCTATGGCGGGCTGGACCATGTGCTGGCCAGCGGCGAGGACGTGAATGTCTTCGTGTTCGACACCGAGGTGTACAGCAACACCGGCGGCCAGGCCAGCAAGGCCAGCCAGATTGGCCAGGTGGCGCAGTTTGCCGCCGCGGGCAAGACCATTGGCAAGAAGAGCCTGGCCGAGATGGCGATGGCCTATGGTTATGTGTATGTGGCGCAGATTGCCATGGGCGCCGACCAGAACCAGACCATCAAGGCCATCACTGAGGCCGAGAGCTACCCCGGCCCCTCCCTCATCATTGGTTACAGCCCCTGCGAGATGCACGGCATCAAGGGCGGCATGGTGAACTGCCAGGCCGAGATGAAGAAGGCCGTGGTGGCGGGCTACTGGCACAACTTCCGCTTCGACCCGCGCAAAACCGCCGAGGGCAAAAACCCCTTCACCCTGGACAGCAAGGAGCCCACCGGGGATTACATGGAGTTTATCAGCAGCGAAACCCGCTACACCCGCCTGAAGCTGAGCTTCCCCGAGAGGGCCGAGGAGCTGTTCCTGAAGGCCGTGGACACCAGCAAGGAGCGCTACGAGCACCTCACCCGGCTGGCGGCCCTGTACGAGCCGAAGGCCTAAGACTAGACCACGCCTTTTGTCGCCAGCTTTGGTGGCACGCGAAAATTCTGTCATCGCGAAGCATCCCCTTGGGGAAAAATACAAATTCATTTTTGACGAATTTTCTGGGAAAAGGCGCCCCAAAAACTTTTACCGCCCGAAGCATGCGTGCTTCGGGCGGTTGTTTTTTGCGCATTATATTGTGATTTGTTTTGTATTTAAGTTCAACCATTGCAAATGAATTTGGTGGCAAGGAAAGGGGTGAATGTTAGACCTTTCTATTTTGGCAGGTTTTGGTTGAGGTGGCGGAGGGAAAAAAAATAATAGAGATATTGCCCCAGCCAGATGCCAAAATACAGGAGGACGAAGATGAGCAGATAAAAAAGGGTACCAGTGAGACTGAAGGGGGACCAGAAAAGCACAACACTGACAGGCAGGAAAACCAATACCGTGCCCAAAAAGTGTAGAAGAGTACGCTTTATGATGCTGAAACGCTCCATATCCCAGATGAGGGAAAGCGCCCCCACGGCGGAGCCCAGCAAGCCGCTGAGGAAGTATTGCAGCAGTACGGCGGGCATCTGCCCCCCCATGCGCGCCGCAAGAGCGGGGGTGACCGCCAGGTAGCCGTGGAAGACATAGGCCATGGAGAACAAGATGGAGATGGTGGTGGTGATGAACACCCCAAGGGGAAAGCCCAAGAGGGCGCGAAGCAAGAGTTTCTTTTTCATGAGATTTTCTCCTTATTTGTTCCGTATTTAATTAGGATTAAACGGGGCATTTTTTACAGCCCCAGCTTTTGGCGGATGGCCGGCACCTGCCTGCGGGAGACAAAGCT
>CAYRFC010000179.1:0-3125 GCA_964423365.1 uncultured Oscillospiraceae bacterium
ATTTGGTCCTGCGGCATGCCCACCATGTACTGCAAGGGGGCCTGGATAACACCGATGATGCCGAAGAGCACCACCATGTTGATGAGCATGGGCAGGCAGCCGCCGGTCATCTTGATATTGTTTTCACTGTAGAACTTTTGCAGCTCCTGGCTTTGGCGGTTTTTGTCGCTGGCCCATTTTTTCTGAATTTCCTGAATAAAGGGCTGGTAGGCGCTCATGCGCGCGGTGCTTTTTTGCTGCATCAGGCTCAGGGGAACCATCAGAACGCGCACCAGGAAGGTGAAGATGATGATGGTCCAGCCGTAGTTCTGAATAAAGCCGTAGATAAAGCGCATGATGTAGGCCAGTGGTGCCGCGAGAAATCCAAACATGTTAATCATAAAATCATCCTATTCTTTTTGGGAGAGACTCCCATTATTTTGCAGCAGATTTTTGGTGCCATGCCGAAGACGGCATTTTTAGCTTTGCCTAATTTTTGCGCAGGCGGCGCTGGGGGTTTTTCCAGCAGCCTTTTTCGGGGGGCGGGTCGTAGCCCACCTTGCCAAAGGGGTTGCAGCGCAAAAGCCGCCAGGCACTGAGCAGGCTGCCCTTGGCCGCCCCATGAATTTGGATGGCCTGCATGGCGTATTCAGAGCAAGAGGGGGAAAAGCGGCAGTTCTGCCCCAGCAGGGGGGAGATAAAGCGCTTATAGCCCCGCAGCAGCCACAGCAGCAGCCGTTTCATGGGCCGGGGCCCCCCTCCTTGGGCAGCAGCCCCGCCTTTTGCAAAAGGCCCTGCAGGGTGGCGGCCAGCTGGCCACTTTTTAAAGAGGCGGTGCGGCCCCTGGCCACAAACACCAGGTCATAGGGGCCTATCTCCTGAGGCAGCACCTGATACAGGGCGTGGCGGATGACCCGCCGGGCCCGGTTCCGCTGCACGGCGTTGCCCACCTTTTTGCTGGCGGTGATGCCCACCCGGGTGCATTTGGCACGGTTTTTCTGCCAATACAGCACAATGTGCGGATGCACCATATTTTTTCCTTTTTTGTAGGCGCGCACAAAATCGCCATTGCGGCAAAGGCTTTGGTAGCGCATGGGCGGCCCCCTTTCCAGAGAGTGCCTCTGCTCTCTTTGGGTGTGGAACGGTAAAACAAAAAGAGGCCGCGCGGTATGCGTGGCCTCTTCACGTCTTAGGTGAGGCGCCGGGGCTGGCCCGGCCTGGTTTTGGGCTATTAGTTGGTGGTGAGCTTGGCACGGCCTTTGCGGCGGCGCGCTTTAATCACGTTTTTCCCGCCACGGGTACGCATCCGGGACAGGAAACCGTGCTCACGGTTACGCTGCCGCTTCTTCGGCTGGTAAGTCCTTTTCATGTTTTTCCCTCCGTATCGCAGCCCCTTTTGGGCAGTTTTTCTGCATTGCGCGCAGGAAAGACCCCGCGGACTAATAGTATACAAGATTTTATTCTGCTTTGTCAACTGTTCTTTTTTGTGTCTTTTCTTTTTATCTTTGCAAATCTTGGCAAACCGCTATGTATCCTTCTTATTTTAAAGGGGAGCTTTTGGTTGCGCAAAGGGGGGCTTTATGCTATAATTTACAGGACAAATGACATTTTTTTGCAGGATGAAAAATCCTGCGTTCTTTTGCGTTTGGGTGGCCTTTTGCCGGGAAGGCTATGGGAAAAAGCCGCCAGAGTTTCCAGAGGCACTGGGTCCATCAATCTTGTTTTCGGGATGTGTGAGGAATTTGGATTCATTTTTAGACATCTTTTCCGCGGCCAAGGATTTTTGCAAAGAGCGGGTGGCCCCGGCCACCTACAACCTGTTTTTTGCAGATTTAAGCCCCATTTCCTTTGAGAATGGGCAGGCCTTGATAGGGGTACGCTCCGACTTTGTGCGGGGCGTTTTGGAAGAGCGCTATGTGCCCATGCTGCGGGAGGCCCTGCAAAGCCTGCTGGGCTTTGACGTGGAGATAGGCTTTGAGGTGAAGGAGGAGGCCCCCGGCGTGCAGCCCGCCTTGAACGGCGGCAGCTACGACTACACCTTTGAAAACTTTATTGTGGGGCAGAACAACAAGTTTGCCCATGCGGCCGCGCTGAGTGTGGCCACAAAGCCCAGCCACAGCTGGAACCCGCTGTTCATCTACGGCACCTCCGGCCTTGGCAAAACCCACCTTTTGTTTGCCATCAACTATGAGATTGCCAAGAAATTTCCGGAATACCGCATTTTCTATGTGGACGGCGAAAAATTTACCAATGAGATTATTTTGGCCATTCAAGAAAAGCGGATGACCGAGTTCCATGAAAAATACCGGAATGCCGACGTGCTGCTGGTGGACGATGTGCAGTTCATCGGGGGGAAGGAATCCACCCAGGAGGAATTTTTCCACACCTTCAACACCCTGTACAACGACGGCAAGCAGATCGTGCTGGCGAGTGACCGCCCGCCCAAGGAGATTAAAAGCCTGGACGACCGCCTGCGCACCCGGTTTGAGTGGGGCCTGACCGCCGACATCCAACCCCCGGATTTTGAGACGAGGGTGGCCATCATACGCCGCAAAGCGGCCCTGCTCAATTTGGATTTGCCCGACGAGGTTTCGGATTTTATAGCAAACCAGCTGAAAAACAACATTCGCCAGCTGGAGGGCGCGGTGAAAAAGCTGAATGCCTACCTCCTGCTGGAGGGCATTCCCCCGGTGCTAAGCGCCGCGCAGAATGCCATCAAGGATATTTTGAGCGAATCTCAGCCCCTGCCGGTGACGATTGAAAAAATCATTTCCGAAGTGGGGCGCACCTACAATGTATCGGCAGAGGACATCAAGAGCCGAAAGCGCAGCGCCAACATCTCCACCGCGCGCATGATATCCATGCACTGTGTGCGGGAGATTACCGGCATCAGCATGGAGGAGATTGGCAGCGAGTTTGGCAAGCGGGACCACTCCACCGTGGTGTATGCTTGCGGCACCATAGAAAAGCGCCTGAAGACCGACACCCGCCTGCGTGAGACGGTGGAGGATATCATCAACAATGTGAAGACCTAAAAGGTCAAGGACAAAGACCGCCCCTTTTTTAAAAAAGGGGCACTAAAAATTTTAATAAAAGCAAATAACAAATTTTTTTAGTAAAAGTTTTTGTGTTACTTTTCCCAGAAA
>CAYRFC010000179.1:3225-4787 GCA_964423365.1 uncultured Oscillospiraceae bacterium
TAACAAAGAGTTTTTAAAAAGTTTACACAGGGGTTTTGGGGCTTGTGGACTTCCACAAATTCTCCACGAGTTTTGAGACGGTGGGGAGAGGGGCCAAAGGCTTTCCATAACTGGAAAATTGGAAGGATTCAACATTTCCACGGCCCCTACTAAGACTATGAATGTTTGTTTAGAATAAAACCGTTTTTTACTTTTTTTGAGGAGGAAGCTTCCATGAAAATTGTGTGCGATAAAAAAAGCTTGGCCGAAGCCGTGCTGGGTGTATCAAAAGCGGTAACGCCATCCTCGGCGGTGCCGGTATTGCAGGGCATTTTGATGCATGCGGACGGGTTTGCCTTGGAGCTGACCGGCTATGACCTGGAAATGGCCATTACCACCAGCATTGAAGCCAATGTAAAGGTACCGGGAGATATTGTGCTGCCCGCCAAGCTCTTGAGCGACATGCTGCGCAGCCTGGATGGCGATGAGGTGAGCATTGAGAGCGAGGACAGCCTGGCCACCACCATCAAGAGCGGAATAACCGAGTATGATTTGATGGGCATGAGTGCGGCGGATTTTCCCGAGCTGCCCGCCCCCGGGGCCGACCGGGCCTTTGAGATTGACGCGGCAGAGCTGGCCTCCATGATAGGCACCACCATCTATGCGGTGTCTACCGATGATAAAAAGCCCGCGCAGACGGGCGAGCTCTTTTCTATCACGCCGGGAAACCTGAAAATTGTGGCGATTGACGGCTTTCGCTTCGCCATGACCCAGCACCCTGTGATAACTGACAAGGAGATTGACATTGTGGTGCCCGCCAAAACCGCCGGCGAGGTGGCGCGGCTGATGGGTGAGGAGGGCAAAGCGGTGACGGTGGACGCCAACCGCCGCTATGTGGTGTTCTCGAACGGGAAATACACCGTGATGAGCCGCCTGATTGAGGACAGCTTTTTGAACTACAAGGATGTGGTGCCCGAGGGCCACAAAACCCGCGTGGTGGTGGACGTGGGCAATTTTGAAAAGGCCATAGAGCGGTGCAGCGTGATTATTACAGAGCGGCTGAAAAACCCGCTACGGGTGACCTTTGAGCAGGATATCCAAATACGCTGCCAGACGGTGCTGGGCAAGGTGAGCGACCAGCTGGAGGCCAGCATAGAGGGAGAAAAGGTGGAGATAGGCTTCAATTACCGTTACCTGCTGGACGCGCTGCGGTATTCCGGCTGCGACCAGGTGGTGCTGGAGCTTTCGGGGCATCTCTCGCCTGTGAAGGTGCTGCCGCTGGAGGGGGATGAGTTTTTATTCCTGGTGCTGCCGGTGCGGTTCAAAAATGATTAAGACAAAGCAAGTGACATTTACCAGTGATTTTATCAAGCTGGATTCCTTTTTGAAGCTGGCAAGCGCCTGCTCCACCGGGGGCGAGGCCAAGATGATGGTGCAGGGCGGCGAGGTGATGGTGAACGGCGAGGCCTGCCTGCAGCGCGGCAAAAAGCTGCACGACGGTGACCGGGTGGTATTGAAAGGCTGGGAATATCTGGCTGTAAAAAAATAGGAATTCTATTTTTGCGAGGATTTACACGGATTTA
>CAYRFC010000180.1:0-4772 GCA_964423365.1 uncultured Oscillospiraceae bacterium
TATATAAAGGATGATGCCGCATGGAAGAAAAGCTCACCCATTTTGACGCCGAAGGCAAGGCCGTGATGGTGGATGTCTCGGCCAAGGAGGAAACCAGCCGCGTCGCCGTGGCCGGGGGGCATATCACAATGAATGAAGCCGCCTATACGGCGGTGAAAAACGGCAGTGCCGGGAAGGGCGACGTGCTGGGGGTGGCGCGGGTGGCCGGGCTGCTGGGCCTCAAGCGCACCGCCGAGCTCATCCCCCTCTGCCACCCCCTCTTTACAGAAAAAGCCTCCATCGAGTTCAGCCTCTGCGACGAAACCCGCCGCATCAGCGCCCGGTGCACCGTGAAAACCCACGGCAAAACCGGGGTGGAGATGGAGGCCCTGTGCGGGGTGCAGCTGGCCCTGCTCACCATCTACGACATGTGCAAGGCACTGGACAAGGGCATGGAGATTGGCGGGGTTTGCCTGCTTACAAAAACCGGGGGCAAAAGCGGCCCCTACCAAAGAGACGGGGGCCTGCAGCCATGAGAGACCTGTTTGGACGGGAGCTGAACTATTTCCGCATCTCGGTGACCGACCGCTGCAACCTGCGCTGCCGCTACTGCATGCCCGAGGAGGGCATTGAGGCTATCCCCCACGATGAGGTGCTGCGCTTTGACGAGATAGAGCGGGTGGCCCGGCTGATGGCCAGCCAGGGGGCCGAGCGGCTGCGCCTGACCGGCGGGGAGCCGCTGGTGCGCAGGGGCCTGCCCAGCCTTGCGGCCCGGCTGAAGGCCCTGGACGGCGTAAACTACCTGGGCCTGACCACCAACGGCGTGCTGCTGGAGGAGCTGGCGGGCGAGCTATGCGACGCCGGGGTGGACGCGCTGAACATCAGCCTGGACACCACCGACCCTGCCCGTTTTGCCGCCCTCACCCGGCGGGATGAACTGCCCAAGGTGTGGCGGGGGCTGGAGGCCGCGCTGGCCCTGCCCTTCCGCCACATCAAGCTGAACTGTGTGCTGGCCCCCGAGAGCACCCAGGAGGACTGGATGGGGGTGGTGGCCCTGGCCAAGGAGTATCCGCTGGATGTGCGGCTGATTGAATGGATGCCCATGGCCGGAGAAGCCCCCAAAAACGACGTGAGCATCGAGGCGGCGAAGCAGGCCATAGAGGCGCGCTATGGAAAGATGGAGGCCCTGCCGCACGATGCAAAGGCCGGCCCCGCACGCTACTGGCAGGCAGATGGCTTCCGGGGCCGGGTGGGCTTCATCCCCTCCATGAGCCACCAGTTCTGCGGCAGCTGCAACCGCCTGCGCCTCACGGCCAGCGGCCAGCTAAAGCTCTGCCTGTTCTATGACCGCGGCCTACCCCTGAAGCCCCTGCTGCGCGGCGGGGCAAGTGACGACGAAATTCTGGCAGCCATACGGGAGGCGGTGCGGCACAAGCCCCAGCACCACCCAGGGCATGTGGTGGTGGAAAACCCTCTGCCCAAAGCCTTCGACCGCCCCTGTGGCATGTACCGTATAGGAGGATAAACCATGAGTGAACAAAAGGGCCAGGTGGTGGCCGTCTGTCTCAGCGCCCAAAAGGGCACCGCCAAGCAAGACCAGGGCCGGGGCCTGCTGGTGCCCGGCCACGGCTTCCAGCAGGACGCCCACGCCGGCAACTGGCACCGGCAGGTCAGCCTGCTTTCCGAGGACAAGGTGGACGCCTTCCGAAGGACCGGCGCGCAGGTGGGCCCCGGCGCCTTTGGGGAAAATCTTCTCGTGCGCGGCATCGATTTTGCCCGCCTGCCGGTGGGCACCCTGCTGCGCAGCGGGCATATCCTGCTGGAGGTGACCCAGATTGGCAAAGAATGCCACGCCCACTGTGCCATCTACCATCAGGTGGGAGACTGCATCATGCCGCGCGAGGGCATTTTTGCCCGGGTGCTGCAGGGCGGCGAGATAGCGAAGGGAGATGTGCTGTATGTGGAAGACCCCCTACCGGGTGGCCATACTGACGGCCAGTGACAAAGGGGCCGCCGGGCAGCGGCAGGACGAGAGCGGCCCGCTGCTGGCCCGCCGCATGGAGGCACAGGGCTGCCTGCTGGCCGCCACCGCCCTGCTGCCGGACGACCAGGCCACCCTGAGCGCCCAGATGCGGCGCTGGTGTGACGAAAACACGGCCGACCTCATCCTCACCACCGGCGGCACCGGCTTCTCCCCGCGGGACTGCATGCCCGAGGCCACCCTGGCCGTGGTGCAAAGGCTGGCCCCCGGCCTCAGCGAGGCCATGCGCGCCCACAGTCTCTCCATCACCCCCCGGGCCATGCTCAGCCGGGGAATGGCGGGCATCTGCGGGCAAAGCCTCATCATCAACCTGCCAGGCAGCCCCAAGGCCGCCGCAGAATCTCTGGATGCGGTGCTGCCCGTTTTAGAGCACGCGCTGGACATCCTCTGCGCCGGCCCACAGGACTGTGCCCGCCCCTAGCCCTGCCGCCGCGCTGTAAAAAAACAGTGCGGCGGCTTTTCTTGTGCCACATTCCTCCCTTTTGGTGTTTTTGAGACAAAAGAATGCAAAATGCGGCAAAAACCCTTGAAGGATACCCTTTTTGCTGGTATACTTGGTTTGGAAATGACGGTTGCGGGCTTTTTTTGCACATCCTGCCGGATGCACAAAGCCAGCCGGGGCAGGCCTTTGCGCCATTTTGGGCTTCGGTTCTTTCTGTGCCACAAACATCTACAGGGCTATTCCCCCCGCAAGGGGGGTGCAAAAAACATTTTTCTTTAGGAGGTATCGTATGCGGAAAACTATCTGTTCGTTCCTTTTGGCGGCATTGCTGACCCTGGCCTTGCCTGTGGCTGCTTTTGCACAAGGGCCACTGCCCATTGCCCCGGAGGAAACACCCCAGAGCGCTCCCGAGTCCACCCTGCCGGAATCGGCTCCTGCGCCGGAATCCACCCCCGCCCCCAGTGAGCTGCCCGAGGCCCCGGTCTCTGCCGCTCCAGAGGAAAGCACTGTGCCCGAGGCCCCGCCCGCCAGTGAGGCAACGGGCCGTGCAACGGCCGAGGTTGGTGGCGACGAGATCGTTGTGGCCGACCCCTCCATGCCCTCTCCCGCCACTGAGAGTGCGGAAGACCTGGTGGTAGCTCAGTCCCGCGATGGCGAACTCTCCACCCAGGCCCTCCGCTCTGGACGCTGGGTCCAATTCGGCGACCGCTGGTCTTTCAAATTCGAAGATGGCAGCTGGGCCACCAATGTGTGGCTTAAAATCAGCGGCTCTTATTACCATTTCGACGCCGAAGGCTACACCAGCATCGGCTGGTACTGGGATGATAAAGCCTGGACCTACCTGAACGAAAGTGGGCAGCAGCTCTTTGGCTGGCAGAAGATTGATTCCCACTGGTACTTTTTCGATGATACCGCATCTCCCGGATACGATCCCAACGGCTGGATGGTGACAGGCTGGCTTGTGCAGGGCGATACCATTTACGGCTTCAACGATGACGGCACCATGATTGCCAACAGCTGGATTTGGGACACCGAAGGCTGGGTGTGGGCCCAGGAAAGCGGCGCCATCCAGAGAAACGGCTGGGTGAATGACAACGGCACCTGGTATTATGTGTATAACTTCTATATGCTGGGCAATGTGTGGCTGAATGACGGCGGCGCTTGGTATGCCTTTGGCAGCAATGGCGCCATGCTGACCGGCTGGCTGTTTGACGGCGAAAGCTGGTTCTACACAAACGAGAACGGCCAAATGCAAACCGGCTGGCTGTATGACGGCTCTGACTGGTTCTACCTGAATTACGGCGGGGCTATGCAGACCGGCTGGCAGTACCTGGGCGACTCTTGGTACTACATGACCTCCAGCGGCAACATGGTAACCGGCAACGTCACCATCGACGGCGTTTCCCAAAACTTTGCCGCCAACGGCGTGTGGCTGGGTGCCGCATAAACGCACCTGATGTATACAAAATAGAGTCCATACCACACAGGTACAGGGAACCCACCAGTTCCCTGTACCTGTATCCATATCAAACAGGAAAGAGGACCCCCATGAAAAAAATGCTCGCGCTTGTCTGCTCCTTGGCTGTACTTTCCACCCTGACGGCCTGCGCCGCCAGCTCTGGCTCCAGCTCCGCTTCCTCGGCTGCCGGCAGCCCCAGCATCCCCCTGCCCTCCTCCTCGCCGTCCAGCTCCGCCAGCGCCTCCACCGAGGCCCCCCCCAGCCTTTCCACCGGTGGCCCCGGCTCTGTATCCATTGCCGGCAGCCAAACCGGCCCCACCGGAACACCCGGCCAAAACGGCGGCACCCCCCAAGCGGGCCCGCCCCCCGCCGGCAGCGACAACTCCCGGGTTCCGCCTCCTCCCACGGTAAGCGGCGCGCAGCCCTCCACAGCCCCCTTCGACATTGACTTCGATGCCCTGAATGCCGACTGGGAGACGGAGATGAAAAAAGCCGATGGCAAACTGGAGAGCGCCCAAGTGCAGGCAAGCGGCCCCATGATTACCCTGGTGGCCGTGGTGAAGGAGGGCTACAGTGAGAAAGACCTGGACAGCCTGATGACCAAAATGCTGAGCACCTACAACGACCTTGCCCGCCAGCAAGACAGTGCCATCACCGCCTCTAAAAGTGGCAATTACGGCGGTTTGTATGACAAATACGTCGTCACCGTGGGCATCACCACCAAGAAAAACCTGGATTCCCAGGACAAATGGATGCTGAATGAAATGGTGAGTAGCAGCGCCTATTAAGCACTGCCACGACTTCCAATAGACCAATGCTGCATACTGCAACAAAGCGGCGTCTCCCTGCTT
>CAYRFC010000181.1:0-4736 GCA_964423365.1 uncultured Oscillospiraceae bacterium
CAAAGGCCGGGTTTGTCTCAGCTTTCACAGCAAAACACAAATTCCGTTTGGCTTTCAAAACTTTCTTTAGCCGCCAGCACCACACGGGGGAACCCCGGCTGGTGGATGGCGTCGGGGTGAATTTGGGTTTCCAGGCACAGCCCGCCATGCCGCCCAATCTCCCCGACGCCCTTGCCCTTTCTGGGGCTGGTGCCGTTGCTTGTGTAAAGCTGCACGCCGGGCGCGTCGGTGTACACCGCCATGGAGAGGCCGCTTTTCTCTCCCTGCAAAAGGGCCGCCTGCCGCATTCCCTGGCCCTCCACCACAAAGTGGTGGTCGTAGCCGCCGCCATATTGCATTTGAATATGCGGAAGAAGCAAATCGCGCCCCACGGCCTTGGGCTGGCGAAAATCCAGCGGGGTGCCTTCCACCGGCAGCAGCCGCCCGGTGGGCAGGCAGTTTTCATCACACTCGCAGAATTGCTCTGCCCGGATGCAAAGGCGGTGGCCCAGCACGTCGTTGCTGCCGTCCAGGTTAAAATAGCTGTGGTTGGTCAGGTTCACCAGGGTGTCGGCATCACTTTGTGCCCAGTATTGTATGCGCAGGCCGTTTTCCAGCAGGGTATAGGTGATTTTCACCTCCAGATTGCCGGGGTAGCCCTCCTCCCCGTCCGGCGAGAGGCGGGAGAAGCACAGCCCCTCCGGCAGCTCCTCCGCCTGCCACACGTAGGCGTTGAAGCCCTTGCTGCCGCCGTGCAGGTGGTTCCCCCTGTCGTTCTGGGCCAGGGTGTACTCCCGCCCGTTCAGGCTGAATTGCCCCTTGCCAATGCGGTTGCACACCCGGCCCACGGCCACCCCCAGAAAGCCCGAGTTTTCCTCGTACTCGGCCAGGCTGTCGTAGCCCTGCACCACATCCACCAGCCCGCCCCCGCAGGGCACGCACAGCGCCTGAATGGCACAGCCATAGTCCAGCGCCGTCAGGCTCAGTCCATTTTCCCGCGTCAGGCGGAAGGCCGTCACCTCCTCGCCCTCCCGTGTGGTACCAAAATTCCAATGCTCGTGTTTCATCTGCCTGCCCCGCTTTCTTCGCCATGCCAAAAAACGAAAAGGACATAGGGAGCGCGCCCGCGCGCCAAGCCCTATGCCCAGTATAAGCAAACTAGCCGATATTGACAATCACCGTTTGGGAATCCCCCTGTTTCGCCTGCTCTATCACCGCCAGTGCCAACTGCTGGAAGCTGCTGGCAGAGGTGGAGGCCCCGGCGATGGCCGAAAGACCGTCCGGGTTTTGCAGCTGCACCAGCTGGGCCGCGTAATTGCGGGTGTATTCATTGGGGTAGGTGCCGGTCACGCCGCTCATGTTTTTCATGTAGGCGTTGTCCCAGCTTTTGATAAACCCGCTGGGGTTTTCGGCATTGTATTCCACGGCCACAATCTCCCCGGCCTTCACGGTGATGGTGACATATTCCTTCCATCCGTGCTCAAACTCGGCGGCCTTGGCCGTATAGTAGCCGTCCTGCAGGCCGCCGCTGCTTTGGCAGCCCGCCAGGCACAGTAGGCCCAGCAGCAGGGCCGCCACAAGGGCCAGTGTTTTCATGCCTCTCATAGCTCGTTTCCTCCCTCGTCTTTCAGGTTGAACCGCTCCACAATCTCCCGCAGGCGGGCCGCCTCGTCCGAAAGTACCCCGCTGGCCTCGGCGGTCTGCTCGGCACTTTGCATGTTTTGCTGGGTCACCATGGAAATCTCCTCCATCTGCTGGGTTATTTCCTCAAGAGACCGCTTCTGCGTCTGCACCGAATCCGCGAGCTGGTCGGTGATGGTGGCAATGGCGCCGGACTCCTCGGAAATCTGCTCCAGAGAGCCGGAGGTTTCCCCGGCCAGGGCCACGCCATTTTCAATGTTGTGCAGCGAGATGCCTATCATCTCGGTGGTGTTTTGCGCCGCCTCGGCCGATTTGCTGGCCAGGTTGCGCACCTCCTCGGCCACCACCGCAAAGCCCTTGCCCGCCGCCCCGGCCCGGGCCGCCTCCACCGAGGCATTGAGCGCCAGAATGTTGGTTTGCATGGCGATGTCCTCAATCATCTTGCTCACCTTCGAGATGTCATTCGCGTTGCGGCTGATGGCATCCATGGCGTCCAGCAGCTCCTGCATCCGCGCGGTGCCGTCGGCTATGGTTTCGGAGATGGCCTGCATGCGCTGCTTTGTCTCTCCGGTGTTGTCCGAGACAACGTCCACATTCCTCTTGACATTCTCCACCTCGCCCACCAGCTGAGACACGGCGTCGTTTTGGCGCATGGAGGCGGAATGCAGCTGGCCGGACTGGCTTTCCAAAAGCTGCGCTGTGCCCGAGAGCCTGCCTGTGGCGGCATTCAGCTGCTGCATGGTGCCGTTCAGCGAGGCAATGATGTGGGTGAGGGAGTCCTTAATCACCACAAAGTCGCCGCGGAAATCGCTGCCCGCCTCCACATTCAAATCCCCGCGGGCCAGGTGGGCCAAAATATCCTCAATCTCCGAGAGGTAGGTGTTCACATTGCCCACCGTGTTTTTCAAAGATTTCGAAAGCACCTCCAGCTCATCGCGGCTCTCGGCCACCTCCACCTCGCTGCGCAGGTCGCCGTCGGCCAGCTTTTCTATTCGCTGGGTGGCCTGCCCCAGAGAGAGCGAAATCTTTTTAGACAGCCGGTACACCACAAACAGGGTCACCAGCAGCATCACAAAGGCCACGGCAAAAATTTGAAGAATGGCCTGGTAGGCCAGGCGCATATAGTCGTTCACCGGCACCTGAATGGCCAGCGACCAGCGGGTGCCGCGCACCGGGGAAAAGGCCACGAAGGAGCGCTCTCCGTTTATGCGGCTGGTGGCAGAGCCCGTCTCGCCGGAAATCATGCGGTCAAACACCGCCTGCTCGCTCTTTCCCGCGTCCAGCTCATACACATTGTAGCCGCCGCCGGCCATTTGGGCGTCCGGGTGGGCCACAATCACGCCGTCCTGGTTGATGATGATGGCCTGGCCGCTGCGCCCCACATTGATGGCGCCCACCACGTCGGCCAGCGCGTCGTATTTGTAGTTGCCCACCAGATACAGCGCCGTGTTGCCATCCTGCTTCACCGGCATGCCCATGCTGATAGCCAGCTGTCCATCCATGCTGTGGGGGTCGTCCACCGTGAGGTTATCGGTTTCAGCCAGCATGCTGAACATGGGGTCGCCCGCCAGGCTGGCCTCACCCTCCCCGCCCACCAGCGTGCCCTCCAGGCTGTATAGCCCCAGGCTGATAAACTCGTACAGCTGCCTTGCCTCCTGCAGCGCCACCTTGCGTGCGGCCTCGTCGGCCTCGGGGCTTGTCAGCCTGGGGTCTGCCGCAAGGCTCATGGTGCGGTCGGCCAAAAGGTGCAGGTTTCCCTCCACCGTCTTGGCGGCCTCGCGGGCCATGGGCTGCAGGCTGTCCAGCAGAATGGTGGTGGTGAGGTTGGTGGTGGAATACACCATGATGCCCGCCGAAGCCAGCACCAGCACCAGCACGGCCAGCGCCGTAGACCCCAAAATCTTTCCCTTTATGCTCTTACGCCTTTTCCCCTGGCGCTGCGGGCGTTTTGCTGCCATTCTCTCACACTCCGTCTTTGTATTCTACTGCGCGCAACGCACAGCACAAATTAAACCAAGCATAACACCGTTATGTAGTGTACACTATATTGCCCAAAATTTCCAGTGAAATCGTTTGTTTGCCTCATTTTTATGGACGACAGAATTCTTGCTTTTTCGCCTGCAGGGCCACCCGAATGGCAAACGGCAGCCTGCCAAAAAGCACGAAGCTGCGCCCCGTCACTCTGGACAGCAATGGCAGCCCTCCTCCTTTGCACAGCACATTCTCTGTTCTACCTGCCAAATGAACCCTTTCCTTTGTGTTTGGCCCTGGCGCAGAAAACCCAGCCCTTTGGCAAAGGCCGGGCCGGGTGCAGGGGAATACCCTGCTGCTTTGTTTGGTTCAGTCCGCCGGGTGCTCCTGCGGCCCGGATAGTTTAGCCGGGCCGCGGCCCAGACCTTGCAGAAGCTGAATGACAAAGGAAGAGAGGAGCACGGTGACGAGCGAGAAGACGATGCGGCGGAGAGGGATGTAACTGAGGGAGAGCAGAAGAACGGTGAAGTCGGTGGCGAGATAGGCCGTGGAGAGGCGGCAGCGGGTGGCCTTGGAGATACTCAGGGCCAGGGCATCGTCGCCGCCCGTGGAGCCACCCTGGCGCACCACCAGCCCCACACCCACGCCCACAAACAGCCCGCCCAAAATAGCGGCGGCCAGCGGCAGGTCTGTGAGGTTGGGCAGCAGAGGGGGAAACTGCTCCCACAGGGTGAAAAAGCCCGCCAGGCTGAGGGAGGAGAGCAGAGAGAGCTTTAGGAAATTCTTACCCAGGGCACGGAAGGCCGCCCAGTAGCAAAGGATATCCAGCACCGGCGACACAAGGCCCGGCGGCAGCCCAAACCAATGATTCAGCAGGAGAATCAGGCCCAGCACGCCACCCTCTGTAAGGGCGGTTTGCTGATGGATGTTGTGCAGCCCGAAGGAGAGAATGGCCGTGCCCAGCAGAATGAAACCCAGCCCTTTCAGGGTGATGAGTTCCTTCGTCTCCCGGTAAAATTGTTTGGCATACGCTTTGAGGGGCTTCATGTTTGGCACCATTTCCAGGTTTTTGCCGTTCGTTTACTTCTGTGGTTAGTATAAACCCTGGTATGGTACGAAGGTCAAGCACTTTTGCTGGCAGTATT